>CAXVWN010000222.1:0-8218 GCA_964263725.1 Spirosoma sp.
ACAAAAAATACTCGATTGGTAGAAGACGAGTCGAACGCAAATTCTGAAATTATATATGTAAACCACATATTATATGGATTTTTTCATAAAAGGAAATATTATGTGTAATAGAGGTGATTAGCCGTTCAATCGTTATATCACTAAAGATGAATACTCAAAAAATAAAAACAAATTTTAGCCGGAATTGATATAAGAATAAGTATATGATTTAAGTACTTAGTAATGTTATTTAATAAACATTAAAACAATATTAATATATATAAATATAAGTTTGTTATTAAATAACGGTATTATATATTGTATATACTTTCATATTAAGAATATTGTTTTATTAAATGATGCATTGTCAATATTTATTAAATTAATTTATGTGAATGGTGAAGTATTGTTTTTAATAGATTTTTAATAAGTTTGGTATAGTTTTTATACTCAAGTACTACTTCTTAACTTAAACAATGCTCTATGCGTAAATTTCTACTAACACAGCTCCTGCTGTGTTTATTCGCTATTCCATTGCTGGCCCAGAATCTGGCCATCACCGGAAAAATCACTTCATCAGAAGACGGCTCTGTGTTACCGGGAGTTACTATTTTAATCAAAGGTACAACTCAGGGAACTACCACGAATGCCGATGGCACGTTCCAGATTAATGCTGCAAAAGGGAATGTTCTGCTAGTCAGTTTTATCGGTTTCGTTACAGAAAGCGTTAAGCTTGAAAATCAAACAGCCCTTAACTTGGCTTTGAAACCCGATGCTTCACAACTCCAGGAAATTGTTGTCACAGCGCAGGGTATCCGGAAAAATCAGCGGGAAATTGGTTACGCGATATCCAAAGTAAATAACGATGATGTAACAGTTGGCCGCTCACCACAGTTAGCCCAGGCACTTTCGGGTAAAGTAACTGGGCTGGCTGTTTACAACGTCAATAATGGTGTTGACCCAGCTGTAAAGGTTGTACTACGTGGCTATCGCTCATTAACGGGTAACAACGAAGCTCTGGTTGTTTTGGACGGGATGCAAACAACTTCTACGGTATTGTCACTAATCAATCCTAACGATATTGAAAGTGTTTCAATTCTGAAAGGTGGTCAGGCGGCTACCTTGTATGGATCGTCTGGTATCAATGGTGCCATTATCATTACCACTAAGAGAGGTGTGAAGGGAAAGTTAAAAGTGTCGTATTCAAACAGTACGAACTTCGAACAGATTAGCTTTCTGCCCCAAATCCAGGATAAGTACGGCTCGGGCTCACACTATGCCACCGCTTTTGGTACGGCTGGTTACAAGACTGACTATTTGGAGCGAATGAAAGACAACTGGCGTTCCTACGAAAACCAGCAATATGGCGATGCGTTTGATGGGTCCATGCGGATTCAGGGACGGACTGCTGAAGATGGTAGCCAGCTTATTATTCCGTATTCGGCTGTTCCAGATGCTCGCCGTAAGGCCTTCAACACGGGCGTGTCGATGAACAATCAGGTGAATTTTCAGGGGGGCGACGAAACCAGCTCATTCTATATGTCGATTGAAAATCAGTCGATTAATGGAATTGTACCTCACGATAAAAGCAATCGTACCGGTACTCGTCTATCCGCTACGAAGGAGTATGGCAAACTAACCGCTAGCTTTAACGCAGCTTATACGCAGGCCGTTTATAACCGTACCTCGTTTGATTTTTATAATGGCGTATTGAACTAACCCGCTAACCTACCCCTGAGTAGCCTACGCGACTGGCAGACCAATCCGTTGGCAAATCCAAACGGCTTTTATAATGATTATTATAACAACCCATATTTCGAGGCTGACAATGCCAGGAGGAATTATAAGGACGCCAACCTGAATGGTAACTTAAGCCTGGTTCTTAAAGCAACTAGCTGGTTGTCACTCACGAACCGATTGGGCGTTATGAATAACTCCCGTACGGGCAAAAATACTGTAGGCAAGTTTACCTATTCTGACTGGGCAAAAAGTAAATCATTTATTCCGGCACCGTTCTTTCGGGCTGGGGACGGTACGGGGATTTACCGGGCTCTTACCGATACTCCGGGCTCTGTAGAGGACTTTTCAGGTACGGAAAATGTCATCAATAACGAATTCCAGATTCAGTTAGCGAAAGATTTTGGCCCGGTAACGAATCGGTTGATTTTAGGTAATAGCCTGTATCAGCGCACGACCAATAACATTTTGATTGGTTCGAGTTCAATTGTTGTCCCTGATGTGTACAACGTGTCGAATCGCCAGGGTATACTGAGGGGTGGGCAGATTCTTACGCAGGAGCGCCGTCTGGGGTACTATGCCGATTTAACCACGAACTATAAAAACTGGCTGATCTTGAACGGTTCGTTTCGCTTCGATCAGACATCCAAGTTCTACAAGCCCGATCGTCCGGCTAATTACTGGTCCTATCCGTACTATGGAGTAGCTCTTTCGTTTATCGCTACTGACGCTTTCCCCAGTCTCCAGAGCTCATTCCTGAACTATGCCAAGTTCCGGGCGAACTACAACAAAAACGCCAATGACAATATTCCTTTGTATGGCCTGGATCTGACCTATCCGAACGGCGCGGGCTTTCCGTACGGCAACGTCGTCGGTCTAACTGTTGGCAACACGCTGCCTGATCCCAATCTAAAACCTGAACAGGTTTATTCGGCAGAGATAGGTGGTGAGTTTCAACTGCTGAACAACCGCATTAATATTGATGTGTCGGCCTATACACAGAACTCGAAAGGACAGGTAATTACGGTTCGTGTGCCGAATTCCACTGGTTTCCAGAACCTGCTGATCAACGTTGGCGAAACCAAAAACTGGGGGTACGAAGCCGAACTGAAATACCTGATTGCCCGGGGCGGTAAATTCTCCTGGGATGCCAGCATTCGCTACTCGTACAATGACAATAAAGTACTTGACCTCTATCCGGGCATTAACGAATTCCAGATTGGGGGGTACTCATACGCCAACACGAACGTAATTAAAGATGAGCGCTTCCCGATACTGAAAACTGATGGTTATCAGTATGCACCGGATGGTTCAGGCCGTGTGCTGGTGAATGCAACCACGGGTTATCCCCTGCGCCAGACCTCGTTATCATCACGCGGTGGTGTACTGCCCCGGCATATTGCAGGTTTAGGGTCGAAAATTGAATATGGTAACTTTGGCTTTACGTTTAATTTCGAGTATCGGGGTGGCAACGTCATGTTCAGCGATCTGGGTCGTCAGATGACCTTTACCGGAACGGGTAAATGGACGGAAAACCGTTCTCCGCAAATTTTCCCGAACTCGGCTTACTTAGGGCCGGACGGAACAACGGTAATTCCTAATACGACCGTTCAGGTGCGCGAGGCCGAGTACTCTCTATGGGTAGATAACTACCGGCTGATTTCCGAGAACTTTGTTACACCCGCCTGGTTTATCAAACTCCGGGACATTAACCTGTCGTATCGTCTGCCACAAAGCCTGATTACAAAAACGAAGTTTCTCTCGGGAGCCAGCATTGCACTGTATGGCCGGAATCTGCTAACAATTGTTGATAAGAAGAATTATTATACGGACCCCGAGTTTAGTTATCAGGGAAATCCAGACCCAGGTAGTCAGGCCACCACAACGCCTACAACAAATTCTGCTGTCGGTATTGGGATCAATACGACTACCCAAACACCACCCGTTCGTCAGTACGGTATAAATATTAACCTTACATTTTAGTAAACATCAATATTGACTTGATATGAAATTAAAAGCAATAATTATAGCTGTTTTAGTAGCTGTGGTTGGTTCCAGTTGTAATACCAAATCATATTTGGATATCAACACCAACCCAAACCAGTTGCCAACTTCATCGCCGAACTACGTGTTTACCAATGCGCTGAATATCACGGCCACCAATCTGGCCGGGAATAGCATCGGAAACGCCGGGCAGAATGCCAATGAACTTGGCTTCTACTGGGCTGGCCAGTGGTCGCAGGGGAATGGGTACATTATTAATACGGCCCAGTTTGCTTACCAGTTTACCAACGGTGATTTCAACTACTGGGATACATATTACGACAATCTGGAAGATTATCAGTACGTGATTAACAATGCCGATGCCAATAATCAGAAATTTCTGAAAGGACCATCGAAAGTGATGAAAGCGATGCTATATCAACAATTGGTCGATATGTACGGTAATATACCTTTTACCGATGCGCTGAAAGGAGCTGCAACACTAGCTCCAAAATTCGATGATCAGAAAGCGGTCTACGAAGCGTTGATTCCGTTATTAGATGAAGCCATTGTTGATTTGAAAGCGAATGCTTTTGGTGGTGCTTTTAATACATCAGATATTGTCTTTGGTGGCAACGTAACGAAGTGGGTTCAATTTGCTAATTCGCTTAAGATGCGGATTTTGATTCGTCAGTCAAAAATTACGGGTCGGGATACGTACATTAAGACTGAAGTGAATAAAATTGTGGCCGAGGGTTCGGGCTTTATTACTGGGTCGGATGTAGGTATCGGTGGACCATCCTTCTTTCAACCCGCAGCTACTCAGTTAAACCCTGTCTATGATCGCTGGGGTTATAACGAAACTGGTGCTAAACGGGCTCTGAATAACTACCCACGTCCAACGCAGTTTTTGGTCAATACACTCAAAGCGAACGGTGATACCCTGAGGCTGAAACGAATCGCCTACGCCAACGGTGGTGAAAGTACTACTACGCCGGGAGTAAGTGCCCAACTTGAAATTGCGGCCAACTATTCGGGGACACCATTTGGGGCTAGTTCAGGTTACTTACCCGCCAATACCGTCTCTTTAGGACCAAGCCTGATTGTTAAAGGTGATTATAACCGGGCGTATATTATCATGACTGGGTCGGAAGTTCAGTTCCTACTGGCAGAAGCCAAACAACGGTATGCCGATGTAACGTTGCCTAACACCGCTAAGGCGTATTTTGAAGAAGGTATTCTTCAGTCGTTCCGCGTCCTAGGTGCTAACGTCGCTGGGGCGGCTGTCTTCAAAGGCAGCAAAATTCAGAATTACGATTGGGACGCATCAACAGATAAACTGGCTGCTATCGCCATTCAGAAATGGATTGCCTTGACGAACTTCAGTGGTCTGGAAGCTTGGGCTGAATACCGTCGTACCAATTTGCCGAATATTCCGCAAAGTATACAGGTGCCAGAAGCGAACAAACGTCCGCTACGATTATTCTACCCGAATACAGAAGCGGGTTCAAACGTTGCCAACATAGCAGCACAAGGTACCATTGATGTATTCAGTACTAAATTATTCTGGGATGTTGATTAAACTGCGTTGTTAGTTTTCACATAAAAAAGGAGGTCATCGTGACGATGACCTCCTTTTTTATGTGAAAAAGCCCGCTTTAAAATCCGGCTCTTGTGATTATGATTTAATAAAAAAGCGGATCGACATTGTCGGTCCGCTTTCTGCATTACGCTTTATCCAACTATTAAAAATCTAATATCTGAGAGAAGCTTGCTATTATTTCTGCTTTATCAAGAGCATAAAAAGCCTTTATGGTAACCGTCTAACTGGTAAGAATAAAGGTATTAAGAAGCTATTGTTATTGAGGTAGAAATATAGCAGTTAATCAGATTGTAAGTCTATTAAGTGAACTTAATGTATATTATACGGTAGGTAAATTGATTTCTCGGTAGTCAGTCTTTTCGTAATTCATTAATCCTTTTCGTCATGCACATAAGTACAGAGGATGTTGGAAAAAGCGAAAACTTTTTGTCTTAACCGAAGTTATTCTATAAAATTAGCCGACTCAACGCCATGGAAGAAGAAAAGAATGTAAAGCACGATAGCGCGTATATAGCAGGTCGCACAGAGGGACCATTTGGGTCTGATGATACGGATGTAGACCGGCCAATGGAGGACAATAAAAATCAGTACGAGCAGGAAAATTCTGCCAACGGTCTCGACAGCCAACAGATTCGGGGCGGGCAGGATGGCCGAAATGAACGCGGCATTGGCAGTACAGATATGGATAGTAAGAATGGTGTACTGCGAATGGGAGACATGACCAATAGTGCGATGGAAGTAACCGAGGAGGGATTGGAAGCGGCCGTTGCCGATGGTAAAAAGACCAACACGGCTATGGTGGATGTGACAACCCAAGGCCCCGACGACTACGGTTCTGCCGATCAGGTGCCGGTACCAAAAGCGCAGGAAGCGGCTAAAAAACAAAATGACAATAAGAAGCCTGATCAGACAGATAAGGAACAGGAAGAACGAGAGGACGACGTCGCCGAAACGGGCACGGATCTTAACAATAAACCCACATATTGATTATCTGTTATGTGGCAGTAGCTTTTCTTAAATCTCAACACTTTAAAAAGTAACGTTATGAGCGTAAGTAGCAATTCCCGTAAAGAAAGCACTGAGTCTTTTGCGGCTCAGGCAATGCACAACACAATGGGCATTCCCCCAGCGTTGGCGCAATTAAACGATAAGAATCTGGATAATGAATTGCCATCGCGTGTGGCTGGCAGTAATGATACCGACGTGCCAGGTGATGTTGCTGAAGCAGAGGCTACAGTAGCCGAAGCTGATGATGCCAACGGAATTAGCAGTCAGGATATCGAAGAATCGAAACGGGCATCTTGGGGCCAACCACCCGTGTCTGAAAATTCCGACAAAGTCGCCGATGCCGATTGGAACACGACAACCAGTGAAGAAACGATTCCAGTCACTCGTTCTAACGAACCAGATAAAACCTTAGGAAACGCCTAAGTGATTAGGTGAACTTTCACAACACGGCCCCTTCAGGAAAGTCCTGAAGGGGCCGTGTTGTGAAAGTTGCCTTGATTTTCCTCTAAAGCAAATCCCCTCATTAACTCAGGAGTAATTCTACCGCTGGGGAGGGAAGCAGCGTTCCGGCTCGAATCTGTTCTTCAATTGCCGCGAGTCGATTACGCATATCCGGCTGATTATAAAAACGATTTTCAAGCCGTTGTCGTACCAACGACCGGAACCAGGTTAGTTGCTGTTCCTGACGTTGCTGAGTGCGATGGCCATTTTGGATTGTCAGTTGCTGATGTTCCTGGATCGTTTGCCAGATGTCCTTTACACCGGTGCCTGTCATAGCTGAACAGGTAACCACCGGTGGAAACCAACCCGTGCCAGTAGGCGGAAAAAGGTGCAATGCATTTTGATATTCGATTCGGGCACGGTTAGCAGGAGATAGGTTGTCACCGTCGGCTTTCGTAATCGCCAGCGCGTCGGCCAGTTCCATAATACCTCGTTTCATTCCCTGCAATTCGTCCCCTGCACCGGCCAGCATGAGCAACAGAAAGAAATCCACCATACCATGTACAACGGTTTCGGACTGGCCTACGCCAACGGTTTCAACCAGCAGAACATCAAATCCGGCGGCCTCACAAAGCAGCATTGTTTCGCGCGTGCGATGGGCCACTCCGCCAAGTGAGTCGCCCGCAGGGGAGGGGCGAATGTAAGCGCTGGCATTCATCGAAAGCGTTTCCATGCGGGTTTTGTCGCCTAGCAAACTACCACCCGACCGCTGGCTGGTAGGGTCAACAGTCAGCACGGCCAGCCGATGCCCAAGATCGGTTAAGTACGTACCGAACGATTCGATAAACGTGCTTTTGCCCACACCCGGAACACCCGTGATGCCTATCCGCGTTGAATTGCCTATTTTGGGTAGAATGGCTCCCAGTACTTGCTGCGCCAATGCCTGATCGTCGGCCCGACGGCTTTCAACAAGTGTAATGGCCCGGCTAAGCACCAGTCGATCACCAGCAAGGATGCCATCAATGTACTGGTTAGCCGAAAGTCGGGTTTGCATTTGTGGATGTAGTTCAGCTATTTTAAATCCTCCGGCGTGGTAATTTTAATGTTTTCGTATGATCCATCAATCAGCGTAATTGGAAAGCCAGCATATTCCATCACACTGGCGCAGTCCGTAAAAAACGGTTGCTCTTCGGTTTGAAATGCTTGCCGAAACAAGTCCAAACGAAAAGTTTGGGGTGTTTGCACCAGGCGATACCGGCTGCGGTCAACGGCCTGACTACTTCCATCGGCTCCAACAACCCGTACGGAATCTTTTACCGGTACGCAAGTTACCGCTGAGCCGGTGCGGGCGGCAGTTTCGAAGCTATTCTGAATAATTTCTAATGAAACAAAAGGACGAACACCATCGTGGACAGCCACTAATCCGTTTGGAACCTGAATGGCATTCAAGCCGCTTTGCACCGATTG
>CAXVWN010000223.1:0-36600 GCA_964263725.1 Spirosoma sp.
ACACCAAGAAAATCACTTGTGGACAACACCCACGGTTCCAGTCGATTTTTACAATACTAACCCAGCTTAATTTTGTCTGAAAAATACCGTAATCGGTACACCTGTGAAATCGAAGTGTTCCCGAAGCCTGTTTTCCAGGAATCGCTCATACGATTCCTGGACGTATTGCGGCAGATTACAAAAAAATATGAACGTTGGAGAAGGTGTTGGCACCTGCACCATATACTTGATTTTGACGAATTTGCCTTTCAAGTTCGGTGGCGGATACTTCTCGATTTCGGCTTGCATCGCTTCGTTAAGTTTCGATGTCGCTACCTTCTTCGTCTTATTTTCATACACCTCCATCGCCTTTTCCATCACTTGGAAAATACGCTGTTTTTCATGAACCGATGCGAAAATAATGGGCACATAGTCAATAGGCATCATCCGTTGAATCATCTCCTTTCGCAGCGTATCGGCTGTGCGATGATCTTTTTCAACAGCATCCCACTTATTAACCATAATAACCACGCCTTTCTTCACCTTCACTGCCTGACCAATGATATTTAGATCCTGCGCTTCCAGCCCACGAGTAGCGTCGAGCATGATAATACACACGTCCGAATCCTCCATCGCTTTAATGGAGCGTAGTACCGAATAAAACTCAATGTTAGAATCAACACGGGCTTTACGGCGGATACCCGCTGTATCGGTCAGGATAAAATCTTTTCCGTACGCCTTATAACGAGTATCAATAGCATCACGTGTGGTACCGGCAATATCGGTAACGATACTACGGTCCTGACCTGTGAGCACATTCAGGAAGGATGATTTCCCAACATTTGGCCGCCCCAGAATAGCGATACGTGGAATACCGGCATCGGGGTTTTCGACACCATCGTTAGGGAAATGCTTGATAATTTCATCCAGCAAGTCACCTGTTCCGGTGCCGGTTTGTGAGGAAATAGCATACGGATCGCCTAAGCCCAGGGCATAAAATTCAGAAGCACTGTGCGCCCGTTCACCCGTTTCTGCTTTGTTTGCTACAACATAAACGGGCTTTTTAGACCGGCGTAATACATCGGCAAAGTCCTGATCTAAGCCGGTAATGCCGGTTTGTGTATCAAGTACAAAAAGTAGAACGGTCGATTCCTGAATAGCGATTTCGACCTGTTCGCGAATAGATTCCTCAAAGACATCTTCGGAACCGACCACGTACCCGCCCGTATCGACGACTGTAAAATATTTGTTGTTCCACTCGGCCGTACCATAATGCCGGTCGCGTGTTACGCCACTTTGGTTATCCATGATGGCCTGCCGCTGTTCCGTCAAGCGGTTAAACAGCGTGGACTTACCCACGTTTGGGCGGCCAACGATTGCAACGATGTTTGCCATTTTTTTGAAGGAAGAAAGGGAGAAAATGAAAAAAGGAGAAAGAAAGGCCAGAGTTTCGATCAACCCTTTTCCTGCCTTGCTCCATGCTTTTTCTCCTTTATTCGTCATACCCCAGCCGCTTGAGCATACGCTCTTTTTGCCGCCAATCGGGTTCTACTTTAACGAATTGTTCTAAATATACTTTTTTACCAAAGAAGCGTTCGAGCTCTTCGCGAGCCATGATGCCCGTTTTCTTAATCATTTTGCCGCCTTCGCCGAGCAAAATTGCCCGCTGGGTAGCTCGCTCAACCAGAATTTCAGCCTGAATAACAATAATGTCATCCTTCTCTTTAAATCCCGTTACAACCACTTCGCTACTATAAGGCACTTCTTTCTTATAGTTCAGGAAAATTTTCTCCCGAATTATTTCCGATGCGAAAAACCGTTCGGGTTTATCGGTTAGTTCGTCTTTCGGGAAATAAGGTGGGTGCTGCGGTAGTCGGCTAATGATACCCTCAAATACCCGAGCAACGTTGAAATTATTCAGGGCAGAAATAGGGATAATTTCCTGCGCCTTAAATCGTTCCTCCCAATAAGTGATTTTCTCATTTACCTGCTCCTGCGTGGCATGATCTATCTTATTAATAAGCAGTAGAACAGGAACTTCGGATTTTTGTAGTCGCTCGATTACGTCATTCTCATCGTGTAGTTCGAAGATATCCGTTACGAAAAGAACTACATCTGCATCCTCAATGGAGCCGCGCACAAAGCTCATCATCGACTCATGAAGCTTGTAGAGCGGCTTGATGATGCCAGGTGTGTCGGAGTAAACGAGTTGGAATTCCTGGCCGTCGTGGGTTCCGTTCAGGATACCCATAATTCGGTGACGGGTGGTCTGTGCCTTTGCGGTGATGATAGATAATCGCTCACCGACAAGTTGATTCATCAGAGTGGACTTGCCAACATTTGGCTTGCCAACGATACTGACGAAGCCGGCCTTATGATTGGCCGGGAAATTTTCAATAGTTTCCGTATTCATTCGTAGGTGATCCCGCTGGCTGATTACCAGTGGCTTTAGCAGACAACTCTCTACTGAAAGAAAACGTTTCGGTAGAGGAAAAAACTTTTTTTTGCAAAGATAATTGTTTTTCTAGAAAGTTGACGTACTTTTGCAGACCAAACACCGCGGGATGGAGCAGTTGGTAGCTCGTTGGGCTCATAACCCAAAGGTCGCTGGTTCGAGTCCAGCTCCCGCTACTACCCAAAGGCCACTGAATTTCAGTGGCCTTTTTTGTGTTTATTCGCTACTCATAACATAAACCCCCTCGTCGCGGTTTACTTCATCTGAATCTTAGTTTCTACATAATAGGGTGACCATCTTCCGAAATATATTTACTACTAGCTGCCGAGTTGGATGTTTGATACTGCTGGCCACGTCGGTTACGATGGCACAGACAACCGAACCTTGGCCCGCGCAACCAAATATTTATTTCCCACAAGCGCCCCCGGTGGGAAAATGGCGTAAATCCATTGGGTTAGTATTTACGACAACACCGCCTGAATTGACCGAGGAAGTGCGGGTAAGTGTGCCCGCCATTGACTTTAATATCCAGCGAGCTTTTGGGAAGAAGCTTTATTTTGTTGGTCGGATACAGACTCAATTTGTGCAAAGTAATCTGGGGGTGGGCTTGCGCTGGGCCACTCCACTCACCAATCGGTTGTCCGTGTCGGCAGGATATGACGTGCATGGCTGGTTTGGTGCGTTACTTATCAAAGACGTATTTAATAGCCAGGCTTACGGAATCGAAACATTTCCCAACTTGTCTGTAGGCTACCGGCTAGCCAGAAACCTCCAGTTAACCGTCAAGTCCGAAGCCATTATTGATCTTTATTATCGTTCGCAGGTAGGTTCGCTGGCTGTTGAGTACAATCGCCGGGAAATCAATGGGGTGGCTTTTACGTTTGTATTAGAGCAACCTTTCTACAATAAGCGTCATGTCTCTGTGGGACTTAGAGCGGCTTATTCCAACTTCAATTGGCAACTTTGGTCACTCTATGACACATTTGACCGGAATCTTTTCTATCCTCAACTTATTTTCGGTTTTATTCTGTGAGACAGATTAAATACATCTTCATTGGTTTGTTTCTCATCGCTTTTAACGGCTGCCGAAAAGACTATGAAGCACCAGTACCCTATAGTTTCACCAATACGCCCGGTTCAGGTCGGTTTGCGCCCGCCATCCGTCAGGCAATGGAAGGCGTATATGCGGTTACGACTGGCTCCGGTCAATTTGGTGAGCAGGTGGCTTTAAAGTGGACGTATCTTATAAATGGCTCTGATACAACCCATTATTTATCTGTTTTTACGGGAACAGATGCCGGTTATTTCAATCTGGAAGGTAATCCACAAACCGACAGTTTAGTCGTGAATGGCTATTGGCGAAAGCTAGTTAATACGTCAACGGGACTGGTTCATCTAACCGTAAAAACAAGGCATAACGGTACAATACAACCGTATAGCGGCAGTTTGGCTGACGGTGACACACTTGTATTAAGTGGCTTGTATGGTGAAAAAGCGGCTGATCCAACGCAACCCTTGACACTAACGTATCGACGTCCACTCAACCCCAGGCCATTTGCCATTATGGCCCATCGGAGTGGAGGGCGCACGTCAGATTTGCTGCCTGCGTCCGAAAATTCTGTTGAGATTATCAAGCTGGCATCGCGTTTGGGTGCAACAGGGATTGAAATAGACGTACGTTATACAAAAGATGGCGTTCCGATTTTATACCATGACAATACGCTGAATCTTCGACTCATTAAGAAAAGCGGTCTAACCGGGCCAATTGAGGACTATACCTATCAGCAGCTGAACACGCTGGTTCGGTTAGTAAACGGCGAAAAAATTCCTACGTTAGAGGAGGCTCTGGAAACGGTCGTTAATAATACATCGCTAAGTTTTGTCTGGCTCGATACTAAATACATTGGGCCAATGGATAAAGTGCAGGCTATTCAGCAGAAGTACCGACAAAAGGCCTTGCTGGCAGGTCGAAATCTTCGAATAGTTATTGGTTTGCCAACTACAGACGCGGTAGACTCTTATCAAGCGCTAACCGACAAAGAAAATACGCCAATCTTGTGCGAATTAGACACGGCTCTCACGCGTACTTTAGGGGCCCGCATTTGGGCACCCCGCTGGACACTCGGTCCGCAAACGGCCGAAGTATTAGCTATGAAAGCCGAAGGACTAACCGTATTTGTATGGACGCTTGATGAGCCAGAGTTTATCAGGGAATTTATTAGCCAGAACAATTTCGATGGTATTCTGTCTAATTACTCGCCCGTTGTTGCTTATTATCACTATGTTGAACAGTAACCATATGCGAGCTTATTTGTCTATTTTGATCTGGTGGGGTTTTTTGTTCTTCGTGAGTATAACCGCTTATGGGCAACAGGCTCAGAACCAGAATAGACCCGAACGAAAAGATTCAACCGATACGAAGCGGGGACCTTATACAATTGTTGTGTCGGCTGGTGGAGGGCTATCCTACTACTCAACGCACCTCGGCGTTCCGGCTGCCTTGGAGCAGACACATCTTAGTCGATTTGGGGTACCTGGATCACTCCGGGTGATGTGGTATCCTGATCATCGGCTACGAATGGGTTTGGAAACGGGTTGGACAACAATGTACAGTTATCGGGGACTTGTGGCGGGTGAGGCAGCACACGTATATGTATCAGCGGTTCCGGTCCTACTTGTATTTTCGATGCCATTAGGATGGCTTAGGGGCACAGACCGAAGCCTGTTCCGACGGCTTGCTATAACCGCCGGAACGGGCGTTTATCTGAATTATTCTCGGCTGGATTATGTCGGAACTGTTACGGCTAATACGACTAGTTTGGGCTGGATGGCAGCAGGTTCATACACCTATCCGATAGGACGCCGATTCAGGATAGCGGGCGAACTAAAATGGTTTGATGCGGTAGCAGCAGAAAATGCCGCGTTTACCGCAGAAATTCAACTGGTCTGGCGCTCATTTTCGTGGTAAAAATTCAACTTAACGTTAGTAACTAACACGTTACGTTATGGAACAGGAAGAAAATAAACGGGAGATTTTATTCTTGAGCGACACGCAGGCACCGATGTGGGTTGAGCGGTTGGTCTTACGAACTCATCAAAATAAGAAGGCGACAAGCACTATTTTCAATGAAATTGTCCGCTTGAAACCGGCTGTACTTTATTGGCTGGGTGATATTGTATCCTTGGGCTATCGCGACAATAAATGGCGAATTATTGACCAGTTTCTGGCCAACTGTACCGCCATTGGAACGGCTGTCTATGCCATTATGGGTAACCACGATGTGATGGGTCGGCCCAGAAAAGGGGCCAGAAATTTTCAGCAACGTTTTCCTGACCATAGCCCTACGGGCTACGTAAAAGTAACCGATGCCATTGCGGTCGTCATGTTGAATTCTAATTTCAGTATTCTCTCTGCCGCCGATTTGGTCAAGCAGCAAACCTGGTACGAACAAACGTTACTCGATTTAGATGCAGACCCTGCCATTAAAGTAGTCATTGTCACCTGTCATCATGCACCTTATTCAAATAGTAAATTGGTAGGTTCATCTACGTTAGTGCAGCAGCGATTTGTGCCAAATTATATCAAATCGCAAAAAGCACGGTTGTTTATTACGGGCCACTCGCACGCATTTGAGCGCTATCAATTCGATGGAAAAACATTCCTAATAATTGGCGGGGGCGGGGGACTGCGACAACCATTGAATTTATCACCTAGCCGATTGCCCGATTTGGCGACCGAATACAAACCGCTCTTCCACTATTTATCTGTCAGGCGTGAGGGCGAAGGCTTATCATTGACTTCGTACTGTCTCAAAAAAGATTTCTCCGGATTTTCGGAGGGTTATTATTTTGAGATTCCGGCAGAGATAATTGCTAGCTAAGTAAAATCATTCCTCGGCCACCGTTCCAGCGCCTAATTCCGAGAATAGCTTTTGCCAATACTGAGTTACTGCCGGATTATTTTCTTTAACCGATGCATTCGGTTCGAAGGGTAAAATCATCGTGATATCGGGGCTGCCAATGGTGTATCGCTTCAATTGGTCCGCGTCGATTTTTGCCCATTCGTCAGCCTGCGCGTTGTCTTTAGGCGATTTTACCTGAAAATCACGTCGATTAGCTCCTTTTACGCTCTCGATCATGTCGCTGAGATAATACACTTTCACCGTCGCGCCCGATTCGTTGGCCTTGGCAATAACGGGTAGGCTGGCCCAAATATCCGTTTCCTGATTAGAAGACCCCGAGTTTTGTGCGTTCAATTGCTGCAATACCCGCTGACGAATTTGCGCTTTTTCGCGGGTCAGTGCCATGGTAAATTCTGTTTCGGCGGCTTCGCGGTCGGTAGCGCTGGAAGCCGATACATCTTCCATCTCGGTGCGGACTGTTAGGTTTAGGGCTCGGGCTTTGGATGTATTTTCATGGATAAAATAAACCTCAATCTTATCGCCCTTTTGCCGAATATTCTGCTCAATAATTTCGCTCAACGCCTGCTGGTATTTTTGCGCTACAAACGAATTGTTGATATTGACACTACGAGTTTTATCTAAAAAAATCAGTGTATAAATGGGTTCGTCTATAGTGGGTTTGCTTTTCTCGCCACCGTTAGAACAGGCGAAAAGTAGCATAAGAGCGAAGGTGATAACAAGTATGTGTTTCATGGGATTGCGTATAAAATCTATAAATCGAGGCCGTCGGTTGCCCGCGAAAATGTAGCAGATTTTTTAATGTGGGTGACTGCTTTTATAAGTTTAAAGATTTTTCTTGCCGTAATAGGCTGTCAGTCGGCGAGTTGAGTTTCTGATAATCAGTTTGAACTGTCTTCTTTAAAACGGCGTGCGAGGTCAGAAGATTATCGTTGGTATCGTAGGTTTCTTCCCAGCCGACAATTTTATGAGGAAATTGATTCTCGAAAATAATTACTAGTGTCCGGTCGTCGGTTGGGTATTCGATGGTGTAGGATTTGAGGAAATTGCCCGGATACAAAATCCCTTCGTAGTTGGCCAGCGTTGCTTTGGCCGGTAATGGCTCAATCTTTTTATGGCGCAGCCGGGCAGCCATTGTACCCGAAATTAATTGCAGTTCGCCAACAGGAAGTTTGCCCGGATTAAGACGAATTCGGTTCCAGAGTTCATCTTCAAACATAACCTTGGCGATGGTATATTTATCGTCAACCTCTTTCTCGATATATGACTGGCTTCTCACCTGATAGGCGTTGTCGTGGTAATTTATTTGTAGGTAACTATGCCCGTCCAATTCCTGGCTCGATGTGCTGATTTTCAGGGTATTCGGGAAAAGTGGCGGTCGTGGGTTTCCATCGGGATCGTTACCGGCATTAACGGGCGTAAAGACCGATGTGAAAAGAGAATAAGCAGAATGACCCGTCGAAAATTTCTTTGAGATGTTTGTTTTCAAAACGGGTATCGACTTGCTCCGACTGTCAGCTTTTACCTGCTTATCGGGCAAAAAATCTTCTGTTGCAAAGATCAGCGTAGCTTCGCCGGGGTTCAATTTGCCATTCTGCGCCTGTTCGAGCCGGTAACTATTTACCTCGGTCTTGCCCGAAAACCAGTAATTTGTAAAGTCGGCAGAAAGCGCATTGGCGGGTTTTGGCTGTGTATCCGGTTGTTTCTGAAAAATGGTCGCTTGCATGGCAAACGCGAACATCACGGCGAGGATTAGAACAATCAGTAAGAAATTTTTGGTAATGGTCTGTTTCATAATACGCCGGCTTGGACCAGGCTACGTTGCAAAAGTCCGACCGTTTCGCTTATCTTACAACTGTTTACCGAAACGTTTTGCCCAATCATGATACAACCTTACAGTCGGTTCTTCCTCGTTTTTTACGCATCAATTTTTATCCTTCACTCCCTTTTTGCTCAAGTCGAAAAATCCCCTCCACGTCATGAAGGCGACGGCCCATTTGGCAAACTCATTATTCGCGGGGTGACATTGGTCAATAGTACCGGTGCCCCGCCGGTTGGACCCGTTGACATTGTAGTCGAGAAAAATCGCATCACACAGATTAAACAGGTCGGTTATCCTGGTGTTCCAATTGATCCGAAAAGTCGGCCACAAGCATCTGCCGGTGATAAGGAACTGAATTGCGAAGGCATGTATTTGATGCCGGGTTTTGTGGATATGCATGGTCATATTGGTGGACAGGCGCAGGGCGCTAATGCCGAATATGTGTTCAAACTCTGGCTCGGTCACGGTATTACAACCATTCGCGATCCATCGTGCGGTAACGGTCTCGATTGGGTACTTGAACACCGCGCTAAAAGCGAACGCAATGAAATTACAGCACCGCGTATCAAGGCGTATACCGTGTTTGGACAGGGGGCAAAGGAACCCATCAGTACGCCCGAACAAGCCCGCGCCTGGGTGCAGCAAAACGCCAAACGAGGAGCCGATGGTATCAAGTTCTTTGGAGCAGAACCGAATATATTTCGGGCGGCTTTAGAAGAAAATAAGAAATTGGGGTTGCGATCGGCTTGCCACCACGCCCAACTGGAAGTCGCTCGAATGAACGCTCTGGCAACTGCAAAAGCCGGTCTGACTTCGCTCGAACATTGGTATGGGCTGCCCGAAGCGCTATTTGAAGATAAAACGGTGCAGAATTACCCCGTCAATTATAATTACAGTAACGAACAGAATCGTTTTGAAGAAGCGGGTAACCTCTGGCAACAAGCCGCCAAGCCCGGCTCCGACCGTTGGAATAAGGTGATGGACGAACTCATTGCGTTGGACTTTACCCTCGATCCAACCTTCAATATTTACGAAGCCAACCGCGAATTGATGTTAGCCCGACGAGCCGAGTGGCACGATGATTATACCATGCCGAGCCTTTGGCGGTTCTACGGCCCAAGCCGAATTTCGCACGGGTCTTACTGGCAATCGTGGGGAACCGAGCAGGAAGTAGCCTGGAAAAAGAATTATCAGCTTTGGATGGCCTTCATCAACGACTATAAAAATCGGGGTGGGCGTGTAACGGCCGGATCTGATTCAGGATTCATTTATCAGTTGTATGGTTTTGCGTACATCCGCGAACTCGAACTCCTGCGCGAAGCCGGTTTCCATCCGCTCGAAGTAATTCGGGCCGCAACCTTAAAAGGAGCCGAAGCCCTCGGCATGGCCGATCAGATTGGTTCCGTTGAAGTGGGCAAGCTGGCTGATTTTGTGATTATCGATCAGAATCCGTTGGCTAATTTAAAGGTGCTTTACGGCACAGGTGCTATTCACCTGAACGACAAAAATGAAGTAGAGCGCGTTGGTGGTGTTACCTATACGGTGAAAGATGGTATAATCTACGACGCTAAAAAACTGCTGGCCGATGTTCGGAAGATGGTGATTGATGCGAAGCAAAAAGAGAACTTCGAAATTACGCAGCCCGGCGTTCCGGCTAAAGCAGGAAAGGTGAGCGGTGGGAAGAATAACTGACGAAATTTTCGGCCTGATTCTTGTAATTATACAATCGTCGTGATGAGGCTGTTTAGGTTTTTCGCTTCAAAGTCTGTAAGTCGATAGGTTGGCAAACAGGCAGAACCCGTAATTCTAAATAGCTTCGATTCAAAGTCTAATCGGGAATAACTAAAATTTGTTTTAATCTTCTTTTTGCCATGAGCGAAAAACTGTATGCCGAAGAATACACCACTTATCAGCTAGAACGTAGTGGCTTTCGGCGGTGGGTTCGTAATAATCTGTATTTCAAAAATTTGCTTCGCTTTACTACCGGCCCAACGATCGACTTTGGCTGTGGTGTGGGAGAGCTACTTGACTTATTGCCAGCAGGTTCAGTCGGCTTGGAAATTAATGAATCAGCCGTGAACTACTGCCTTGGCAGAGGGCTCGATGTGCGTTTGTATGATCCAGAAACCGATAATTACCGACTTGCTGAATTACCTGCAAACACCTTTACGTCGTTGGTCATGGCTCATGTACTTGAGCATTTAACCGATTCGCATGAGGTTATCCAACAGCTATTGGCAACTGGCCAACGATTGGGTTTGGAGCGGTTGATTTTTGTGGTGCCTGGCGTAAAAGGCTTTAAGCATGATGCTACCCATCAGACGTTTCTCGATCCCGAGTATTTTAAAACGCACAAAATCACGTCGGCTCAAGGCTACCGAATTAGTCACCAGGCTTATTTCCCTGTCAACTCACAGGCATTTTCAGGAATCTTTACGCATAATGAATTGGTAACGGTTTATGAGCGGGTTCATTAACGAAGTAATTTCGGCCGCAACGCGTTAAACAGCCAATCTGCTACTGAGCCTATGGCTTTCCCGACAATTCCGGTAGCTACCTGAGCTACTGGTAATGTTGTCTGGCTAGACTCTAGTAACAAACGATCATCAACTTGTCGTGATAACTGAATGAGGCTTCGATCCTGACGAATTTTCTGCCGATGAACCCATAGCCAACGGTATCCGCGCAATCGAGCCTTCAGGTAAGTTGGCCCCCGCAGGGCATAGGCCCAAGTTGCTAATTCTGTTAGAAATAAAGCCGGGAGAAGGGACAGAAACGTTTTTTTTGATAAAACCTTGACAAGCGTCAGCAACCGATTTCGCTCCAGATAATAGAACTTACCCGGATTCATATTCAACGTATAATGGTGAATAATTTCGGCATCGGCCTGACAGAATATCGGATAGCCTAGCAACCTGGCTCGTAACGATAGATCAGTATCTTCAAAGTACATAAAATACTGTTCATCGAAACCGTTTAACCGACGCATCGCTTCGGTAGGAGCTATGAATGCTGCGCCTGATAATAGCGAGATAGATTGTAATCCCTTGTAGGTATTCGCCGGTTCGTTCAGACCCCGGCAAGTGGTTATGCCCGTATAATGCATCTGATTACCACATGTGTTAATCGTCAGCCCATCAGGATTAAGAAGTTTAGGTGTAATGAATCCATCCTTATGCGTGTGGGCCGTTTGCATAAGTGTAGTTAAACAGCCAGGGCGAAGTTCAGTATCGGGGTTCAGCAATAAAACCCAGCGAGTCTGAATATGCTCAAGTCCCAGATTATTTCCCCCCGCATAGCCCGTATTAGTCGGATTTGGGATGAGTTTAATTGTCGGATAGTAGGTCGATATAAACTCGGCAACACCATCCCGTCCATGGTTATCGACAATCAGAATTTCGTAAGATTGATACTCTTGAGCCTGGATTGTGGGCAGACAACGAGCAAGGTCAATACGGCTGTTGTACGATACAATCAGAATGCTTAACTCAGGAGTCATGGGGCCACTGCGGTATTCAACGGCGTATCCTTCTTGTCGGGCGTTGACTTAGCTACTTCCGTTTGTTTCAACTGCTCCACTTCGTGGCGCATTAGTGCCAGTTCCTGAGTTAAGTCTTTAATATTATACTGCATTTTCGAGTTCACGACCGACAAGTGGACTAAAAAACATACGATTGCCGAAATAGCCAGTAAAAATAATAAGGAGGGAGGGTAATATACGCCCAGCGCCAGCGATATTGTCTCCAGGCCTTTACGCCAGATCGATAAGACAAAGAGAACTAACGTACAGACGATCCAGATAATCGCATACTCCTCACGTAATCGCCCTCGTACAATCAGCCGGACAATATAAACCATGAACAGCACTGTGCCGATTATACTGATAAGCTGAATTTTAAAGGGAACTACGTTTTCCATACGTGCTATAGCGTAAATAAGCTGACAGAATGCCCAGCGTGACCTTAATCATGTAATAAATGCTGCTAAAGGCGCGGATAGAGGATACCCCTCCCTGCCGGTAACGCATTTCTACAGGTACTTCCAAGATACGAAGATTTTGCAATCCGAATAAGATAATCGCTTCAGGTTCCGGGTATTCGTCGGGATAATAACGGCTGGCTAAAGTAAGGGCTTTGCTGTTGAAAACCCGAAAACCCGACGTACTGTCGCGGATCGTCTGTCCCGTCAGGAAGTAGTTTAAGTGGCGAAAATAACGAATACCTATTCGGCGTAAAGCCGATGACTGAAACCCTTTGCGTTCCAGATACCGGGAGCCAATAACGACATCGGCTTTACCCTCCAATGCTGGTTTCAGTACCTGTACTAATTGATCGGCCGGGTGTTGACCGTCGCCATCGACTTGCACTGCGTAGCCATACCCATATTTTTGAGCGTATTTGTAACCAGTTTGCATGGCCCCGCCAATACCTAAATTAACGGGTAAATTCAGGTGCAGACAATCTAGCTGACGTAATACTTCTTTGGACTGATCGCGCGAGCAATCATTGACAACCAGTACATCCATCGGTAAATTGTGCCGATCGCGAATCGTGTTCAGGTCATTGACGACCCCCGCAATGCAATCCTGTTCGTTGTAACAGGGAACGATAATCAAAATTCGGTTAGCAGCAGGTTGAGGAGGTCGCATTGGCTTAGTTGTTAATTCGGTAGATTTTGAGTGATCCCAACTCATTAAGTAGGGTCATACACCGGGTTTCTGCCGGTTGCTGTGTCTGCTCGAATACCGCGTATTTAACGTTCAGTTTTTTGAGTTTCGGTGAACATGGGTCGAGATATACGCCATAAGCATCATAACTGCCTCCATTATCAATAATAGTCGTATCTGTCGGGTTCGGGTAGGCTCGATAGACGGAGTGAGCATATCGATTATACACCGTATCGCGTTTCGAGCTGGGATCTATGACATGCATAACCTTGAAATTCGGCGTATACTTTACGCCACTGATTTGTTTAACACCTGTCGCCCCGACCAGATAGGTCAGGTAATTATTGCCAAACACAACCCATCGAGCATTCGGGTCTTGTTCTCTGATAGTTTCTACCGCTCGATACAATACATTTTCGGTAATAGGACTCAATCCTTTTGCTACTGGGTTAATACTTAAGTTAGGAAGTAACGCCCCGATAATACCCAAACTAAATAGAATTGTACGATACGTAAATGACCAGACTGGTAAAATAAGGGCGTTTAATAGTCCGAAATAAATAGTGCCTATCACCAACTGATCAGTTCTGAAAAATCCGGGAGCATCAATATTATTTTGATAAGCCGCACATGAAACAAGTGCAATCGCGCTAACAATCGCGATTGTGCGCGACTGAGGAGATAGCGTTACGGGTGTGGTTTGCGTATCATATAAAAACAGAACAGCAAGAAACACATTGCCCAAACCAAAGGGAATTTGCGTCCGTCGTGTAGGGCTGGTGTTCATTAGGGTCAGCTTACCCAGCCAGTCTGGAAACCCAACCTCAATCCACAACCAGCCGAATACAATAAATAACGCTAGTCCGACTAACACGAAGTTTATTTTTCGGGTTGTAACGTATTGGTAAATCATCCATACAAGAATTACAGGCGTAAAGGTGATATAGTGAGATAACTCACAAATATTCAGCCAGTCTTTCGGGAAATGCTGATCAGAGATAAAAAAACTGTTATAATATTCTGAAAACCAATTGCTTAAAAAGCCACCTCCACCATGTTCAACCCGTTTTCCCGGATAGGCGGTATTCAGCATCAAATCCAGCGTTGATTTGGCATCATGGTAATAAAAGAAGCCTACAAAGCCAATCAGACCTAATGCCAGTGCAACACCAATTGCCTTCATTGGTAATTCAGCCAGCAGATCAGCCCGCTTGCGACTAACGATGTAGCCGACCAACAGAAAAGCCATTAGGTAGGCGAGGGGAACCTGATAGGGAGGATATAGATGTGAGGCAAAATATAAACTTCCCCAGGCTGCCAGCAAAGCACCCGTAATGATCTGTTGCCGGGTCTGTCCGTAAAGCAAATAAATAACGGCAACTGGTAGCAAACAGGTGCCAATAATCATTTCGGTCAGGCCCGTTGAGAACCACCAAAGTGTACCTGATGACAGGAGCACCCACACACTGCCAAAAACGGAAAACCAAAAACTGTTGCGGGTGAGAACCAAGAAAAGAAAGAAAGCGGAAAGTAGAATACCAACTACTTTGAAATTCCACCACCAGGCAAATCCTCGTTCGGTATCTAATAAAAAATATCCCCAAAAATGCGGGCGAAACAACGTAATGAAGTGTTTCACCGGAACGCCCAACACTAAAGGTACATTTCCGTCGCCCATAACTTCATTTTGGAGTTCGAATCCATTTTTGGCCTGCGATAGCATGTAAGGAGTCAATACGCCGTATTCATCTACACGAATGGCACGAGCCTGACCAGAGATTATCCCACGTTTGGGGTTAGACCCATCGGGCACAATCTGATTCCACATCGCTATGGAAGCTCCGTGTATTTTTAATAATGTCAGGATAACAAAAAGAGCGATACAGACGCCTACGAACCACTTTACCTTCTTATCGAAAATTATTAATTGTGACGGGGAAAAAGAGCTGGACGACGTTGGAGAGGTAGGGTTCGGTTTAACCGTTGATGGTTGAGCCGCAACAATAGGAGCCGGTATCGATTCCTGACTAATTCCTGGTTTAGGCGTAGAGGATTGAGATTTGGCTTTATTCTTCTTCGACATGATTGACAATCTATGGGCACATTATTAAGAGCATCAAAAATTAGACCTAATTTTATGAAAGGCCAAATTAAATGAGCACTACAGCAAAGCCAGTGCGCTTGATCGGGTGACAAATTGCACGTTTTGCCGTAAATTTGAGTTTCCATTAAAACGAAAAGTGGGCGATCCCGGCATGAAACTAAATCTTCAACAGACAGACATATTTGAAGACCGTCATCACGGTCAGACCGATGCGGCCCTGGCCGAAATGCTTCGTACGATTGGTGCTAAATCCATTGACGAACTGATTAGCCAAACGATACCAGCCGCCATTCGCCTTGCGAAGCCACTCAATTTACCCGCTCCCAAGTCTGAAACGCAATTTTTGACCGATTTCAAAAAGGTAGCCGGACAGAATAAAGTTTTCAAAACATACATTGGTACGGGTTATTACGACACGCTTACGCCGAACGTTATTCTTCGTAATATTCTGGAAAATCCAGCCTGGTATACGGCCTATACGCCCTACCAGGCCGAAATTGCTCAGGGACGGCTCGAAGCCTTGTTGAATTTCCAGACGGTTGTCTCTGACCTGACGGGCATGGATTTAGCCAACGCGTCATTGTTGGACGAAGCCACGGCCGCTGCCGAAGCGATGCATATGCTTTTTGCCATGCGTCCGGCTCAAAAAAAATCGGCTACTACGTTTTTTGTCTCCGAACGTTGCCACCCACAAACCATCGACGTGGTCATTACGCGGGCTGCGCCCATTGGTATTACCGTTCTGGTTGGCGACCACCGCACCGTTGACTTAACGGGTGGCGATATTTTCGGGCTACTGCTACAGTACCCGGCTTCTGATGGCGAAGTATTTGATTATACCGATCTCATTGCCACGGCTCACGAATTAAACATTACTGTTTCTGTTGCCGCCGATCTATTGGCGTTGACTTTATTGACCTCCCCCGGCGAAATGGGTGCCGATGTCGTCGTTGGCTCGTCGCAACGATTTGGCGTGCCAATGGGTTATGGCGGTCCTCATGCTGCTTTTTTTGCCACACGCGATGCGTTCAAACGGCAGATTCCGGGTCGGATTATAGGTGTATCACAGGATGCTGAAGGAAAACCAGCTCTGAGAATGGCGCTTCAAACGCGCGAGCAACACATTCGTCGTGAAAAAGCTACCTCAAACATTTGCACGGCACAGGTACTATTGGCCGTAATGGCCGGAAGTTATGCTGTGTATCACGGTCCGCAACGGCTCCGGGCTATTGCCGAGCAAGTACATGCACTCACTAAAGTATTCGCTACGGCGTTGCGCTGGAGTGGTTATGAAGTGATTACTGAAAATTACTTCGATACAGTTACCGTGAAAGTGTCGGACACCGAATCGCTGAAAAAATCGGCGCGGGCGGCACAGATTAATTTACGTTACCTGGCTGATGAAGAGCATGTAAGTGTGTCGTTCGACGAAGCTAAATCGCTTCATGATGTAACCGAACTGTTAACTGTTTTCAATGTAAAAGCGGATATTGATGCTATTTTGGATGGATTGGAAATTACATGGCCGGATCAACTCATTCGCCAGTCCGACTACCTGACGCATCCCGTGTTCAACACGCATCATACCGAACACGAAATGCTTCGGTATCTGAAATCATTGGAAGAGAAGGACTTATCGCTGGTCCATTCAATGATTTCGCTGGGTAGCTGTACCATGAAACTGAATGCCACGGCCGAAATGATTCCGGTAACATGGCCGGAGCTTGGTAAGCTGCACCCGTTCGCCCCGAAAGATCAGACGGTAGGGTATCAGCAATTATTTAAAGAGCTTAATGACTGGCTTTGCGAAATCACGGGTTTTGCGGCCATGTCGCTACAACCCAACTCTGGTGCGCAGGGTGAATATGCAGGTTTGATGGTTATTCGGGCTTATCACGAAAGCCGGGGCGATCATCACCGGACTGTTTCACTGATTCCGCAGTCAGCACACGGTACCAATCCGGCCAGCGCGGTTATGGCGGGTATGAAAGTTGTTATTGTCAAATGCGATGAGCGCGGCAACATCGACGTTGCCGACCTGAAAGCGAAAGCTGAGCAATACAGCAGTGATCTTTCGTGCCTGATGGTGACGTACCCATCAACGCACGGCGTATTTGAAGAAAGTATTAAAGAAATCTGCGAGGTTATCCACCAACACGGCGGGCAGGTTTATATGGATGGCGCGAATATGAACGCGCAGGTTGGGTTGACATCACCGGCTACCATTGGTGCCGATGTTTGCCACCTTAACCTGCATAAAACGTTCTGTATTCCGCATGGTGGCGGTGGTCCGGGTATGGGTCCTATCGGCGTGGCTCCGCAACTGGTGCCTTTCTTGCCCGGTCATGCAGTTGTGCAAATTGGTGGTAATCAGGCTATTCATGCTGTGTCGGCAGCTCCTTACGGCTCGGCCAGCATCCTGACAATTTCGTACGCCTATATCGCTATGATGGGCGGCACAGGCTTAACAAATGCTACAAAACGCGCCATCCTGAATGCCAACTATATTAAAGCCTGTTTAGAAGGTCATTACGACACACTTTATACAGGAACAAATGGCCGCTGTGCGCACGAAATGATTATCGACTGCCGTCCGTTCAAATCCACCTCAGGTGTTGAAGTAGAAGACATCGCCAAACGACTGATGGACTATGGTTTCCATGCGCCAACCGTTTCGTTCCCTGTGGCCGGTACGCTGATGATTGAGCCAACCGAATCGGAATCGAAAGCCGAACTCGATCGTTTTTGTGAGGCTATGATTGCCATTCGTAACGAAATCCGCGAAATCGAAACGGGCGAAGCTGACCGAACAAGTAATGTACTAAAACACGCACCTCACACGGCTACCGTTGCGTTAAGCGATAACTGGACCCGGCCATACAGTCGTGAAAAAGCTGTTTATCCATTACCGCAGGTTCGCGCCCGCAAGTTCTGGCCAAGTGTTAGCCGCATTGATTCTGCCTACGGCGACCGCAATCTTGTCTGTTCCTGCATTCCTGTAGAGGATTATGCGACAGAAGTTGCTGAAGAAGTAAGTGTGAGTCAACAAGCATAATTGAGTTTATGCCATTCTAATATAGAAAAAGCCACTCACAAGTAAGGAGTGGCTTTTTCATGTAATTTAACGCGGCAAATACCTCTCAATAAAAACCAATTGTATTCGTTAAAAGTAAGACCCGCCCAAATTTGAAGTATCTTGGGCGCGAACCGGCGATTTGCTTTTTTATTACTATGAGAATCAATACGTTATCTGTGCTGCTCGTGGGGTTAAGTCTGGCTTCCGGACTAACGGGCTGCAATTCGGCCATGCAGGCGTATAAGAAAGGTGTCCGTCATTATGATGCCGGTGAATATAATCTGGCCTTGACCCAATTCCAGAAAGCCGCAAAAGGCAACATTGATCCCGCCCGCCTGAACTATTACACGGCTGAATCCTATCGTTTATCAAACCGCTTTGGCGAAGCTGTCCCGTTTTACCAGAAAGCCATTGAAGCGAACACAACCGAACCGGATGCCCGCTTTAATTATGCGTATGCCTTAAAATCGCAGGGAAACTACGCTGGAGCACTGGATCAATTACAACAATATGTGGCTAGTGTACCGAAAACGGCGGCTAAAGCGACGGTTGACAAAGCCAGACGCGAGGTTGAAACATTACGGGCTATCGATGCAATTGCCAGAAATAAGTCGCTGATTACGCTCCGCAACATGAATAATCTGAACTCGACGGGAGCCGAGTTTGCACCCGTCGTTCGGGGAGAAGAATTAGTGTTTACCGCGTCTCGAAAAGAGCATGTATATAAGAATAATGGTCAACCAATGCTTGGTTTGTATAAAGCCAAATTGAGCAAAGGGTCGCCCGATGAGACTGGCAACACCGGTGGCGCATCAGGTCAACCCGAAGTGTTCAGCACAAATATCTTTCAGGGCGACGTAAATGAAGGAACGCCCGCTTTCTCGAAAGATGGCAAGACAATGATTCTGGCGCGGGGCAACAATGGGAAACGCAAGGGCGGATTAGATGTTGACCTGTACATCAGCCGATTAGGTGACGGCAATGCCTGGAGCCAGCCATTGCGCCTGCCGATTAGCGACTCAACCGCCTGGGATGGTTCACCTGCGTTTTCGGCCGATGGAAAAACGCTCTATTTTGCCTCAAATCGGGCGGGTGGAGCCGGTGGAATCGATTTGTATCGGACCAGCATCGACGCATCGGGGCGCTTTAGCCGACCTGTCAACATGGGTCGTGATATCAATACACCGGGTGATGAGATGTTTCCCTATGTCGGGCCGAATGCGAAATTGTACTTCGCATCGGATGGGCATCCGGGCTTAGGTAAATTGGATGTATTTGTGGCAACGCGTTCTGGAGGAGTTACGCGCGTTGAGAACATGGGGCAGCCAATCAACTCACCCGCCGATGATTTCGGACTGATTTATACCGAACCAACCAAAGGCTTTATCGCGTCGAACCGAGTGGGTGGAAAAGGGGACGACGATATTTACTTCTTTCAGGAGGGTAACATTCCTGTCCCAGACTCAACCACGATTACTGTTGCACAGAACCCACCGGCCAATGCGCCCAAAACGGTCCGGTACTTTATTGCCGGAACGGTTTCAGCAAATGAAACACCCGTTGCTCCACTCGATTCGGCACGGGTCAGAATTCTGGACGATGCAACGGGCCAGCCAATTGCCGAGGTAACCACGGGCCAGCCGGGAACATTTGGGAAATATCCGTTGACAGAAGGCAAAGACTACACAATTCTGGCCGAGCGTCGGGGTTATCTGACCCACCGGGAGCAATTTACGATGCAGGGCAAAAGTATTCCCGAAATCTTCCTGACGAAGTCACAAACGGATACAACATTCAATGTTCCGATTTTGCTTGATCGGTCAGTGCTCAACAAGACGTTTGTGCTGGAGAACATTTATTACGATTTGGATAAATACAATATCCGGTCAGATGCTTCGCCCGAACTCGACAAGATTGTGGTGATTCTGAAAGATAATCCTACGCTTAAGCTGGAACTCAGTTCACATACCGATAATCGATCGTCGGATGCGTACAACATGAAACTGTCGCAAAATCGGGCCAAGGCTGCCGTTGATTACATCGTGTCGCAGGGCATTACGCCCGACCGATTGGTTGCCAAAGGCTATGGTGAAACGCAGTTAGTCGTTAAAAACGCAAGAACAGAAGAAGAGCATCAGCGCAATCGCCGAACAGAAATCAAGATTCTGGAATTGTAGACTTTGCGTTACTGAACATTCGTATAACCCGTTGGTTGATAGTGATATCAGTTAACGGGTTAACTTTTTATGCAAAACGACAAACTGCGCCAATTCTTCGTCGTATTCAGTATCATTACGCTCATCGTCATGAACTACCTGTCTAATACGGGCGCATTTGGTGGGCAAACCAACAAAGTAGTTTCTGATAAATACCACACGTTGATTACCCCGGCGGGCTACGCGTTTTCTATCTGGGGAATTATTTTCCTTGGCTTACTGGCTTTTGCTATTTACCAATCTTTAGAGTCACAACGGGAAAACCCACGTTTTCGGGCCATAGGCTGGTGGGTCGTATTGAACGCGTTTTGCAACGCAATCTGGAGCCCTCTTTTTAATAATGAACGAATTGGTTTAGCGTTGCTGGTTATTCTGGTAATGCTCTTCTCGCTGGTTGTTATTGAGCACAGCCTGCTACAACGGGTTAACGTTCCACTCATTTCTACCGACCCGGATGCAACACTTCCTGAGTCAATAGCTTCGCCAACAGAGACATGGCTGGCTCGTATCCCTTTTTCGATCTATTTCGGCTGGCTCACGGTGGCCACCATTCTGAATGTAACAGTGTATTTAAAATCGACAGGTTTTAGCCTGATGGGCCTAACCGAGCAAACATGGGCAATGGCTATGCTTGTTGTTGGGATAGTAGTTGGCACAGTAATCTTTAACCGCTACCGGAGCGTAGCGTATATTCTGGTTTTCGCCTGGGCTTATGTGGCTATTACCGTGGAGCAGAAAGGATACAGCCAAATTCAACTACTAGCCGGAGTGGGCACAATTTGTGCTATCGGGGTGGCAATTGCTGGTCTTATTTCCCGAAAAACGCCAGCTTATAGTTAAAAATATATAGCCTGAGCGTTGGCCCAGGCTATACAAAAATTCTAATACAAGCAGTTTCTAAGCCTGTTCGTCTTCCAGCACTGTAATGCTGTTAATTTTATCACCCTGTTGAATTTGGTCGATGATATCCAGTCCATCCACAACTTTACCGAAAACAGTGTGGTTGCGGTCAAGGTGGGCCGTATTTTGACGGCTGTGGCAGATGAAAAACTGCGAACCACCTGTATTACGTCCCCGGTGCGCCATCGACAAAACACCCCGGTCGTGGTATTGATTTTCGCCGGTTAATTCACAATCAATGGAATAACCTGGTCCGCCTGCGCCGGTTCCCGTTGGGTCTCCGCCCTGAATCATGAAATTTGGGATAACGCGGTGGAATTTAACCCCATCGTAAAAACCCTTTTTGGCCAGAGTAATAAAGTTATTGACCGCTTTAGGGGCATCTTTTTCGAAGAACTCAATGAGCATCGTGCCCTTGTCGGTATTCATTTGTGCCTTTGGCATAACCTGAATCGATTTTTGTTGTGGTGCAAAATTACAATGATTTCCGATCAATGTCAGATTGACGGCTGTAACTCTTCGTTGCATTCATCAAAAAGATATTCTGCCAATTTATTCTTTGAATAAGTCAATTATGGCAATTCGCTTTTCTGGAATAATGCAACTAAATTGCCTGACAGTAAGTTAAAAACGAAAGGAGTACGCTATTACTCTCTTGGTTTTATGCAATTATACTCAATCCTTTTCACCTGCTTGAGTAGTACTACTTCGGTATATGGTAGGACAAGCTTGAGATAAGATCACTTTTTTTGACAGGATTGCATGATTGACAGGATTTTCAACCAATAGAAATCCTGTCAATCATGCAATCCTGTCAAAAAAAGTAAGCAATCTGTATTCATAATCTAGTTTATTCTGGCCCTTTACAAATAGCTGGCGTGGAAACTCAATCGATTCCGTATTACGATAATCTGCCGGATTTTTTGAAGGCGGTGAAGTCTATCGACTCGACGAATCGTTGTTTCGGTATTTTTCCGTTTGGGCAATTTGGCGGACCGGGTGAGACAATTCCACCCTTTCGGAGCAGTTCTTACGTGGCTGCTTTGGTAACCGAAGGCACCGGCACTATTCATTTGGATGGCGTTCCCTATCACGTAAAGCCGGGTACGCTGTATTTTCTTCGCCCATGGACGGTTCGGTCGATCCACAAGGAAAACCAATGGCAGGGCCACGTGTTGATGTTCACCGCAGAATTTGTGAGCAAACGATCGGTGCTTTCCAATCCAATGCAGGAATACCCATTTTATAGAAAGGGCGTTCAACCATTAATTCACATCACGCCGGAGGAAACAAGCGAATTGGCTGATCAATTTAGCCTGATCGCGACGGAAGCTGCGCACCCGACCCGCTCAAAGCCCGACCGTCTGGATCTGGTTTATCATTTACTTCAGGCGTTATTGATCAAGAGTCGGCAGACGTACCGGCAAACGCTTTCGGCCATTGAGTATTCGCAGCCGGTATCGTTGGTTGAGCGGTTTCAGAGTTTATTACAGATGTATTACCTGCCTGACTCTAGCCAGGAATCACCCGTATTACTAACTGTTCACGAAGCGGCTGATCGGCTGCATATACACCCGCATTACCTAAGCGATATATTGAAGAAATACACGGGGAAAACAGCGCTGCAACACATTCGCGAACGAACAGCATTTGAAGCCCAAAATCTGATTCGGAATACCAGTTTATCCGTGGCCGAGATCGGGTATCAACTTCACTTTGATGACCCGTCCAATTTTACCAAATTCTTTAAGAGTATAACCGGAACAACACCGCGTGCTTATCGCGAACAGCTTTATGCTTTACCCGTATAGGACAATGTTAGATGGTAATTTTTATACCTCAGTTTTCGGCATCTGCACTTTTCACCAGTGAATCTACAAAACCTACCTGTTCTATTGACGGGTGTACTGCTAATTTTGACCCATTACCTGGGCTGCGTTAACGCTTAATTCTGTAGGTACTAATTACTTACCTGGTTCATCATGTGGATTGTCCGCTTAGCACTCGAAAAAAAGTACACCATTGCTGTAATGGCATTGCTGATTATGATTATGGGTGGGCTGGCCGTAACGCAGATGCCTACCGACATTTTTCCGCGCATCAATATCCCGGTGGTATCGGTTATTTGGGGATATAGCGGCCTGTCTACCAATGAAATGGAGAAGATGATCACCAACTTCTCCGAAACATCTCTCATCAACAACGTTAGCGATATTCAGCGGCTCGAATCGCAGACGTATAATGGTACAGCCGTTCTGAAGATCTTTTTCCAGCCAAGCGTAAAGATTGAAGAAGCGCTGGCTCAGGTAACGGCTATTTCGCAGACGATTCTACTCCGAATGCCGCCGGGCACGCAGCCACCCCTTATTGTTCGGTATAACGCCACCGACGTACCGGTTCTGCAATTGGGCCTTTCGTCCGACAGCCTGACCGAAGCCCAGATTACCGACTATGCCCAAACGCGTGTTCGTCCTCAAATTTCGACCGTACCGGGAAGCCGTCTCTCACAGGCATTTGGGGGGAAAACCCGCCAGATTGCGGTGGATTTAGAGCCCGATCAGTTAGTAGCTTATAACGTTACTCCAGAGGAAGTAACGAACGCGGTGTCTGCCCAGAACCTGACCTTGCCAGGTGGTTCCTTGCGGCTGGCTGAGCGCGAATACAACGTCCGCCTGAACTCCAAACCAGACGTGATCAATACGTTAAACGATATCCCGATCAAGACCGTTGGCGGCACCACGGTTCACATGCGCGATGTGGCCAATGTACACGATGGCGCTGCTGTTCAAGCCAACATCGTTAAACAGGATGGTAGCAAGGGCGTTTTGATGCGGATCGTTAAAACAGGAAATGCATCGACGACCGAGATTGTCGATAAAATCAAAAATCAGATTTTACCCACTGTTCGGGCGGCTGCTCCTTCAAATCTGCGCGTTGAAGCCTTATTCGACCAATCGGTGTTTGTGCGAGCATCTATCAAAGGTGTATTGGTTGAAGGGCTGATTGCCGCCTTGCTCACGGCGGGATTGATTTTGCTATTTTTAGGAAGCTGGCGCAGCACACTTATCGTGGCCATTTCAATTCCGCTGTCGATTCTCTGCTCGCTGATTGTGTTGTACTTAATGGGTGAAACACTCAATATTCAAACGCTTGGCGGGTTGGCTTTAGCCATTGGTATTCTGGTCGATGATGCGACGGTAACGATTGAAAATATTCACCGAAACGAAGAATTAGGCATGCCGTTACGGCAAGCTATTCTGGAAGGAGCTCAACAGATTGCGACTCCAACGCTCGTATCGACGCTGACAATCTGTATCGTATTTACATCGGTATTATTTCTCGAAGGTCCGGCGCGGTTCCTTTTTGGCCCACTGGCCGAAGCCGTCGTATTTGCCATGTTGGCCTCGTACATCCTCTCGCGGACGCTGGTTCCGGCACTAGCCGACTTGATGTTAAGAAATCAGGGGCATCATGGAGAAGGCGACGCAAAACGACCAAATGCGTTTGCGCGATTCTACAATCGATTCAACGCCGGTTTCGACCGTTTTCAGGGCCGCTACATTCGGGGTCTTGAATGGGTACTGACAAACCGCCGGACTGTACTCGCTGTATTCCTGGTTGTGGTCGTCTTTACATTTGTATTAATTCCTTTTGTTGGCCGTGATTTCTTTCCGCAAGTCGATGGCGGGCAAATTAAATTACACCTGCGCGCTCCGGCAGGAACGAGACTTGAATCGACCGAGCAGGTGGCGGCCAAAACCACCGAAATTGTGCGCGAAGTAATTCCTGAAGATGAGGTAAGCTCCGTGATCAGCAACATCGGACTAACATCGGAACGGTACAATTTTTTCTTTTCAGATAATTCAACGGCCAGTTCAGCCGATGCCGAATTGCTCATTTCGCTTGGTGAAGAGCGGTCGCACCCAACGGTTGATTACGTACGCGAATTGCGGGCTCGATTACGCGAGGAAATGCCCGGCGTTACGTATTTCTTTCTCCCTGCCGATATTGTCAGTCAAATTCTAAACTTTGGTCTGACGGCTGCCATTGATATACAAGTGTCCGGTTTTGACCGGGCTAACAATTTGAAAGTTGCCCGTGAGCTGGAAGGCAAAATAGCTCAAATTCCAGGCGCTGTTGATGTGCATTTACATCAGGTTCTGGATGCGCCAGAATTGTTCCTGAGTGTTGATCGTGAACGTGCTGGCCAGTTTGGTTTAACCGAACAACGCGTAGCGACAAACCTGAATATTTCACTGAGCGGTACCGGTCAAACACGGCCTAACTTCTGGCCCGATCCCGTTACCGGTTTTCCATACACAATTGCTGTACAAACGCCACCTTATAAGCTGGAATCCTACGATAAGTTGCTTCAAACACCTATTTCGGCTGCCCAGGCAGATGGTCGTTCTTCGCTTCAGTTGCTCAGTAACGTAATGACTATGAAGCGTACTACCGCTCCGGTTATCATTAATCGAGTCAATACACAGCCGAGTTACGACGTTTATGCATCCGTCGAAAAAACCGATTTAGGATCGGTGGCCAAGGCGTTGGAAAAACTCACTACCGAATCCAGAACGCAACTAAAGCCCGGTAATACAGTTTCCATTCGGGGGCAGGTTGAAAGCATGGAGAGTGCATTCAACCGTCTGGGCATCGGTATTGTGTTCGCAGCTTTGCTGGTCTATTTGTTGATGGTCGTCAACTTTCAGTCGTTCCGTTATCCATTTATTATTATTACAGCCTTGCCCGGTGCTTTGTGCGGCATGGTCTGGATGCTGTTTTTAACGGGCACAACGTTCAGTATTCCATCGCTGATGGGGGCTATTATGAGTGTAGGGGTAGCCACGGCGAACAGTATTTTGTTGGTTAGTTTTGCTAAAGATCATCTACCCGAAGTGGGTGGTGATGCGCACGAAGCGGCTCTGGAAGCGGGCCGGACACGACTGCGTCCTATTTTAATGACAGCTATTGCCATGATTATTGGCATGTTGCCGATGTCGTTAGGCTTGGGTGAAGGTGGCGAACAGAATGCGCCGTTGGGTCGGGCCGTAATTGGTGGTTTGTTGATGGCTACGTTCACCACGCTGTTGTTTGTACCCGTCGTGTTTAGCTATCTGGTTAAGAAAACGAATACAAATTCTCAACCTCCAGTCGCTATCTAATGAACCTGATTTATCATATCGTTTCAGCTGAGGATTGGGCAAGGCAGGCAAGCTTGCCGACCTACGAAGCGGCTAGTTTGCAGACTGAAGGGTTTATTCACCTATCTCAAAAAGAACAGGTAGCCGGAACGTTAAGCCGCTATTATCAAAATGTTCCTGATTTATTGCTGCTTCATATTGATGTCGATAAACTGACTCATGAGTTAAAATATGAGGTTGCTACTAACAATGAATCGTTTCCACATGTATATGGACCGCTCAACAAAGACGCTGTGGTACATATTGAAAGTTTATAATTAAGCGAGCCCATAAGAATACCCGACAACGTGTGTCGCTAACAAAACTCTTTACTGCCAGTCAATAATAAATTATGAAAGCACTCCGTATTATCATTCCTCTGTTGCTGCTTATTGCGGTATTCGTCTTTTTCGGGGTCTTACCGCGTATCCGAAATACGCAGGAATTGAAAGCGGCCGTAACGGAAGAAATTAACCGTGATCCTATCGTCAACGCCGTACCGCTGAAACATTCGTCAGATACGACCGGGTTGAGCTTGCCCGGCCAGATTCAGCCGTACCGGCAGACGCCACTTTACGCCCGGACGCAGGGATTTCTTCGTCGGTGGTACGTTGATATTGGTGCGCAGGTAAAACAGGGTCAACTGCTGGCTACGATTGATGCGCCCGAACTTGATCAGGATATTGCCCGCGCCAAAGCCGATCAGCAACTGGCCCAAGTCAACCTTGACCGCTTACAGAGTGTTCAATTACCGGGTGCCATTGCCAAACAGGACATTGATACCCGTCGGTCGGCGGTAACGGTTTCGCAGGCCAATCTGGGTCGGTTGCAAGCGTTAAAAGACTTACAGCAAATTCGTGCTCCATTTAGTGGGATCATCACCAGCCGAACGGCTGAAAACGGAACACTCGTGTCGCCGGGAACAGGCGCTCCATTGTTCACCCTATCGGAAGTAGGAACCCTGCGGGTATTTGTGGATGTGCCACAGACTTACTTTCGGTACGTAAAAATTGGTCAGCCCGCTACAGTGACGATACCTGAATTGAAGAATCAGTCATTTGCGGGTAAAGTCGTTCACACATCTGGTGCTTTACGAAGTGATTCCCGAACTTTGCTGGCCGAAGTTGTTATCCCAAATCCGAAACAGGATTTGCCATCAGGTCTATACAGCCAGGTCAAATTTAATATGATTGCCGCCAAGGGACCTGTATTGATTCCGGCTAATGCCTTGCAGATCACCGCTGAGGGGCCGCGCGTAGTGGTCGTTGATACAGACCAGCGCGTACGCTTTGTCGACATTACACTTGGCCGGGATTATGGAACAACGCTCGAAGCCATGAGCGGCCTAACCGGACAGGAACTCGTTGTAACAAACCCAAACGACCGCTTGCGCGATGGTCAAAAAGTAAGATTTCGGAAGGCCGTAGCCGAGAAAACCATAGTTCAGCGATGATAAAGTTTTTCAGTAGTGTTTTCGTTATAAGTATTTTTTTAGGGCAGGTAGCGGCTCAGACTGTACCTCTCAATGCGCCTAGTGGCTCAGTCACGATTCAGCCTGGTACCGGGCCTGCCAATACACCGGGTACGGTCCAATCGCAATCTCCTGCCGCCATTGGGAATGCTACACCCTCGGCAACCGTAACGGCCAGTGATTTAAGTCCGACCTTAACGGTCAGTGGTTTTAGTCGGTTTAGCGACCCAATGCTTGAATCGTTGATTCAATTGGGGCTAGACAATAGCCCGAACCTTCGGGGGGCATTGAGCCGATTGGAAGAATCGCGGATTCGCGTACGGGTGGCGCAGTCTTTCTTATCGCCATCTCTGCGAAGTTCAGCCTTAGTTACGACTCAGAGTTTATCTGAACGTCGGCCACTTACCATCGCGAATCAGGCCGATTTACTGCCTCGTTTTCAGTTAAACACCTTTCAGTTGCTGCCAATTGATGCCAGCTACGAACTGGATTTGTTCAAGCGTATTCGGAGTGGAATTGCCGTGGCTAATTTGCAGGCTCAGGCGAGTGATGCCGATTACCAGTCGTTTCGGCTTTCGCTGGCATCCGATATTGCCCGGACCTATATGCTTATTCGGGGTAATGATGCTGAGCAAGGCGTTTTCCGTCGGAATATTCAATCACGGGATACCACGTTATCAATTCTACGCGAACGCTTTCGGGTTGGATTGATTAATCAGATCGACGTGCAACGAGCCGAAACGGACTATGCAGGTTTGCGGGTTACACTCAAAGGGTTGGAACGTGCTCGTGTTGAACTCGTTAACGGGCTGGCGCAACTTTGCGCTCAAGATCCCAACGGGTTTTCTGTACCATCTGGCGCGTTGCCTTCCGCTATTCCAACTTATCCCTACGCCAACGTGACGGCCGAGCAACTTCAACGCCGACCTGATTTAGTGCAGTTTATCCGTCAAAATCAGGTTTTCGCTGCGCAGGTGATACTTCAGCAAGCCAGCACCCAACCACGGGTTACCCTCATTGGTTCTGGTGGACTATTATCGGGTAAGGTTGGTCCCTGGTTTACGCCTAGCAGTGCCACTTATATTGTTGGGGTCAACGCGTCGGTGCCGCTTTACGAAGGTCATCGGGCGCGCCAGAATATTGCCCTTTCGAAACAACAGACTCAAACCAATCAGCAAATCTATTTGCAAGCCCTCCAGCTAGCCCAGCGCGATGCTGAAACCGCACTGGATAACCTGACGCTGCTGCGCCAGCAAATTGATCTGCAAGGCCAGACACTGACATTAGCCCGTCGAACCGAACAGTATAACCGCGAGCTATATGTTCGTGGTCTGGCTACATATCTGGAAGTGCTTGATGCTCAACGAACTATTCTGACTACAGAACAGCAGTTAGTGCAACTCCGTAGTCAGGAGGTTCAATATGCTGTAGCGCTGTTGCGAGCCATTGGGGGCGATTTTTAGGTCAACAAATTCTTGATGCGTGGCTGTTATACAAGGTTTTGCGTTCGTCAACTTGTAATGAGATCGGCTGCGCAGTCAAAACTTAAATTTCATATATTGGTTTTATAGTAACAACTTTGTTGAAAATACTTCATTGCCAATGAATCACACGTATGTAATAATTATGGCGGGGGGCGTCGGAACTCGATTCTGGCCTTTTAGTCGCACGAGTTATCCTAAGCAATTCCACGATGTACTCGGCACCGGTCGAACACTGCTTCAACAAACTGCCGACCGTTTCGAGGGTGTTTGCCCATCCGAAAATATTTTTATCGTTACCAGTTCGCTTTATAAAGATCTTTGTCAGCAACAGCTTCCGCAACTGACTGACGATCAGGTTTTATGCGAACCAATCGCGCGGAATACAGCTCCCTGCGTAGCTTATGCTTGTTATAAAATAGCCCAGAAAGACCCAGAGGCTAATATTATAGTAGCCCCCGCCGACCATATTATTCTGAAAGAAGAAGAATTCAAGCGTACGATTCAGGCCGCTCTTGATCAAACGAAAGAGCAGAATATTCTGGTTACACTGGGTATTCAGCCTAGCCGTCCCGATACGGGCTACGGCTATATTCAATACATTCCGGAAGGGGAGGGGCCGCTTAAAAAAGTCAAGACATTTACCGAAAAACCGCATGTTGAACTGGCGCGGCAGTTTCTGGAAAGTGGCGAGTTTGTCTGGAATGCGGGTATTTTCGTTTGGAATGTCAAGTCTATCATTAAGGCATTTGAGACGTATTTGCCCGAAATAGCCGAAATCTTCGAGGAAGGTAAAGACACGTATTACACTGAACGTGAGAAGGGATTCATAGACAAAGCTTATTCGCTTACCAAAAGCATTTCTATTGACAACGGTGTGATGGAAAAAGCGGGTAACGTATATGTTGTGTTAAGCGATTTTGGCTGGTCGGATTTGGGCACCTGGAAATCATTATACGAAGTGTCGTAAAAGAACGACGATTTAAATGTGATTGACGGCCACATCTTGCTGTACGATACGAAGAACTGCATCATTAAGACGCCAAAAGACCGTCTGGTCGTTGTAAACGGCTTGGATGGCTACATTGTGGCTGAGTACGACAACGTGCTGATGATCTGCCGAAAAGAAGAAGAGCAAAAAGTAAAGAACTTTGTGGCCGACGCTAAAGAACGGGGCATGGAGTTTGTTTAAGAATATCTGTTTACTGTTTCTCGCAGATTTCGCCAGTAATGGCCTATCGATTCGCACTGGGTTTTGCGAAATCTGCGAGAAATCAATTCGTTAGTAAAACAGATAAAGCAGACAGAGCAATGACAGAAATAGTCTGTTCGTTAGCCTTATGTACTGCTGATTAACTTGTGAAAAAAATAGTTTATCTACCCCTTATCCTGCTTCTGGCGAGTTTACTCATCAAATGCAAAGACACAAATGCCAGTTTCTCTCCTGGCCCCGGTGACTCGCGCATTACGGGTACGTGGCAACTAGTAGAACGCTACTTCTCCAAAGATTCGTCGAAATCGATTTTAACCGAAAATCTGTCTACCCGTCACGATACAATTTTAGTTACAATTGGCAATCAGGTTGTAAAGAAAGATAGTGTTATTACAGTGAAGGATACCGTTTTTATCCGACGTGACACCTCATTTTTTACCACGCAACGATATCCTGTCAACCCGCCCCAAACGCTTACGTTTACTGATGATGGCAAGCTAGTTGCCAATGGTCCGGAAATGACATATTACTATCCGATAAAATACTTTCGTGTTGATGCCACCTATCCCGATAGCTTGTTTATTGATTTTTTCATAACGACTAACCGGGCTAATGTCCCTGTTCGCCAGAGACTATCGGTTCAGCAGGATATGTTGACATTACTACCCAATTGTGAAGGCGGCTGCTATTCAAAATTCGTACGGGTGAAGTAAAAAATGCGCTTATCTGATTAGATTAGGTTTTTGTTCATAGTATAAAACCTGAAAAGCGCGATTATGGAGTTCCCGAAGGTCAAATCTATTTGTCTGATTATAAGTTTCGTGTGTTTATCTGCCCCTTGGCTCACCGTTGCTTCACAATCCCGATTAACACTGCCAGAATTACGCCTACAAATAGACCGCGAGTTCAGCAAGCAAACCGGCGTCTTTGCGGTGGCTTTTAAAGACTTAGCTACGGGCAAGGAATTGCTGATTCGAGAACGGGATACGTTTCATGCCGCCAGCACGATGAAAACGCCTGTTATGATTGAGGTCTATAAGCAGGTTGCTCAGCACAAGCTATCACTATCGGATTCCATGACAATCAAAACGGAATTCAAAAGCCTTGCCGATGGCAGCCCCTATAATTTGCGTGCCATAGAAGACAGCGATACAAACATCTACAAAGAAGTCGGCACGAAGCGGACCCTGGCGTCTTTAGTCTACGATATGATAATCGTGAGCAGCAACTTAGCTACGAATCTGGTGATTGAGCGGGTTGGTGCTCAGAATGTAACGCAAACGATGCGCGACTTAGGCGCAAAAGATATTCAGGTTCGGCGCGGGGTAGAAGATAGTAAAGCCTTTGCGCAGGGGCTCAACAACACAACGACAGCTTACGACTTAATGTTGATTTTTGACAAGCTTGCCAATGGCCAGATCGTAAGTCCCGAAGCGTCAAAAGCGATGATTACTACACTGCTGGATCAAAAATTCAACAGTGCTATTCCGGCAAAACTGCCTAAAGACGTAAAAGTAGCGCACAAAACCGGCTCTCTGGCTGGCGTTCGGCACGATTCGGGCATTGTGTATCTCCCCGATGGACGGAAATATGTATTGGTTCTTTTGTCGAAGGATATTAAAGATGATACAAAGGTTTCGGGTGCTATGGCAACGGTGTCGGAACTGATATATAAATACGTAACGCAGGGCTAAGAAATTTTCTTAGTTGTTTTGTAGTTCACATAAAAGCCCTGATGCGCAAACATCAGGGCTTTTATGTGAACTTGTTTTTTTAGGAATCGTAGGCTGAAAAATTACTCCGCCGAACCACCCCATCCTTGTGCCCGAATAGGTGTTTGCTGACCGGCTTTTGTCGCTAATACGATTTGAGCCGGATTAGCCGTCAGGTAACCAATGGCTGTAATACGGGCGTTGGTCGATAACTTTTCAAACTCCTGCGGCCGAACGGTAAACAAAAGTTCATAATCTTCCCCACCATTGAGGGCCGCTGTTATAGGGCTGATTTTGAACTCATCGGCCGCTAAGTGAGTCTGGTCATCAATGGGTATATTCTCGTCGAAAATAACCGCACCTGTTCCCGATTGGTGGCAAAGGTGAAGAAGCTCCGACGCCAGTCCATCCGAGATATCAATCATGGCTGTTGGTCGTATGCCGAGGTCGCGGAGTTCATGAACAATGTCAGTTCGTGCGTCGGGACGAAGTTGACGTTGTACCAAATAAGCCCTTTCTTCGGAGAGATCAGGCTGCATGCCCGGATCGGCAAGAAAGACTTGCTTCTCGCGTTCCAGCATTTGTAAACCAAGATAGGCGGCTCCTAAATCGCCGGTAACACAAACGACGTCGTTGGATTGAGCGGTATTTCGATATGTAATCAGGTCTTTCGGGACTTTACCCAGTACCGATACAGAAATAATTAATCCGGATCGTGACGCTGTTGTGTCGCCCCCAACCAGATCGACATTATACGCTTCGCAGGCGGCCCGAATCCCTTCGTATAATTCATCAATGGCTTCAACCGGGAATCGGCTACTCAGTCCGATGCTAACGGTTAGCTGCACCGGTAAGCCGTTCATCGCAGCAATATCCGAAACGCCAAACGTCACGGCTTTGTAGCCGAGGTGTTTCAGGGGAACATACGTCAAATCGAAATGGATACCCTCTACGAGCATATCTGTAGAGAGTAGTCCGTAATCCTCCCCCCAATCGAATACAGAAGCATCGTCGCCGATTCCCCGGATAGTTTCAGAGTGGGTTGGCGCGCCTGTCGCTTGTCGAATGCGCTCGATCAGGCCTATTTCGCCAATTGTATTGAGATCAGTCATAGTAATGGATAATGAGCAACGAATAATGAACAATGGATAATGTAGATAGTGTAATTACATGCGCCACATTATCCATTAAAAAAGCCGTTCCGTATATCACGGAACGGCTTTTTTACCAAATTGGTTTGCCGAAAATTTATGGATTGGTCAGCGTATAATCGTTCGTGGTATTGCCCGTTTTCTGACTTGCCGTTGTACGGGTGAGACTTAAGTTGTTGTCGTCTATTGAATTAATGGTGAATTCAATCGTACTATTAGCGCCAGTCGGCGAAGGCGTAAGCTCCGTTAGCACAAGGCGGCTGTCGGATGGAACAGAATATTTCCCCACAAATGTGTTGCCGTCAAACTCGGTGTATTTAACCGTAGGTGGCACGCTAAGGTCGAGCCTAAATGCTGTGTAATTACGAACATTTGTTGCGCCACCTTTTGTGTAAACAGTTACCTTGTTCTCGTCCACTTTACTGGCCGTCCAGATTTTGGCAATACGCTCTGAGACTGGGGCAACTTTTTTGCCACTACAGCCCACTAATGCACTAAACAGGGTTACTAATGAAAGAAAAGCGATAAGATGAGTCTTTCTCATGGTTAATCAAATGCGATAGATCGGAAGTGGCTAAGTTACGCTAATTTTGTTGTCACTCGCAAAAATGATGCCCGATAATTATGTTAGTTTACTGAGCGGACGCCTAATGCCTACCAATGAAATAGAATTGCCTGTTTATACCCATTCTCAGTTGGCTTTGCGTAACGGACAGGACCGCGACGAAATCTGGTGCGCCTACGCCGGAATCATTTATGACCTGTCGGCGTCGCGGCTTTGGCGTAACGGAAAACATTACGAACACTGGGCCGGACAAGACTTAACCGACGAGCTTATCGATGCCCCTCATACCGATGGCGTTTTCAAGCGCTTTTCGGCGATCGGTAAGTTGATTTAATTCGTCAGGAACCAAATTAACGTTGACATTCATGCTTTTAATTGCTGATAGTGGATCTACCAAAACCGACTGGCGACTTGTTGCCGCTGATGGTCAGGCCCGTGCTATTCAAACGGATGGGTTCAATCCATATTATCAAACGACCCAACAAATTGCAGACGTGTTGCAAACGCAACTAGTGCCACACCTAAACGATGCGATTGTAACGAAGGTGTTTTTCTACGGAACCGGCTGCACAGGCTCTACGGTGAATTATATTGTAGCCGATGCTTTACGAATTGTATTGCCGAAATTGCATACTATTGACGTAAACAGCGATATGCTGGGAGCTGCAAGGGCGGCTCTAGACCGTAAATCGGGTATTGTTTGTATTCTTGGAACGGGAGCAAATGCGTGTTGTTATGATGGTAGCCAACTAACGCGCGGTATTCAGTCACTGGGTTTCTGGCTCGGTGACGAGGGGAGTGGAGGCTATTTGGGAAAAACGCTGGTCTGTGATTTTTTTCAGGAACGACTACCCACCGATTTGCACGCGGCTTTTCTGGCTCGTTACGCCCTCGACCGCCCGACACTCCTGGAAAATGCCTACCAAAAACCTTTTCCAAATCGGTACTTTGCCTCGTTCACGCCGTTTTTATCTGAAAACATCCGGCATCCACATGTCGTTGAATTGGTAACGGATGCGTTTGACCTCTTTCTAACTGTATATGTCAAGCGTTTTCCTGAATCCCGGCAGTGGCCGATTCAATTCGTTGGGTCAATTGCCTATTATTTTTCTCAGCCTTTATGCCAGGCTGTACAACGTGTTGGATTAACAATGGGACAAATTAGTAGAGCTCCTGCTGAGCAATTAGTCGTTTTTCATAAAGATGAATGAGTTACACCTGTTCACCGTACCTTTGTAAAACGTTATACAGACGAAGAGCAAAAAATAGAGGATACAAATAATAGTGTACTTATCTCATAGTTTTCTTCCCCTCTCCGTTTAGAAAAAGTCAATCTGAATAGTAATGGCAAATCGGTATTTTTTGAAAGTAAAAGACGTCGTTCGCGAAACGGTCGACGCTGTGACCATAAGTTTCTGGCATCCCATCAACGAAGAAATTCGCTATCAACCGGGTCAGTTTTTGACCTTCCTGCTCAATATTAACGGTCAAAAAGTGCGCCGTTCGTACTCAATGGCCTCATCGCCCCATGTCGATGTGTCGTTGTCGGTATCCGTAAAACGTGTGCCGGGTGGACTTGCTTCCAATTATTTATGCGATCGTATTAAGTCTGGCGACATCCTGGAAACGCTGGAGCCGATGGGTACATTTACCCCGAAGCTTGACCCGCAGAGCCGTCGAACCATTGTTTTGATTGGCGCTGGTAGTGGCATTACGCCCCTGTTTTCGATGGCAAAGTCAGCCCTGCACGTTGAACCGAACAGTCGAATCTGGCTCATTTACGGAAATCGTAATCAGGACTCTATCATTTACAAAGCGCATCTAGACGCGATGGAGCAGGCTTATGGCAAATCGCGCTTTCAGACGACACATATTCTGAGCCAGCCTTCTTATGGTTGGACGGGTGCCGAAGGTCGTTTGAATCAGCATACGATAACCAAAATCCTTGAGCAACTACCTAAGGCCGACTTGCAGAATGCTAGTGTTTATCTCTGTGGTCCTGATGGCATGATGGCCGAAGCCCGTTCGGCTTTGTCTCTGGTAGGTGTTTCGACCGAGCGTGTGCATAAGGAAAGTTACGCTACGGCGCCTGTTGCGGCTGGCGATGTGGTAGAGGAACCGCTTACGGCAGATGATAGTGGTTCGCCAGAAGTGACGGTGTTGTATGAAGGGAGTGAATACAAATTTGCCGTAGCTCCGCATCAGACCATTCTGGAAGCCGCGCTGGACCTAGATATTGACCTGCCTTATTCATGTCAGGCGGGTATGTGTACGGCCTGCATGGGCAAATGTATTTCCGGTAAAGTTAAACTGGATGAAGAAGATGGCCTGTCGGAATCTGAACTAAAAGCGGGTTACATACTCACCTGCGTCGCTCACCCCGTTGGGCGAGATGTAGTGATTGAAATTGACTAATATACGAGCTGGTCTAAATTACAGCTTGTATATCAGGTAGTTGAATAAAATCAGAAGGAATGATCACAGTGCGACCCCAATGGGGTCGAATGTTGATAGCAAATTCGCTTCTCTATAAACATTCGACCCCATTGGGGTCGAATGTGAGCATACATAATTACCTTAATTCTGAGTAATTACTTCTCCGGTCAACACTCAGATAAGACGCCTAATATTTTAGTTCTTACTCCGGTTTAGTTGGTTTTGCGGGAAGCGCTGGTATTTCTGGCCT
>CAXVWN010000224.1:0-36513 GCA_964263725.1 Spirosoma sp.
TGAATAGCGGGTATCGAGCCCGTGATTGGTGGAACAATACTGGCATCAATACACTTTCTGACAGGAGACAGGTTAGTTGCCGATGAACTGATGCAGTTCGTCAGGTCTTCCAGGGGCATATTGGCCGGAATCGTAAATCGAATCAATGGCCCATTATTGTTATTGGTACCGGCAGCTGGATTGAAAGGTTGATCGAAACACCAGCGTACCATGGTTATATACTCACTTGCCGCTAAACTCACGGGCACTGAAGTACTGGCCGAGGTTGAAAAGGGAGAACCACCCAGGGACGTCCAGGTTGTGTTGGTATTCGTCTTATATTCGACCCGGACAGTAGCGGGTGACTGACTCGAAAATATGCCCGACGTGATGCTGGTGACCTTTAATTGGTCTGCAAAAGGCAATGTATCAATTACACAAAGATTGTTAACCGAGGTGTTACCCGCATTGGCAATATTGAACTGATAAATACCGGTTTGTCCCTGTACAAGTAGCCCATTTCCGAGGTAGGCTGGATCAGCCGTGTAAGCATACTTATCTAAAGTTAGTTTACCCACAGTCAGAACCGTTGTCGATACCGTATTACTAACGGTGGGCGGTCCTCCTCCTGAGGCAATGGTGGCACTGTTAGGAAGTACTGTACCGCCAGGTATGGACGGATCGAGGTGGGTTTGGATAGTGACTTCACCCGTGGTGCCAGCAGGTAAGGTACCCAGGTTAAAAGTAACCAATCCCCCGCTTATGGAGGCTGTTCCTACACTGGTAATCAAGTCTGAAGGTCCACTGGTAACTAGGCCGTTGGGTAACTGATCAGTTATCACCACATTTGCACAGGGGGTGGTAATGCTGGTACAGTTATACCGAATCGTGTATGTAACCGCGTCACCAGGACTGGCCTGTGCGACATTCACTGATTTATTAATTTGCAGGCCTTGGCCGGATACTGTAGTAGAGAGCAGCCCTAAAAAGCAGATGATCGCTACCCAGAGTAAACGGGTCGGACTGGCCCAGGGAGCTTTCCCGTTACCTATCCGAAGCGGAGCGAATCTAAAAAAAGTAGTGATGTTCATAAGGTAATAGTTAATTATTCTGTAACTAGGTCAGCGTTTGTAGGACTCATGTTTACCAGGCAAACTAGGCGTCACTGGGCTACAAATGTGGATAAATACAACTTTGATAAAACTCTGATTTTTTGCTGTTTGGAAAGAAGGACAGCTTGTTTTTATCCCAGGGGGCTTGGCCATATTTGTTGGTAAAAGGCATACCTATAGCCGTTGTGCAGACACTCACTGATTTAGTGATTTGTATCTACCCAAAGGCAAACGTGGAAACAGACGTGCTGAGAAGGTTTAGTAAAAAAATCGACGGGTTAGTAAAGTTTGCCATAAGGAATGAGTTTTAACAATCACTCAGTAGTAAGCAAATCGTATGCCAACCTTGTGGTTAGTATTACCTCTATCTTGTTGTGGCGCTATCGTGTAGTCGTTTCGCTAGATAATATTTTTATTACTATTATAAATAGTCGAATAGGTAACTTATTATGGCAGTTGTCAATTACTATGCCAATCGCCTACAAGTCTTTGTGAAAGATAAAATATACTCAGTAGTATAGGTTTGAGTGACTATAGTCTAAGCAGGCATCATAATTCTTATCGTTAATACCTAGGCAAAATATCAAGTATTATCATCTGTTATAGGGTTTTAACCCGGGTTAGCCTAACATCACTTAAAGTACGTAAGCTTAAACCCGCCGATCCACTTAGTGTCTTTTGACTAAGTGGATCGGCGGGTTTAAGCTTACGTACGGGTGTTTTATCGAATACGTTTAATGACGATGGGTACACACCTGGCTGGTGGACAAACCGTACAGGCAATAGGCGCCGTATAAGGGGTGCTGGTCGTCTGACCCGCAAAACTCACACTGACTGTGTGCAAACCGCTTCCCGCACTCAAGCCGTTCAGACTGTAGGGCACCGACGTAGCCCCCGCACTAACGGCGACCGTAGTGCTGATGGCGCCATCGGTAATGATGGCGGTGCCGGCTGGGGCGTTGGTCAACGAGAGCGTACCCGTTATTGAATATCCATTGGTGGCACTCTGACAAACACCCGGTGTCACACTTAAGGTAATACCCGCAGTGCAGGAGGTGGGCGCGGTGTATGTTGTGCTAACAAGTCCACAACTGCTCAGAGACGCCGTGATGGTGTGGCTACCACTGCCCGGGGTTTGGCCTGCCAATGTAAAGCTAAGAGCAGTTGTACTCGTCGTGACGGTAGCAGTTGTACTAATCGCTCCATCAGTAATAGTCAGCGTACCTGCAGTCGCATTGGTTAGAGAAATGGTGCCGGTTACGTTATATTGGTTGGTCGCCGAACTACAGCTTCCAGGGATAACGGCAATACTTAAACCTCCTCGAATTACCTGCACAATATCTGTACAACCAGCGCCCGCCGATAGAATAAAACTGTAGGTGCCGTTAGCGGTCAAACCCGTGATTTGACCAGCCTGATTAATGGTAGCACCGGCGGGATTTCCTGCCTGAGCTGACCAGGTCTGACCAGCGCTTGCCGCTACAATAGTGGCACTGGTAGCCGGAGCACAGATGCGTACATCGGCTCCTGCGTTCGGTGTGATACAGTTCTGTACCAGCACATCTACCAAAAGGCTGGCATAACAACCCTCTACGCTGTTCACACTCACTTTATAGGTGCCCGCGTTGGCCGTTGTGGCGTTTGGTATCGTCGGATTCTGGCTGGTTGAGGCAAATTCATTAGGCCCCGTCCAGCTATAACTGGTTCCACCACTAGCCGATAAGGAGATTATACCACCAATCTGAACAGGTGAGTTGGACGTGACCGTTGGTGTGATACCACAATAAATACCCAAATCCCAGGTCAAATCTTCCTCCAGTGCATCGAGATGGGTAACGGTCGTAATGTAAGCCGGTGCTCCCTGGTAAGTCGTCACGGTTCCATCCGAATCAACCCCATCATTGGCTCCCTGATTAGATGGGGAAACCGAATAGCTGGTTGGCGGGAAGAACAGCGCATAGTAATTACCCACTTCCATATTGGGGAACAAATATTTACCACCATTCCCCGTAACCGTAAAGGCAACCTCGGTATCAGTGACCGGATTGGCTACGTTATCGCCATTGTCTTTGAAGAGAATGACTTTTACCCCATCAACACCTTGCTCGCCTACATCCTGAAGGCCATTGTGATTCGTGTCGTACCAGACATAGTCACCATAGAAAGCGGGTGCAGGCGCTGCAAGTTTAATACCTACCTTAATAGGTTCGGCGGCAAGTAACGGTGTGTTATTATCGGTCCGGGTGGCCACGAAACCAAACGAGTTCCAGGCAATTTCTCCATTGACGGGGGCATTGACTGGTGCCCGCATGGGCCAGGTCAGGAGCAGTGAATCCCCACCATTAATGACGATTGAGCCGAAATCGAATTTAAGTGATTGCACCGTTGTGATATCGGTAGGAGGGACCGTATTCCAGTTGGCTACTGTACAGCCCGTTGGGAAAGGCGATGGGTCCGAAGCGGCTTTCATTTCATCGCGGCAGGGGTTAGCGACCGTGCTGTAGTAAACCGTTACGCCTGCCGGAGCCGAAATGGAACCCGCCAGGTTAGGCCGCCAGGCCGTATTTCGAGCGCTGAGGTCAATGACGCCCTTATCGCCAATGAACGGAAGGATATCGACGATAGCAATATTCTTCATGGGCACATTGCCCGTATTCCTAACAACGAGTTTGTAGTCAGCTTTGCCCCCCCGAACTGTATTTCCTGAAGCTGGATAACGGGAGTAATTCGTATCAAGCTGGCCTTTTACCCATTTAATGGATTCCATTGAGGCCGAGGCTGCTACTCCGATACCGCAACTGGTATAGTCCGTTGCGGAAGCGTCAAGCGTGTCGGTCGTACTACTATTGTTGTTCAAATCATAGATGTCGATTTCCGAACTCGTACCAATGCCGATACCATCGTTTATGTAAGAACCAACATTTGTGCCACTGGCGTAACCCCATAACGCATGTCCGGAATTACTACCGTTTGTAATTTTTACCTTGGCCTTCGCTGACATGGTTGTGCCGTAGGGCAGTTTAGTTCCTGCGGGGAATGTCCAGCGTAGTAGAAACCGACCCGTCCCAGCATAGTTTGGGATATATTCAAACGTAGGTGTTACAGTTAATCCAGATGTGCCCGCATTGAATGTAGCACTGCCCGGTACGTATTCAAAAGCACCAGCCGGACTAGGGAATAACATCAGTACTGGATTGTCCATGTCTGCCCCTCCAGGATCTGTTGATACGGTAACAGTATTGTCTAATACCTGACCGATTGTATAAGGAGCTGCACAGCCAAGAGCGTGCTCAACTTTTATTAAAACCAACGACTTATTAGGTCGGGGCTTCAGAATAATCGTGCCTTCGCAAACAGTCCGGTTAGCCGGAATACCAACCGTAGTACTAGTCCACTCTGCACAGTTTTGAACTGGCGTATCAGCGGTTACAGTTGTGGCTGGGACGAATGAAAAGTTCGGGCATGAACTGCCATAGTTTATCAAGGAGGCATTTGCTGGCAGGGGAGAAATAAAGACAATTTTAATCTTGGTGTAGTATTCTGCCGGATTAGCAGGATCTGGTCCAGGGTCTGAACTCGCCAACAGCCCCGTCGTCCAGGTACTAGTTAAATTCGTCTGGTATTCAAAATGGTCAATAGGATTAGCAGGATTAAACTCTTTACCTGCGAAACGTAAGGCCGATGGTATGTTTTCAATGATTTCAACATTGTTCAGTTCCGTATTCCCTGTATTCGTAAAGTTGATACAGTAGGAAATTCGTTGCCCTGGGAAAATGTCCGTAGGTACACCATAGTTTCGTGTTTTTGTGAGCATGGCATTGACGGTTGGATTTGCCAACACAATGGATTCACTCAGGTCATTAGTGCAAGCATTAGCAGAGACCTTATCGCCATCTGTAACCGTAATTGGGCTACCACCGAAAGGCGTAAAAACCAGTGTGGAGGTATTAACAACGGTCTGCCCGTCTGTAAAGCCTGCCGATGAGTTGTATTTTACTTTGATATACAGTTCATAGGTGCTCGTAGTCCATTCATAAAGTCTATAACGATTTGCGGTGATATCGGGAATGACAGCCGTGACAACGCCCCCACTTTGAGTAATTGTCGTTGAGACCGGATTGCCACTATAATCAAGTAACTGTGCACTCACAAACTCCGCTCCAGTAGGCAAATTGTCGGTTAATGTGATATGGGTTGCGTTTAGATAACCCTGAGGTAAGAGGCTGTACGATAAGTCATTGCCCGAAATCCGGATTTTATAGGTAGTAACGTTATTAAGGCCACCACCGCCTACCAGGCTTTTTTGGGCACAGATATAGGGGTGTGCCGAAATGATCTGCGTGTTTGTTCTTACACCAGAGGTAAAACCACCCGTAGCCGTCAATTCCGCCGAAGTCGTCAGGGAAGTTCCATTGGTGATAACACCGTTGTTCACTAAAAACCCTACTTCTAACACACCCGTAGAGCCAGAGGGCACAGGGTCAATGAAATTGATCGTTACTTTTTTCGCTCCAGGCGTATTGTCAAATACAAAGTTGGCCGCTGGAGCGTGCGTAGTTCCTGCAAAATTTAAGGCGTCGATAATATAATCGGGCAGATTAACGACCGCTTTCACACCGGAGGCATTTCCTGTTGTACTCGATATTGAGTAGTCTAGCCGCATAGTATATATAGCCCCAGCCGGTAGAGTTGTCGTGTTATTTTTCTCCGTATACTGGAGCGAGACTGTCACCTGCGCTTTCGCTTGAAGACCAACCAGAAGCAGTCCTATAAACCAGAAAAGAGCAAACGCTTTTGGGGTGTGTTTAGTAAATGATAGAAGCATAATAAAACGTGGTTTAAGGACAACGCTGGTAAAAAATAGACACTAATGAACCGTTCAGGTGTCTTTTGGGCATCTGTGCGTACTAATCGGAGAAGTGGATTTATGATAGGGCGACCATTAGTAGTAGGTCACATAGGGCAGGTGTTTATCATGCCTGGAAATCTGATCGGCCAGAGGTAAGCAAGGGCGTATCCGCTGTCGAACCAATAACTGGTTCGGCGAATTCGATCTACTCAACTGTTCTGGTGGAGGATAGCAGGGTGAAAAATAATAGATACTCTTCATGGTTTTGATAAATAGGTGTTTTCACCGAAGAGTCTTGATTTATGTAGCTAAGCACCCGGTGATAGTTACCCTACCCGACAAGTTCTGTGCCACTCAGAGCAGCGCCTAGCAATTCTATTACATTGGTAAGTTATGGTAAAGGCAATTGAAAGTAGTGAATATTTTAAGTTACCAGATCATGTATTTATACAATAAATATCATTTGGTATCAATATTAGTGCCATTATTTTTGAATTGGTAAAAAACAGTATGTATCGTCCGTATATTCAATTTGATAATTTATATATACAATCACGAATTTTATGGCATTCTAGACGATCTACTTAATAAGCTTTCCCTGCAAACACATGAACGTTTTCCAGAATGGCTTTGGTTTTTAGCGGAATCGAAAGTAGGTTTCCATTGATAGTCTATTATAGAGTAGACTATCAACGAAGACGATGACTAAATCTGAGTGACAACATGATTGTATTCAAGCGGTTAGACCACATCCTCCTATCGATTCCAGAAGGAGAAACGGCGAATGCCCGTACATTCTACGGTGGCATACTGGAATTGGCTGAGATTCCGGGCAATCATCCTGCCGGGGCCATCTGGTTTCAGATTGCCGACATTCAATTGCATCTTCGTGAAGAAGCCAGCAGTACTTCTTCCAAACGGCATCCGGCTTTCGAGGTGAGCAATCTGGACGAAGCAAAGCAGATGTTACAACACCACAACGTAGCTATTGAATATTCGTCAGATATTGACGGACGGCAACGATTTTTCTTCCGCGACCCGTTTGGCAACAGAATCGAACTCCTGCAATTTCTGGAAGGTTAACGACAAATAGATAATCAACCCTAACACGACTGTGTATAAATTCTCACTGCACCGAGAACTTATACACAGTCGTGCTTTTATAGTTCTCGCCCGGCCGTAAAACAGTCGTGGGGAAATTGGGCTTGTTGGGTGAATCAGGGAAGTGTTGGGTTTCCAGGCAAATCCCATAACGCCGTTTGTACACCATTCCTTCTTTACCTTTTACGTTGTTCAGGTGATTGGCCGTATAGATCTGTACTCCCGGCTCTGTTGTGTACATTTCCATGAAGCGTCCGCTTTCGGGATCGCGAACGGTGGCGCCCAGTTTCAATTTCTTCGACGCATCGGTCAATACCCAACAATGGTCATAGCCAGAGCCGTACCGGATTTGAACATCGGTGGTATCGTTGATTCTGTTACCAACAACAGTGGGTTTTGTGAAGTCGAATACGGTGCCGGCAACGGGAGCTATAGTACCGGTTGGAATCTGGTTTGCATCCGTGGGCAGATACGAATTTGCCTTGATCATCAACTCATACGCCAGGACATCCCGCTTCATGCCCGATAAATTAAAGTAAGCATGATTAGTAAGGTTAATAACGGTTGCCTTGTCTGTACTTGCCTTGTAATCAATACGTAGTGCGTTGTCTTTTTGCAGTGTGTAAACGACTTCTACGGCCAAATTTCCGGGAAAGCCTTCCTCGCCATCGGCGGAAATGTAGGTTAAATGCAAAGCAGGCTCATCGCCGGTTACTGGTGTGGCCGTCCATAATTTTTTGTCGAATCCAACGCGTCCACCGTGAATCGTGTTTGTTTTGTTGTTGGCGGCCAGTACATATTCTTTTCCATCAAGCGAGAATTTTGCATTTCCAATTCGATTGCCAAACCGGCCAATGATGGGACCAAAGCTGGGTGTTCCTTTCAGATAATCGGCAAACGTAGGTACTCCCAACGTGATGTCCTCATATTTTCCGGTTTTGTCGGGAGCTGTCCAGGAAACGATGTAGCCGCCATAATTGGTGATTTTTACAGTCATGCCAGCCGCATTTTGCAGTGTGAACAGGTGAGCTTCACGCCCATCAGGAAACTTACCGAAGACTGTTTTCTCAATACCTACCATTTGTTTTGCGGATTGGTTAGGGGTTGGTCCGGCATAACTAGTGAGTACGCTTAGCATTAGCCAGGCACCAGTAGTGAGTTTCATCATTTTGCAGGTTAAGGTTGGTTTAGAGATGCGGTTTTAACGGTATAATTGAGTTGGCCTGCCTTCTTACAAAATCGCCCAATTCCATCGTAGACGAAGAAGCCGATTAAGTGTGCATAATATGATCCCTTCAGGGCCATATCTGGCCATAAATGATTCAGTTTAATTCTACAATTTTTTAATGAAAACCATGCTGTAAGAATAGTAATTAAAGCAGATAGCATGTACAGTAAAGGATTATTTTAAAACATATACTGCTAACTCCTTTGGTAGCCGTTAGCTATCTGCCAAAATCGAACTTTATGAGTTAACCATAAGGGTATTGGTAAGAAATGATGAAAGACATCCTGATTTTGTACTATCTGTGGATCCCGGCTCAACGGTTTACCTTGAGTGGTAAAACAGGGTTTATTTATTTGCCCAATCGTTTTGTTTCATCCAGACAAAAAGAGGCTGCATCCATTCCTCGGTGGGAAGTTTCAAAATAAAACCATGGTCTCCCTTAGGATATACATGCATTTCAGCCGGTACATTATGATGACGAAGCGCTTCGTAAAAAGCAATGCTATTGTCCACATCAACTACTTTATCATCACCGGCATGTGTAATATAAGTAGGGGGAGTTTGATTGGTTACATGCAGTTCATTTGAGAATCGCTCAATTTGATCGGCGGTAGGAGTGGTCCCTAATAAATTCGCTCTTGACCCTTTATGGCCCAGCGTTTCATTCATCGAAATGACCGGATAAACCAGAATCATAAAGTTGGGCCTTAGGCTGGTATTCGTTGTATTCTCGATAAGCGGCTCATTAAATTTCGTGCCTGCCGTAGAGGCTAAATGCCCGCCCGCCGAGAAGCCCATGATGCCTATTTTGTCGGGCTTAATCAACCACTTTGCCGCCTGTTCCCGCACTACTTTCAGGGCTCGTTGTGAATCCTGAAGAGGACCTATACTTTTATCGACCATGATCGAGTCGCTGGGCAACCGGTACTTTACTACAAAGGCGGCCACGCCATGTTTAACAAAAGTTTCGGCAATTAGAATGCCTTCTCCCTCATAGCTTTCTCCTGAATAACCGCCCCCCGGAAAAATAATAACGCCGGCACCGCTGGCATTTTCTTTAGCGGGTAAAAAAACAGTCAGGGTTGGTTTCGACACCTTTCGATACCAAACTATTCGGCTGTCTTTTTCCGTCGCTATTTCCTTCATTGAGTATGAAGTAGCATTGGGAATGAGTCCTGAATACAACGGGATAATCTGCTGAGCAGTAACGCTTCCTGCAATTAATAGTAGGAAAACAATGAAACTGAATTTGGTAATGGGTAAGGCGAGGGGAAACATTCTCATTCTATTTTGACAGTTTTGAAAAACTCTGGCGATCTATATAACTAGTAAACGAGTTGACTGTCTTCCCATACTTCCTTTATCTATATAATTGAAGCGCTAGCCTTCCAGAGATATTGCTGGAAAACTAGCGCTTCAATTATATTTTGGGGTAACACCGGTTAAATACTGATGTTGACAACTAGCTATTTTATGGCAATAAGCCGAATTGGCTGCGTAGCTTCCAATGCTGGAGTTGAAAGTTTAAATATGTGCTCTTCCTTCTGGCTCCCTGCGGATATGTGAAACGTATAAGTTCCGTCTTTAAGCTGACTCATATCAAATTGCTGACGGTACGCATTTTGTTTACTGTTCTTGCCGCATACCGTTTCCTGGAATAAAATCTGGCCATGTTCATCGAGCATCGTGAGAGTGATTTTGCTCTCCGATTGATATTTTTCCAGATTTAGCCAAAGTTTGGAGGCATCAGTTGCTGGATACATTACTACGGCAAAAGCTTTGGTTTGCGTTTTGTCATCTGTGGCCATAGCAGGTGATGTAACAGCTACTGTTAGCGATAATAATAAGGCACTGGCGAGTAATTTGAACGATGTTTTCATTGCGTTAACAAGATTAAGTGGAGACCTTTAATGTCAACCTAATGATGTTTGAAAACAGGCTAGTCGCCGAAATTATGGAGCAGCGGCTCAGAAAAATGATGAGCGGTGAATACTCATTCTACGAAGTCTAAATCTTTACCAAAGGTCTCGTCCATGCGACTAAGCGACCAGAAGGACAAGCCATAAACAACGATGCCCAACAATCCGGCGGCCAGTAATGCCCCCATTGACGGTTTCAGGGCTTGAAAGAGTAGCGTCATTGGAATTAGTGTGCCACGCACGACACTTGGTACCGAGGTGGTAGCTGTGTTGCGTAGATTAGTGCCGTATAGTTCGGCTACCATTGTCAGGAACATGGCTATATAGCCTGTGCAAAAGCCCGCCAGCAGACAAACTGTATAAAGGCCACTCGCTGTGTGAATGCCTCCGAATAAATAAACGCCACTCAGCAAGGCGCTGGATATCAACAAACCCGTAATCGCTTTCAGACGAGATTTCAACCAGTGGCTCAGTGGCCCACTGAGCAAGTCACCCCCGGCTAACCCCACGTAAATCATCATCACGCAACGACCGGGTTTCACGACCTCTTCAATTCCCAACGCCTGACCAAACTCGTTGGCAAACGTGGCCAGAATACCCACAATGAACCAGGTTGGAATGCCTACCGATACACAACGCAAGTATTTGATTGCCTGCGGCCAACTAGTAAAAAAGTAAAGGAAGTTACCTCGGCTAACTTCTTTGTGTTCCGTTTTCGACCGGTTGAAAACGCCTGATTCAAAGACGCTTACCCGCAGTAGGAGCAGGGCAATGCCCATGCCGCCCCCCACCCAGAAGGCCGTTCGCCAGTTGAAGTATTCGACGGTAAGATACGCGACGCCCGCGCCGAGATAGCCAATACCCGCCACGATAGACGAGCCGTAACTGCGGATTTCCTTCGGCAGAATTTCGGATACGAGCACGATAGCAGCCCCTATTTCGCCGGAGAGTCCTACGCCAGCCACAAACCGCAGGAAGGCATACATATTCACATCCTGCACGAAGCCGCAGGCAATGTTGGTTAGCGAATACGTGATTATACTGCCAAACAACACCGACATTCGACCGCGTTTATCACCTAAAGCGCCCCACAGAAAGCCACCCACGACCAACCCAGCCTGCTGACAGTTTAGAATAAACGTACCGGCGTTAGAAACCTCTGCTTCCGACAAGCCCAGCGATTGCAGGCTTGGCACACGCACGATGCTGAAAATGAGCATGTCATATACATCCACAAAGAATCCCAATGCCGACACAATAACCGGCAAGGCAAACAATGGGCGAAATGAAACGCGGGGCGTAGTGGGCGAGAGCGCTTGCATGGAAAACCGGAAAACAGAAAGAAGGTGAAACGAGGTATAGTCTTGTCTTGGCCTTATTCTTCCAGATAATTCAAATCCTTGCCATGTGTTTCGGGGATGGTAAGGATTGAATAAAAACCGATGATGAAACAAATAAGCCCTACAGCGGCCCCGGCATTAATAATATCCAGTGATGGTTTTAGATAGGCATACAAACTCGTCATCAGGATAACCGTTCCACGCACCATGTTTGGGATTGTTGTAGCGGCTGTAGCCCGAATATTGGTGCCGAATTGCTCGGCGCCAATCGTCACGAACATGGCCCAATAGCCGATGCCGAAGCCCATTGCCAGGCATAAACCGTAGAGAGCTGTTGCACTTTTGATACCGAAGTACAGGTAAATTAAACCAAAGATAAGCGCAATGGCCATCAGAAGTGAAACGGCTTTTTTGCGCGATTCCATTGCCTGACTGATAAATCCACTGGCCAAATCGCCCACGGCCAGTCCAACGTAACACCACATGATAGCTAGGCCCGGCTGAATTTCTTCGGCAATACCCAGCGCCTTACCAAACTCGTTACTGAATGTGGCCAGAATGCCAATAACAAACCAGGTAGGGAGTCCAATGCCAATGCATTTGAGGTAACGGCTCAGCCGGTCAGCATTGGTGAAGAAGGAGAAAAAATCTCCCCGACTAACATGCTTTTGGTCGGTAACGTCTTTGAACATACCCGACTCAACCACACCAACCCGTAACAGCAATAACCCGAATCCTAATCCACCGCCTACGAGAAAGGCGGTTTGCCAATCAAATAATTTAACTGTAAAATAGGCTACTACGGCCCCAAACAGGCCAATCCCCGCCACCAGCGACGTGCCAATGGCGCGCTTCTCTTTTGGCAAAACTTCGCTGACGAGTGTGATACCCGCGCCTAACTCACCGGCCAATCCAATCCCGGCAACGAAGCGCATCAGGGCATAATACGTGGTTGGGTCCATAAAGGTAACATGCTTCACAAAACCGCAGGCAATATTGGCAATCGAGTAGGTAATGATGCTGCCAAACAGCACAGATAGTCGGCCACGTTTGTCGCCAATTATACCCCACAGAATGCCGCCAATCAGCAATCCGCCCATTTGCCAGTTTATAATATTGGAGCCAACAGTCGATATTTGGTCGGGGGTAAGGCCCAGATCTTTTAAACTTGGCACCCGAACGATACCAAAAAGCAATAAGTCATAAATATCAACAAAGTAACCCAGAGCGGCCACAATAACGGGTAGGCCAAATAAACTGGCAGTAGATGATTGTGGTTTTGACGAAACAGTAGGAACAGCCATGCTGCAAAATCGGAGGTTAAAAAGACGAAATGGTTCTGCAATTATACGAAATGGCCAAAGAAGATTGTGCAGAATCACATCATTAGGTACAGACAAGTTTGTTTTTTCGGCAGGATTATGGACGGGCTAACGCTCGAATTAAATAGGATTTCCAGTAAACTCATCCTGATTGATCCTGTCCAAAAAAGAGGCATAATCAGTTAAAATAAACTTGTCATACATCTCCGCATTCTGTTAGGGTTTGGTCGTTAAAAGTTTATTCTGAACGAACAGGTCGGCGTAACGCTGGCCCAGAGTGCGAGCCGAAACAGTATTAAAATGAGTGGAATCACCTTTATCGGTTAGCCCCGATGCGCTTACGAAGTAGGAATCAGGAATGTGGCGGGTAGCCCGTTGAAGCGCTTCATTAACTGTTTTGGCATCCGGATTTCTCTGTACAACAAAATCACCTAATGTTCCCACTACAAACGGCACATGGGGCGCATTCAGGTCTTTTCGCAATTGCTGAACCAATTCAGTCAGTTTCTGCTCATACGCCGGTGCATTAGCTGGCGTTGAGTCCGATTCTCCCTGATGCCAGAGAAAACCTGCCAGTTGCCCATTTTCGAGGGCTTTTTTAGCCCGGCGTAATGCATCGTCGTACGGATACGACTTTGTTGGTTCATAATAAGCACCGGGCTTCCAGACATCAATTCCCGAACCACCTACGGCAGCCGGAATCAGTCCAATATTTATGGCTGGATAGGCATTGGCCAATTGTTTTGCAAATGCAAATCCCGGTCCTACACCCACAACGGCGGGTTTGTCGAAATGCATAGGATCATGAGCTGGCACCCAGTTTAATTCTTTCGTCAGCATCCAGATACGCGCATGATCCTGCTTATCTTCGGCTTCAGGAATGCCCCGTCCGGCCATATTCGACTGGCCGATCAGTAGAAACAACTGCAATTGGGGTGGCACATCCTGCTGAAAGGCAAGTGTGGCGAAAAGCATAAAGCATACAACAGAAAGATTGGCGTTGATTTTCATAGATCTGGCAGAATAATACCCATCGGTTTGGCTGACTCGTCCACGTTGCCCGGTTGACAGACGACGATTCGATTAGGATTCAACGGCACTTAGTGGCGCTTCACTATCGGGTTCGATGGTAGCTGGCGCTGGTTCGGCTATCGGCACAGGCCGCAAAACGGGTGTGGGTTTTGGAAATGTTTGATAAAGGCTGTAGGCCGTTCCTAGCCACCAGATTTTCAGGCTCACGCGGGCGAAAATCAGCGTTTGCTGGATGAGAAACATAACCAGAATGGTCAGCCAGCCGCTCATGGGAATGGCTTCGTCAAGCAGAAAGTAAATGCCGAACAGGACGGTGCCAATTATAATCAGCAACCAATACAAGCCATACGTTCGGCCTATGTTTCGCAAAACCAGCCGTCCGGCTTGCCCAAACGCGCGGAAGGCGTTATGTTCATCTTCCCGAAACATTAGTACCTTAGCAAAATCGCCAATGCAAAGTAAAAGGGTGGCCGTGAGCACAAATAGTGCAAAGAACCCCGCTCCAATCCAGAACAGACCGCGTTCGGTAAATGTATCGCTGACGAGCGTACCAACCAGTGACCCTATAACCAGCCAAAGCCCCGCCCCAACCAATACAAAAAGCAAGGTGACGCCAAAAAGCCGTAAAAACCGGCCTACATAATGCGTACATACCTGCCAGAATAGACCGCTATCAAATCGGGCGTTTGATTGCGAGAAACGCAGCAGAATCCCTCCCGAGACAAAGACACTTAAAAACACATACAAAATGCCTAACCAACGCCCCACGCTCATAAGTGGCGAAATCGTTCGTGCACTGCGGTACATAAAATCGGAAAAGACGGTGTAATCAAAACCGTTTAGCAGATTCAAAAAGGCCAGCGAATTTTGGTCTTCTACGTTAAGCGTATTATAGAACGGTAGTGCAACCAGTAACCCCAGCACCAGCGTGATGCCATAAATCAGCCATAAAAGCCGGATTGACCCAACCGTTTGTCGAAAGGCGGTAGCTAGTGCATTCATCAGGAAGCCGTCGAAAGGTTATCAGGTAAAGAAGTATCGTCTGCCAGTTGTACGTCTGCCTGTTGGTTAGCGTTACGCTTGCCAAGTAACGGGTGTTCCGTTCTTATTTTTTCCTGCAATTTCAGAAACCCATCAATCAAGGCTTCCGGGCGCGGTGGGCAACCGGGCACATACACATCCACCGGAATAATGCGGTCTACACCCTTCACAACGTGATAGCCATGCTGCCAGTAAGGACCACCGCAATTAGAGCAAGACCCCATCGAAATAACATAACGAGGCTCTGGCATTTGCTCGTAAAGCCGCCGGATTCGGTCGGCCATTTTGTAAGTTACAGTGCCAGACACAATCATAATATCTGACTGCCGGGGCGAAGGGCGCGGAAAAATACCGAACCGTTCGAGGTCATAATTAGCTGCAAAAGCCTGCATCATTTCAATAGCACAACAGGCTAGCCCGAAGCTCATGGGCCATAGCGATTTCTCCCGCGACCAATTCAACAATTCTTCGGAATGCATCAGAATAATGCTGGCTTCGCCGGTTTTGTCGGCTGTTGACTGAGAGGTCATGTTACTGTGAGTTTTTAGGCAGACGATTAATTATATCCTGCTGATAGCGTAAACTAAATGGTTCTAATTGCCGGAACAGGCTAACGTCGGGATTGACCAAGTTTAGCGGCCGAATGACCCGGCTGCTTATGCTGCCAATAACCGAACCAAGTAATAGTCCGCTGGCTGCTCCACCAACCGCAGCGAAAGCCACTGTCACACCATGCGCAACAGGACTTCTTGTTGGACTCGTCTTTATCGACTCATTCGCCAGATAGCCGGACAAAAGCCCTCCAACAATGGCCCCGGATATGAGTACTGACTTTTTATTATTTCGGCGAATGACCACTTTCCGAATACTGGTAAGCGGAATTCGATCTTCCTGGCTATATCGTCCGAAGCTAAGATAGATAAATGAGTTGTCGATATCGCTGAATGTGCCGCGAAAGCGATACCCATCTTTTGTAACGACTTTTATTCGGTACGCATCAACAGTGGGTTTTTGAGCAAACAACGTAACCATTGCCGACAGGCTTACCAGCATTGTCAGACATAGATAACGTAGCATAAACTGATTCAGCGTTTGTAACGATCGTTCACCTGTTGATACAACCTTGGGGGAACCTTTGTTTCTATTGACGGGATTTTAGGTTGCGGTTTTACCCAGTCAAGATACCCCTTTGCCCAAACATAAGCAAGACCCAGCGCTAATGTAGCAACGAATAAAAAGGCTTCGGTTAAGGCAAACCACCCCCATAAACCACCAGTAGTATTAATGAGTTGCTTCTGGCCAAATACCGTTGCCCAGGGAAACAGAAAGACCAATTCAACATCGAATAAGACAAAGACGAGAGCTACCACATAAAATCGAATATTAAACTGCACATTGGCGTTACCAACCGGCTCCTCGCCCGATTCATAGGTACTGTTTTTTTCGACGTTCGGCTTGTGAGGCCGCAGCAAACGCGCAATAAAAAGCACTACCGCAATGAACGCGAACGCAGCCAGAATAAACAGCAGTATAATACCGAAGTCGGAGAGCATAAGTGTATAGTGTAGAAACGTAACACCGTTTGGTTCTACTTTTTCTTCTTTTTAGGGAACAGGTTGTACACAAGCGATACCTGAAGATTTCTATTATAATAAGCTGCCGTGGCTTCTGGCGATACATTGGTGAAACCATGAACGTAGCGTATATGCAAACTAACTTTGCTAAGCATATCCAGGAAATCGTAGTGTACGCCTATAACGGCACCCAGGTCATTTTGGGCGCCGGGACCATTTGTCGAACCGGCATTAAGTGCATAACTGAATTCTGGTCCGGCCTGAATAGTCAGTCCTTCGGTTGGGATGTAGCCTAGCAAGACGGGCAGACTGGCATAATAAAACGAGTGGCTCGTTGTTGACCGTCCGCCAACTTGTTCCTGCTGAAACGTACCGCCTTTGATGGCAATAAGGGCTTCGGGCTGGAATACCAGTCGATTGTACCGGTACCGGTACATAAGCCCTATATTAGGCTGTAAGGACCGCTTGGGAATATTAACGCTGGTGCCTGTAATAGAGACCTGGGTAAACGTTGCACCTAGTTTTATACCGAAATGGCCGCCAACGGGTTTGTCACTTTGCGCCCGTAAGAGCAGGGGAGAGGTTACTAAAAAAAATAGAAGTAGTAAGCGAGATGTATACATGCGGGACTTTTGACAGGTAACTAACCTTGCAATAACGAGTTTTTATCCGAAGTGTCGGACTGCCCGAAACGTCGGACCGTGCAAAATTGATTAAAAAAGTTAAGAAATTGCCGTTAACGTTTCTTAACCAAATGACCGAAGTTGCTAATTAAGTCGGGGATCAACCGGATAATGAGCAATGGATTTGTATTCACCCCCTTTGCGTTTCAGTACTTCGCGCCAGAACTCGTTGGTTGGGGTATCGAACAGGAAGTCGGCTTTGGTACGGCTGATAATCCACGCTTTCTGGAGCAATTCGCCGTCTAACTGACCCTCATTCCATCCGGAATAGCCAATAAAAAAGCGGACATCCCGGGCTGTAAGCGTGCCCAGATTGACAGCCTGCTTGATTTGCTCAAAGTCGCCACTCCAGTATAAACCATCAACCACGCAAATCGAACCATCAATCAGATCGGGACGACGGTGAATGAAATGTAGGGTATTTTGCTGAACAGGACCACCCACAAATAGCGGCAAATCGGTGTGAATGTCTTCAATAACGTCCCCCAGATTAACATCCGTTAATTGATTCAGTACCAGGCCAAACGTGCCGACATTATTATGTTCGCAAATAAGTACCACACTACGTTCAAAATTAGTGTCGCCCATATAGGGTTCGGCAATTAATAGATCGCCATTCTTGACGGTTGGTAAAGGCGTATTCATAGGACAAAAAAGCAAGTAACGATTCGTATAGCAAAAACGCCTTGACGGGGGGCGATATTGGTTAAAAACTGTTAAATACGTTAGTTGATGCAGAATAATGACCTTACGGCTGAATCCTGATTACAGATTCATTAAGCGAATGGGTTACCTGAAATCCAAAACAAAAATAATTCCTGATTTGGCCTCTGTGAATTAATGTACAATTTATTTCTACAAATGCAGCGCGAAAGACTGTGTAAATTTGCTTTTGCTTTGCGGAGTAGACCGCCCGATTTTTCTCCTCAACTTGACAACGTCATTTCTAATACTATCGAAAAAAGGATGCGAGTAGATTTGATAAATGGACGCGTCTTTATGATTCATGAACAAATGTAGCTTGAACAACCGTTCTGTTATGGATGAATGCGTATTGTTGAGTTGTTATTTACCAACTTTGTCTAATCAAGAAAAACTATACTGAATCTATGCAAGATCAGATTCACGATCGGCGGGGATTTCTCCAGAAAAGTGCTCTAGCAACGCTTACGGCTTTGGTGGGTACTCATGTTGCTTTCGCCGATAGAATACCGCCTTTTTATACCCCATTGGGTTTTGACTACGACCCGTTAAAAGGCAAAAGTCCCGATATGAAAGTGCTGGGCGATAAACCCTGGAATGTCGAATCGCCCATTCATCTATTAGACGATGCCATTACGCCTGTTGATAAGATGTTTATTCGCAACAACGGGCTCATACCTGCCGAACCTGTTGATTTGGCAAAGTGGACGCTCACCATTAACGGCGAATCGGTGAAGGCCACGAAAACCTATACACTCAACGACCTTAAAAAACGCTTTACACCACACACCTATCAGCTTGTGCTCGAATGCGGAGGCAACGGACGGTCGGGGTTTGAACCGCAAACAACAGGCAATCCGTGGGATCAGGGAGCGGTTAGCTGCGCCGAATGGACGGGCGTTCGGTTGAAGGACATTCTGGACGACGTGGGTTTGAAAGATAATGCTGTTTACATTGGCTATTATGGCAAAGACCCGCACCTGAGTCAGGACCCAACAAAAGTGGCCATCTCACGCGGGGTACCCATAAAAAAAGCGCTGGAAAACGAGACATTGATTGCCTGGGCCGTAAATGGTCAGGATATTCCTTTAGCGCATGGCTACCCATTGCGGTTGGTTATTGGCGGTTGGCCCGCATCGGTGTCGGGAAAGTGGCTCCATACCATAGCAGTGCGGGATAAAATTCATGACGGAGCCAAAATGGAAGGCCATAGCTACAAGATGCCGATTCGGCCCGTACAACCCGGTGAGAAAATCCCTGAAACGCCCGAAAATTTCCGCATTATTGAGTCGATGCCAGTTAAGTCGCTAATTACGTATCCCAAAACAGGAGCGATGTTCGATGCCAAGAAAACCCTTGCGTTGCGAGGCCATGCCTGGGCGGGTGACCGGAGCATCAATGAAGTACAAACCTCTATTGATTACGGGGCTACCTGGCAGAAAAGTAAACTGCAACCGCCTAAAAATAAATTGGCATGGCAACATTGGTCAGCCGAACTAGCGTTCCCGCAACCAGGCTATTATGAGGTTTGGGTACGGGCCACTGACAGCAGCGGAGTCTCTCAGCCAACGGTTATTCCACAGTGGAACCCCGGCGGCTACCTGAATAATGCCTGCCATCGAATTGCGGTAAAAGCAACCTAATTACCCAGACCTACAAGGTTTTGAAATCGAAACGCTAGCCTGGTTTATATGGCTACTGAAAGAGTTAATGTAATGAAAACAGTGAAGGCTATTTTCCTGATCGGGGGTGTACTTATTAGCTTGGTCAGCTTCCGAAGTGTTTCTGTATCCCGGCAACCCGTACCCTCAAAAGAGTCGGTATTGATGGCCGATACCGTGAAAATTGATGCCGAAACGGGCCTGGCTACTGATGCTAACCTGATGATGGTGAAAGCACAGTGTACAGCCTGTCATTCCTCAAAACTCATTTTGCAGCATCGCTTCACGCGAGAGGGTTGGGTAGACCGTATCCGCTGGATGCAGAAATATCATAAACTTTGGGATTTGGGGGAATCAGAAAAAGTTGTTCTGGACTACCTGGAAAAATATTATGGACCGTCGGCAGTGGGTGCAAGAGCCGCTTTTCGACGGGCGCCACTGAAAAGTGTTCAATGGTACAAACTGCCCTGAACTAAAATCCATTAATGTGGATACGGAGTTAGCCTGATCATGCAGTGCCGACTGGCCGCTGCCATCGACTGTAACGTGGGAAAAATCAGTTAAACTAATCCCGTATTCACATTAATTTAGAACTCCTTGCTCCAGCAGAGGCATAACCATTGTAGCAGCCCCTGAAAAAGGACCAGAAGAACCTACCTTCATGGTAGCCAGTGCCGCTCCAAATTCGCCGGCTTCCTGTACCTGCCTTCCCTGCACCCGTTTCCACAAATAGCCTGCCATGTACGTATCGCCACAACCTGTTGCGTCGATAACCGCTGTTGGTTTGAAAGCCGGAATTTGATAAAAAGTACCGCCGGTATAAATAAGAGACCCTTGGCTACCCAGGGTTATAATAACTTCCTGAGCGCCCAAATCAGCTAAATACATGGCGCCATCCCGTATATTCTTTCGGCCCGTAACCACTTCCATCTCAAATTCATTGGCTTTCAAAATACTTACATTGCGGAGCGCCTTCTTTTTGTTGGGCCAATCCTGATACACTACTTTTTTATTCCAGACACGTCTTAAATAGCCTTGTATATCCAATGACACTCGTCCTTTCTTGGACAAGTCTTCAATCAGTTTTATTGGAATATCATCGGCAAGCAATGGCCCTAAGTGAAACACCTTAGCATTGATTTCAGGCATTTGAGAGACGCTGAAAGGAGCCGCTTTGTGTAATACCTCTTGTTCCCGGTGATTCTGGTCTTCGCTGTAGCTGTTTTGAAAATAAACGGTATGCGCGCTGGGCAGCGTGTAAACATCAATGCCTTCTGCCCGCAAACCGTCAACTATGTGTTGCTCTGGCAGGGCAAGAGCCGTGACTAGCTTATACTCAATATCAGCATGCAGAAGCGTTTTAGAAAAGTAAAAAGAGGTCCCGCCCGGCATGTATGTCACCGATTGAGACGTGACAACTTTGTCTAGTGAGATATGGCCAATTGTGCAGATGTCGATCATAATTTGGGTCTGCCCGCCTGTGGCAGACAAGGTTTATGTGGTGATAAATTTTATGCGATGCCTTATTGACAGGCGATACGTTCGAGACCAACCTTTAAAACATGTTGACCTTTAATATTTCATTGATTGGTCAATACTCGCAACAATTTTATATAATCAACTGTTTTAATCATACTGTTTAAACAATTGATTAAAACAGTTGACAAATATAAATAAGCATCCGTATCTTTACTGCATCAAAACGCAGTTATAACAAAAATGGTTAGTTCAACTGAAGAGAAAATCAAGGAAGCTGCCAGAAAAGTATTTTTGGAAAAAGGGTTTAATGGAGCTACGACCCGAGATATTTCTAAAGAAGCGGGACTGAACTGTGCCTTGATGAATTACTATTTCCGCAGTAAGGAAAAGTTGTTCGCAGCAGTTTTTGAGGAAATGCTCCATCTTTTCTTTCAGGGTATGACCACGGTGCTGAATAAGCCCATTAGTTTGAAAGAGAAAATAGTTGAATTGATAGAACATGATTTTCAGACGTTCAAGCGCAATCCGAGTTTATGCATCTTTATTTTAAATGAGTTACACCGCGACCCGGACCATTTAGTGAATGTTATACAGTCTGCCAAAACCCAGGCTGCCTTACTTTTTGAACAGCAATTGAAAGAAGCTATCGATCAGGGTATCGTGCGCCCCGTAAACATGCAGCATGTATTAAGTCTTTTGCTATCGAACACCCAATTTATTTTTCTGAATAAACCTATCACCATGACTACCTGGCAAATGAATGACGAAGCGTTTGAGATGTATGCTGAAGCGCATAAACAGATTATTAGCCAGATGATTACTAACTTTTTATTTATAGCTGATCCTGAGCCGAAACAGCACGTTTCCGAACTAGCGGTTTTAGCTCATTAACCTGTTTAAAAGAACTCTTTTTCCAGCGATTAGGGTCTGTATAATGATACGATGCATAAACTCATTGCTACCGGACTGGGTATTGGTTATATCCGAAAAGGCGGAGGTACGGTAGCCTCGGTTGTCTGTTGCGTTGTGTGGTATCTGGCCCAGCCTGGTATGGCGCAACCCGGTAGCTATCCGATTTTAATTCCGTTGTTGCTTACTGTTCTGATTACAGCAATCGGCATTTGGTCAGCCAACGTAGTTGAGGAGCAATGGGGCAAAGACAGCTACCGTGTTGTCATTGATGAAATAGCTGGCATGTGCCTTAGTCTGCTGTTTCTTCCGATTAACGAAAAGAGCCTGCTGGCGGGTCTTGTCTTATTTCGACTGTTCGATATAGCCAAACCGCTCGGGATCAGGAGACTGGAAAAACTGCCTGGAGGATGGGGTGTTATGCTGGACGATCTACTGGCAGGTCTCTACACTAATTTGTTGTTGCAGAGTACTTTAGTACTAGGTTTTTTATAAGAGCGTATGCGAACATTTTTTAAAGTTCAGGCCACTTCCCTTATGGCTAGTGGCATTGACTTTCTAACGACTATTCTTTGCGTCCGGTTGTGGCATTACTGGTATTTATCGGCCAGCATAACCGGAGCTGTCTGTGGCGGACTGGTAAGCTTTATTGTGTCAAAAAAATGGACGTTTGCCGAAAGTAATCAGCCCATTACCTCACAATTTGGTCGGTTTGTTCTTGTCTGGCTCGGGAATGCAGGCGCTAATGCCACCGGACTTTTCGTTACCACTCATTTTTTAGGTGTCCAATTCCTATTGGCTAAAACAGCCGTATCCATTCTGGTCGGTATTACTTACAATTATTTTTTACAGAAAGACTTCGTCTTCACCATGTCATGAACCATATATACCGATGCGCGACCTATCGAACAGTCCTGCTCCTGAGCGGGTTGCTGTTTTTGTGTTCTAGTCTGACCCGCGCGCAGGTAACTACTGTTACTGGAATCATTATTGACGGCGCAACGAGCCAACCCCTTCCATTTGCCAACATTGTTTTTGTTGGTACGACAATTGGTACAACCAGTAGCGACCGAGGGGCTTATACATTAACGGCAACCGGAAATTTTACCAAAATGGCCGTTTCGTTTATTGGTTACAAACTGGCTACCAAAACGATTTCTCCCGGTTCAACGCAACAAGTTATCATTACGCTGGAACCAGATTCCCAATTGCTGAAAGAAGTTGTCATTCATCGCGGCAAACAAGAGCGTTATCGGAATAAAAATAATCCAGCCGTCGAGCTGATTCGAAATGTGATTAGTCACAAAGAGCAGAATCAGATTGGGCATTATGATTACGCGGCTTATGAAGAATATGACAAATTGCAATTTTCGCTCAGTAGTTTGTCCACCAAAGTATCAGAACGGAAGATATTTCAGAAATATAAGTTTCTGTTAAATAATCGGGACACGACAACGCTGCCCGGAAAATCGCTGTTGCCAATTTACCTGGAGGAAAAGGTAGCAGATACGTATTACCGTAAAAACCCACAGAAAGAAAAGGTTATCATTAAAGGTAAGAAACGGGTCGATTTTGGTCAGTATTTCGACAACAATGGACTCAGTCTTTATCTGAACCGGATGTATTCAAAAGTCGATATTTATTCAAATTCGATCTTCTTGATGACCAACCAGTTTCTGAGCCCTATTGCCAGCAGTGCTCCTTTTTTTTACCAGTATTACATGGCCGATACCATTACGATTGGCAAGGCTAAACTTATCGGTTTAAACTTTGTGCCCCGCAATGGAACCGACATGCTGTTCGAAGGCAAAATGTATGTGACGCTGGATAGTAATTTTGCCGTGCAGCGAATTAACTTATCAATAAACCCAAAAATTAACTTGAACTGGGTTCGCGATTTGCAGATTCGTCAGCAATTTGAACAGAACACAGACGGACGCTACTACCTTAGCAAAAGCGACTTGCTGGCCGATTTCGGAATTAGCAAAGGCAAGGGGGGCGGCATCTTTGGCCAGCGAACCCTGTCATACCGAAACTACAAAACAAACGAAGCACATCCGGATGAGTTTTATGATGGTCAGCCGCAGGTTGTGGAGGCCGATGCCGCTACGAAGCCCGACCAGTTCTGGAATGAGAACCGCCATGATACGCTTTCTTCGGCCGAATCAAAAGTATACGCCAACATTGATAGCTTGAAACGGATGCCGTCGTTTAGGCGCACGATGGGCACGTTAACGTTCCTGTTAGCGGGTTATAAGTCATTCGGTTCTTTTGAGGTAGGTCCGGCCAATACGTTTTATAGCTTCAATCCAATTGAGGGATTTCGGTTACGGCTGGGCGGACGGACTACGCCTGAATTAAGCAAACGCTATTATGCTGAAACATATGCGGCTTACGGGTTTAAGGACCAGCGCTGGAAGTATTTTCTGAGCGGAACGTATTCCCTAAATAACAAATCCATTTACCAGTTTCCGCAAAATTACGTTCGGGCGAGTTTCCAGCGCGATACCAAGATTCCGGGTCAGGAGCTTCAGTTTGTGCAGGAAGACAACTTTTTACTATCCTTCAAACGGGGTGTTAACGACAAGTGGCTCTATAATGATACTTGGCGCATTGACTATGTGCACGAGTTTGAAAATCACTTTTCATACAATATTGGCTTTAAAAACTGGCAGCAGGCACCAGCCGGTGCATTACAGTTTAAGCGAACTGGCGACGACGAAAATACCCCTTCACCTGTACTGACCACCTCTGAATTTTCGCTGGAAACGCGCTGGGCACCCAATGAGCAGTTCTATCAGGGCAAGATTTACCGGGTGCCAATTGTGGGCCGTTATCCTGTTTACACCTTGCGCTTTGCCGCTGGAGTCAAAGGGCTACTCAATAGTCAGTATAACTACCAAAACCTGACGGGCAGCATCAGTAAGCGCTTTTATCTGTCTCAACTGGGTTATTCAAATGTAACGTTGCAGGGTGGCTATATTTTCGGTCAGGTTCCGTTTCCGTTGTTGACTATTCACCGGGCGAACCAAACGTATGCTTATCAGTTGAATTCGTATAACCTGATGAATTTTCTGGAATTTGTCAGTGACCACTATGCCAGTCTGGCTATAGACCATTCGTTTAATGGATTTTTCTTCAACAAAATTCCGTTATTCAAAAAGCTAAAATGGCGGGAAGCCATTTCGTTTAAAGCACTTTACGGTGGTTTGCGGAGTCAGAATGATCCGCAGCAAAACCCATCCCTATATCAGTTTCCGGTCAATGCGCTGGGGGCAACGACCACTTATACGCTAAACAAGACACCTTATATTGAAGCCAGTGCAGGTGTAGCCAACGTGTTGAAGTTTTTCCGGATCGATCTGGTCAAACGACTCAATTATTTAGATCATCCAAATGTGTCTCAATGGGGTATCCGCGCCCGAGCTACATTTGACTTTTAATACATTACGCCTACCTATTATGCAACAGGCACTATCATTTCGCACAAAAATTCAACTCGGGATTTATACCGTTATCAATCCCATCGTTAGAGTCCTGATCCGGTTGGGCCTAACGCCTAACATGATCACAACCATTGGCCTTGTTTTGAATATAGGTGTGGCTGGAATATTTATTTTAGGTGCCCAGCAAGGCAACCGGGGCGATTTAAGTTACGTTGGCTGGGCAGGAGCGCTGGTGCTGTTTGCTGGTTTGTTCGATATGCTGGATGGACAGGTAGCTCGACTGGGCAAGATGAGCTCACTCTATGGCGCACTCTTCGATTCAGTGCTGGACCGGTACAGCGAACTGATTATGTTTTTGGGAATTTGTTATTACCTGATTGCTCACCATTACTTTTTTGGTTCGCTGTTTGCCTTTATTGCGCTGATTGGCTCTATGATGGTTAGTTACATCCGCGCCCGCGCCGAAGGTTTAGGTATTGAGTGCAAAGGCGGTCTCATGCAGCGTCCCGAACGGGTCATTACTATTGGTTTGTCGGCATTGGCATGCGGTTGTCTGGCTCCTTTGCTTGGGCCTGATTATAAAGTGTTTGTGCCGGGCATTCCTGTGCATGTCTTTGAAACAATGTCCATTTTTACCCTGCCGTTAACGCTTATGGCATTTATGACGAATCTAACGGCCTATAATCGGTTGATGGATTCAAAAAGAGGGCTTACTCTAAAAGAAAAACCCGCTTTACAGTCCAGCGTACTGATTCTGGCATTTCTAATGTTAGCGACTGGTTTAGGTCAGCCGGTTTCTGCGAAAGAATTTCCCTCTAGCCACAATCAGGAAAAGCCAGCAGCAGGCTTTCCGGTGCCCAAAAATATTCCCAACCAGTTATTTTATCTACAACGGGACCCCAATTCCAATACCATCATCTGTGCGCTGAATTATAAAAATGGCAAACTGGATAAACACGATCCGGTTCATGTTTTCTGGATTCGTTACACCGAACAAAGTCAGGCAAAAGAGCTTTCATATCTTCAGCGTACCTTTGCCTATGGCATCAAAGCGCGTCCTTTGTCGAACGAGGAATATGAATTGAACTTTGTATCCTACAAAAAATTTCCGCTACATCTGGCCAAGACAGATCAAAACAATTATTACGTCTATGCCACCGTGAATCAGAAAAAAGTAATTCTGAAACGGCTTTATCTGCATATAGAGGGCGGTACGTTGTGGGTGCCTAATGTGAAGTATATTCAGGTTGAAGGTATTAATGCGTCGACCGGAGAAAGTACTATCGAACGAATTATGGTCTGATACCGTACGTGTTTACCAATAAAATGACGCCTGATACTGCAATTGCCAGCCCATCCCTTTACAAACAGATTCTAACATTAAGCCTGATTTCAGTCGGTTATCTGCTGCTTTCCTTTATTTTGGTTGGCTTTAAATCAGATCAGTTGGTGCTGGTTGGGATAGTGAATGTATTGTATTTTGTCTCCGACCAGAGCCGTAAGTTTCTTATCGGTTTTTCTATTTTCATCGTGTACTGGATCGTTTTCGACTACATGAAAGCGTTTCCCAATTACCGATACAATACCGTACATATTGAATCGCTTTATAGGCTGGAAAAAAATCTATTCGGTATTTCCGATGGCTCGTCGGTCCTGACGCCTAATGAATACTGGCTGCACCACCGAACAACATTACTTAACATACTTACTGGTTTATTCTACGTAAGCTGGATTCCAATTCCGCTTTTAGTCGCGATTTATCTTTTTATTAAAAACCGACCTGCATTCTACCCCATTGCTCTAGCGTTTGTACTGGTTAACCTGCTGGGGTTTATCATTTATTATTTGTATCCGGCAGCTCCACCCTGGTACGTACAGGCGTATGGTTTTACATTTCACCCGCACACACCCGGCAATACGGCTGGTTTAGCTAATTTTGATCAGTATTTTGGCATCTCTCTTTTTAGCTCTATTTATGCCAAAAGCTCGAATGTTTTTGCTGCCATGCCCTCGCTCCATTCATCTTACCCGGTGATTGTTTTGTACTACGGTATCAAAAACAAGCTAGGACTGATCAATTTGTTTTTTGGGGTTGTAATGGTTGGTATCTGGTTTTCAGCCGTTTACACCAGCCATCATTATGTAATGGATGTATTGGCGGGCATTACCTGCGCTCTAGTCGGCATCATGCTGTTCAACCAGTTAGCGAAAACACGCTGGCTAACGGCTCTTATTCAACGCCTGGTTGCTTTAACAACTTAGTTAAATCAGTTCGCTTGATCCCGAAAAACTAACCTGATCTTCTTTCCCGAAACACGCTCTAGCAGTGGCCGCAACATCTGGTTAGCGTTTCGACGGGTTTGATCGAGAATACCGCCTGCCAATGCTGATTGTTTTACCTGATGTTCCGCTTTTCGGTAGGCATCACTTACCAATTGTGATTCGTTCAGAAACGAGAATCGCGTATCATACACCCGCGAGCGATCATGATTTATTTTCCAGCCACAAAGCTCAGGGTTAGGTAGTTGAACACTAACCGAATCACCATCTGTTGTAATATCGCCTACTGTGATTTGAGCTAAATCAATGCAGCCGGTGGCTTCTCCCTCCACAATTAGAACGGCATTTGCATTGGGCAAAAACGTGTTGACCTGCTCATGTTCAACGATGTCTTTGAAGGTGTATTTTACCAACTCCAGCCTGCCCAGCGCCTTAATTTCCGTCAAGACAATACTCTGCGTCGTCGTATCGCCCCGCCGGAACCGACTCATGAAATTATTACCACGAATTTGCTCCCAGATGGCAATCAGACCAGCTATCAATATGGCGACGAGAAACAAACGAAACAGGGTATTAAGGAGTCGGGACATGTTTTCGGTTAGTGCTGAGCTTCGGTAGTAGTAACGAAAAAACTCCTAAACCGTTACCGATTCAGGAGTTTTGATAATGTAAAAACCTATCAATTAATAGGAATGCTTTTGCTCATCGACCGATTGCTTTTCTAAATCGAACAGATCGTTCAGAACGTCGATGAGTGTTTCGGCTTCGCCCCGTTTGCAGGCGGCTTTGAGCTGAAGCACGGGTAGTTTGATGATTTTCTGCATGATACCCCGTGTAATTTTGTCCACTTTTTCGGACTCATCGGGGGTTAGATGCTTCATGTGTCGGGCAATTTCGTCGCGACGAATCTGCTCTAATGCATTTTTAAGTTTATTGATCGTTGGCGATACCACCATCTCTTTCGACCAGTCGCCAAACTCAGCCACGGCCTGCGTCACAATCGCTTCGACTTGAGGAATGGCAGCTAACCGTTGATTCAGCGCTTCGTCGGCACGGTTGCGAATATGGTCGATGTTATAGACGAGTACACCCGGAATTTGTTCAACGCTTGCGTCGACGCTGCGGGGTACAGATAAATCAATGAAATATTTGAACGTCAGAACGTTAACATCTCGAAGGAGTTCGGGCGTAATGAGCGGATCATCGCGCATAACCGACGAAATGATTACATCAGCCCGACGGATCTCATCGGTCAGATTATCAAAATCAGCTACCCGGAAACCATATTGACTGGCAAGGACTTCTGCTTTTGTCTGTGTGCGATTACAGAGGGTAATGTTCGTTAGCTTTCGGGCTTCCAGATTTTTGCAAACGTCCGTGCCAATCTCACCCAAGCCAATAACCAATACAGTTGGGTTCTGATTCTCGCCAATCAATTCATCAATCAACTCCACGGCCGCGTAAGAAACCGAAGCGGCCCCATCGCGGAATGGCGTTTCCTGCGCTACCCGTTTGTTGGTGAAGAAAATTGTGTGCATCAACCGGTGTAAAAACGGTCCGGCCATATCTAAATCAGCTGACCACTGGTATGACTGCTTCACCTGGTTCGGAATCTGCATATCGCCCACCACTTGCGAATGCAAGCCAACGCATACTTCAAACAAATGCCGAACAGCCTTATCGTGTTCTCCGAAAAACTGGAAATAAGGCAAATAGTTGTCCGTATCGGTCAGGCCTTTTTCAATGAGTAGCAGCCGGGCAATGTCGGCATTCAGATCCTGATCAAAGGCGTAATAGACTTCGGTACGGTTGCAAGTTGAAATAACAAGCAAATCTGTCAGCCCGAAAAAATCCCGCAGCCGGAGCATCAGCCGCTTAGCCTCGTCTTCGTTAAGTGCAATTAGTTCCCGCACCTGAAGGGGTGCCGTTTTGTGGGACAAACTAATCGTTTTGAAGGTGTCTAACATTATGATAAATCACGCAAATTGGCCAGAAGCCTTCACAAAATTACGGCATAATTACCGGACATGAACATACCTAATACAATGGACTTTGCTATTTAGAATACGTCCAGATAATATGATAAATTCTTTGCTCAATCCTATTCAAATTTATAACGTTACGGGTCTGTTGGTGGTTCGGATCTGTACAATTAAACCGCTTTTAACGTTTATTAAACAACACACCGGTAGAGAAGTCGGTCGACTCTTTATTTGGCCGCTGTCTGGCTCTAATTTATAACATTACGAGGGCTACTTTTGGGCAGCGGTCATTTCGATCGCTAAAGCCGAAAAGGTAGCAAGACAATATGCTGAAGTCATTTGACATTTATAGTCAGAATAATATTCTGAAAATCATTGTGGCCTTAAACCTGCTCCTTGTTGGAACGGGTTCGCTACTCTATACCGATCGGTTGATTACAAAACTTGAGATTCGGGAGCAGCAATATGTAAACCTCTATGCTAAAGCTATAGGATATTTAGTGGATACCAGCCACGTTGATGCGGGTGATCTCAACTTTGTGACAAGTGAAATACTGGAAGCTAACAAGACTATCCCAGCTATTTATATCAGCCCTGATGGCCAGATAGCTATGAAGCGAAATATAGATATTCCGCCTGATCAAACACCTGAAGAAACGCAACAGTTTTTACGGCAAAAAACATATGAGATGCGAAAAAATCATATGCCAATAGTTGTTGAGATTGGCAAAGGTGAGCGTGGGTTAGTGTACTATAATAACTCAAGGCTGCTTCGACAATTAACGTATTTTCCGTATGCACTATTGACTATATTGGCGGCTTTGGGCGTACTGGCTTACTTGGCCTTCAGTTCATCGCGTCGGGCTGAGCAAAATAGAGTCTGGGTTGGGTTAGCGAAAGAAACGGCTCACCAACTAGGCACACCTATGTCGTCGTTGATGGCGTGGGTGGAATACATGCGCTCCGACCCTGAGCAGTTTGATGGATCTATCACCGATGAAATAGAGAAAGACGTGCAGCGGCTGGAAACCATTACCGCCCGTTTTTCGAGTATTGGCTCTGTTCCAACGCTAAAAGAAGAGGACGTGAACGAGGTGGTTCGGCAATTTACCGATTATCTCGCAAGACGTATTTCAACGAAAGTGAAAATGAGTGTCACCAATCAACTGCCGCCTGGTCATAGAGTCAAAATAAACAAATTACTATTTGAGTGGGTGATCGAAAACATCTGCAAAAATGCCGTTGATGCTATGAAGGGTGTTGGTGAACTCCGGCTAAATATGGTTTCGCTGCCGCATGAGGAAGTCGCTATCGACATTACAGATACGGGCAAAGGAATTTCTAAAGCCAATATGCAAAAAGTGTTCTCGCCGGGCTTCAGTACCAAAAAACGGGGCTGGGGGTTAGGCCTGACATTGGCCAAACGCATTGTAGAAGAGTATCACAGTGGGCGACTTTTTGTCAAAAGCTCAGAAGTTGGAAAGGGAACAACCTTCCGAATCGTATTGAACAGAAAGTAATTAATAATGTGTATTTCATACGCCACATTTTGGGGATGTGACATATGAAATACACATTATTATGCTGAAATTCAGACTATTGCGGGAGGAAAGGTATCGAAACGGTATCAGTTTCGATCGTGTTACTGACATTCAGACTTCGGTCTCGAATTTCAATCTGAAACTTAGTTGGGTAGAGTTGATAGCTTGTACCGTATAGAAATAGCTGATTGAAATCCAGCGATCCCTCAATAGCTCCTTTAGGTTTGCCTTTGGTAAGGTCAGGAATAAAAAGGTTCTGATTAATCTTAAATGTTTCTTCCTGAAACTTATTATTGATGAAGCGAAAGGTACGAATTCGATAACTGCCCCAGTTACCATTCGAGACATATTGTAGGGAATCGGCTTTGGGTAAAGGCAGGCTGTTGCCGATGTTGCCATCACCGTCTTTAAAGCCGAGCGTAATCACCACCGAATCTCGTTTTCCTTTGCCCACTCCTTTGCCGGCTTCAATTGGATAACGAAATATTCCTTTGTACTCAATAGCGGGGGTATTTGAGTAGTTTGGTTCGTTGAAACAGGACGATAGCGCAAGGGCTATTCCTACTATGAAGATATACGGTTGAATTAGTTGCCGTCGCATACTGTTGTACTCGTTGTGCAATAAAAGCTTTTATTACTTTGTCTTCTTTATCAATACTCTCAGCCGAGACCGCTGCACTTCGGCAATCGCTTCGTCAACAAATCCTGACGCTTGGTTCTGGTTTGCCTGATCGCGAGTCATTTACATCGCTGGCTTTAGCCGTTTTTCGCTATCAGGCGGTTTATAATCCGCTGTATGCAGCGTATTTACACCACCTAAATGTTTTACCCGAACGAGTTACTGACTTGATTCAGATACCGTTCATGCCAATTGGTTTTTTTAAAAGACATACTGTTTTAACGGGCATCAATGCTAACCAAAAACCGGAAAGCCGTGAGACGTTAACCTTTGCCAGCAGCGGTACCACCGGCGACCAAACAAGCCGCCATTTTGTTCCTGACCCGGCACTCTATAACGCCATCAGCACCCAAATTTTTGAGCAGATTTATGGGCCACTCAGCAATTTCCATATTCTGGCGCTGCTGCCTTCTTATCTTGAACGAAATAACTCCTCGCTGGTGTATATGGTTCAGCAATTTATGGCCCGGAGTGGAGGCTCGCCAACGAACTCAGACCAATTAGGTGGATCTGTGGGAAGTTCGAACGTTAGCCTTCCGATGGATTCGGGGTTCTTCTTACATAATCATCATGAACTGACGGAACGATTAAAACAGCTTACCTTACAGCCTGACCAGAAACGGATTTTGCTCATTGGTGTTACGTTTGGCTTACTGGATTGGGCTGAGTCAGAGCCTGATTTGTCGTTTCTGAGCCAACTTGCCGACCTTATTGTTATGGAAACAGGTGGCATGAAAGGCCGACGGAAAGAACTGCTGCGCGAAGAGGTACATGAAATCCTGACTGAGCAGTTAGGTGTCAGTACAATACACTCGGAATACGGCATGACTGAACTACTTTCGCAGGCCTATTCGGCGGGCGGGGGCATATTTCGGCCCAGTTCAACCTTGCGCATATTTCTGCGCGACATCAACGACCCGTTTTTGATCTTTTCTGACGACGCTCCCCGCACTGGCGAACGTCGCACCGGCGGCATTAACGTTGTTGACTTAGCTAATCTGGATTCGTGTTCATTTATCGAAACGCAGGATTTGGGTCAATACGTTGACGATGCAGAGGAATTATCTACATCAGGACACTTCCGGGTCATTGGTCGCTTCGATAATTCCGATGTGCGGGGATGTAATCTAATGACGCTGTAGCGAGCAAAACTTTGCTCGCTACAGCGTCATTAGTTAGGCATATGATTTAACATCCTCCAGCCCAATCTCGTCTCCACACATGATCACTAATCGCTCAATGACGTTACGCAATTCGCGCACGTTACCCGACCAGGGCAGCGATTGTAGGTAATTCATGGCTTCGGGCATAAGGTCTTTAACGGGTGCCCCATATTCGGTGGCTATATCGTGAAGAAATTTGTCAGCTAAAAGCGGAATATCGACCCGACGATCGGTTAGGGGCGGTACGTGAATCATAATCACGCTTAACCGGTGGAATAAATCTTCGCGGAAGTTGCCGTTTATAATCTCCTGCCGCAAGTCTTTGTTTGTAGCCGCAATAACCCGTACGTTGACTTTGATTTCTTTGTCGCCCCCAACGCGGGTAATTTTATTCTCCTGCAAAGCCCGTAATACTTTAGCCTGGGCAGACAGGCTCATATCACCAATTTCGTCAAGAAATAGGGTGCCACCATCGGCCTGCTCGAACTTACCTACGCGCCGGGCCGCGGCTCCGGTAAAGGCACCTTTTTCATGTCCAAATAGCTCGCTTTCAATGAGTTCACTTGGTATGGCAGCGCAGTTTACTTCTATCAACGGCTGATTGGCGCGGCTACCTTTTTCATGAATTTGCTTGGCAACCATCTCTTTCCCTGAACCATTGGCGCCCGTAACGAGTACCCGTGCTTCGGTAGCTGCCACCCGATTAATCGTATCTTTAACCTTCTTGATGGATTCGGATTCACCGACAATCTCGTTCAGTTTATAGATGCGCTTTTTGAGCGTTTTGGTTTCCTGGACCAGTTTCGCCCGTTCGATCGCATTGCGGACGGTGATCAGCAGGCGATTCAAATCGGGGGGTTTGGTAATGAAATCGAAGGCGCCACGTTTGGTTGCTTCAACAGCGTTTTCAACATTACCATAGGCCGAGATCATGATAATCTGCGTACTTTTATCGGCTTCGCTGACCTTCATGAGCAATTCCAGCCCATTAAGTTTGGGCATCCGAATGTCGCACAGGGCTACGTCGTAGCTTGTACGCATAATCATGTCCAGTCCTTCTTCGCCGTCTTTTGCTTCGTCAACTTCGTAGCCTTCATACTCTAAAATATCGCGTAGAGCCGCCCGAATAGGTTTTTCGTCGTCCACGATAATCAGTTTGGCCATACAACTGGGGTAAATTTTAACAATGGATTAGTATAAGCCCGAAAATAGGTGATTTTGCATCGGCATCCGTTATAGTGCGTATGAAATTTGATAAAATCTCTTTTCTTTTTCATAAAAAGCACTCATTGCACACGCCCAGACCGGGTTTACTCGTACTTATAAATGAAAGCGTCAATTTGTGAGTCGGTTACACGTATGGCGACTGTTTCATGATAAATTTAACCGCCATTTACTCTCCCATTAAGCTGATGTATGTACGTAATTTGCTGGTTTGCTCATTGCTTTTTCTTTGGGCAATAACGGCTTCTGCCCAATCGCGCCGACGCGCTCAACTAACATCTTCGCAAACGAACAGCCCTGTTCCGGTTGTGGCTGCTCCGCAAGCCCGTTTGTTAGAAAGTATGGCCATGAATAGTTCGCTGATGAATCAGGTCGTTAAATTCTCTATTTACCTGCCACCCGATTATTACGTGTCTAACCGACGTTACCCGGTGCTTTATCTACTGCATGGCCTGGGCGATAACGAAACCAGCTGGGTGCAATTTGGTGAAGCCGATCGTATGGCTGATGAAGGCATTAAAGCGGGTGAATTGCCACCCATGATTATTGTCATGCCTAACGCCGGAGTGACCTGGTATGTGAATGATTATCAAAATAAAATTCGGTATGAGGATATGTTTGTGCAGGAGCTAATTCCACACATCGACTCCTCATTCCGTACCCGTACACAACGCGAATTCCGGGCCCTGTCGGGCTTGTCGATGGGCGGGTTTGGGTCGTTGGTATTGGCTATGCATCACCCCGAACTGTTTATAGCCTGTGCCGCTTTGAGCGCAGCCGTTCGCACCGACGAGACATTTGCGAGTATACCGGATGATCGTTACAATACAGTTTACGCCCCCATATTTAGTGGTCCTGTGAAGGGCCAGGAACGATTGACGGTTGCCTGGAAACGAAACAGCCCTATTACATTAGCTAAATCGGCCCCCGAAACAGATCTCACAAAAGTACATTGGTATCTTGATTGTGGCGACGATGACGCCTTAACTGTTGGCAATTCGATGTTGCACCTGGCTTTGCTCGATCGTAAAATCCCGCACGAATATCGTGTTCGGGATGGGGCGCATACCTGGACCTATTGGCGTACTGGGCTGCCCGATGCGCTGAAGTTTATTGCGCTAAGTTTTCATCGGTAATGTGAAATGCAAAAAAGCCGCGTAGCTAGAGCTAGCTACGCGGCTTTCTTATATATTTTAGGTTTTACTTATTGCCGTTTTTGAATAGGAACAATGACTTCTGTTTCATCCCATGCCAGTACCATATTGGTACCATTGGCAGATGGTCTGAATGTTATGTAAAACTGCTCGGTTATTGGACTGTGTTTATGTGAGGCAACCGGAACGCGCAAAATGTCTTTTGTTTGGTCATAACTAGTGCCCCATTGGCCGGTTTCGCCGTTGAAAATAGCAATCCAACCGTCTTGTGACGGAATAGTCCACAGGGTGTATTCGCCTTTATCCAGAGGTTGTCCAGCCACGACAATATTTTGGTCAAATTCAATAACCGTGGCTTCGTTGGCGCCTGTGCGCCAGACCTGGCCGTAGGGTACCAGACCACCAAAAATCTTGCGTCCTTTCTTGTAAGGCTGGCAGTAATCAACCTTTATTTTCAGTCCGTTCTGGTCAATCTGTGCAATGGCTTCAGGGCTGCCGGATTTGGTCCAGCTACGCAACGTAAAGAAGCCAACGAGGGCCACAGCGGCAATAATACCGAGAATAATGAGAATGCGTTTCATGGGTATTCAGTGGTTTTAAGCTGACAGACTGCAAGGTATGAAGATTTTGTAACTTGCGAACTCTCCTAAGTTGCCTATCGAATTATAATGTCCAGAATCGACTACCCGCTTATTTACCCAGATCTTCGCAAGAACGAAACAGAACCATCTGGTGGCTACGTAGAAATGCATATCACGCATTCGTCTCAGGAAGCAGTTAGAAATGTCGAGACGGCTATCTGTCTAGCCAAATTGGGCTTCAAACTAAGACTGTTGCCAATTATAAACACTCCTTCTGTAAAGAATCCTGATGCATATTTGATTGATGAAGACATCTTAATTGAATTCAAACACAACACCGACACCATCAGCTATTGAAAACGAACTACGAGATGCCAAAAAGCAAGCTAACTATGTCCTGCTACACATTAATAGCGATCTGTCAAAAGGAGGGCTAATAAGAGGCCTCCGTAGTTGTATTCACCGAGCTACAAATGTTCTGGAAGTCTGGATTTTTTACAGGAAAGAACTCTATTGCTTTACGCCTGAAGAA
>CAXVWN010000225.1:0-3334 GCA_964263725.1 Spirosoma sp.
TTTGGTCTTTTTTTTTATTTTTTTGGGGGTTTGTTGGTGTCGCGCTGGCATTTTATTTTTTTTTTTCTGGGGGGGTCGTGCCCCACGTTGCCCACCGGTCACGCTTAAAAATTATACCGCAGCCCCAAACCCGTATTCAAACTTAGAAAAAACGGAGCCTGAAGTAGTTCGACATAGGCTCCCGTTTCCAGGAAAAACGAGTACGGTTTGCTGACCGGGAAAAACTCCAGACCGCCCACACCCGAGCCGCCCAGCGATAGGGCGTTTTCGTACTCGCCGTTTAACCGGGGCGGGTAATACCGACGATTGTTAACCTGTCCGCCGAAGCCATAATAGGCTCGTACACTTTCGCTTTTCGAGAGGGCAGTGTGCCAGAGAAAGTGCCCTTGAATGGTTAGGCCGACATTTTTGTAGTCACCAGAGCGGTAGCTTCGTTTGGTGCCGTATAGCCCACCATAGGTGCCAATGTTCAGGTCGAACGCGTGATTGCCGCCAAAATACTTGCGAATATTTACGCCCGATGGTTCGCCAATGCGAAACCCTACCGACCAGTTGTTGTACTGCGCCTGGACAGTATTCGATGTTACTAACCAGCTAAAAAGAGCCAGTGATGTAATCAGAAATAATTTTCTCATAAAGCAAAGTATGAATCAGTCTTTCTTAGACTATCCGTTCCTGTAGACGTAACAGACTACTTATTTCCGAACAGTTCTCTGTGGAATGTCAGGTAGTTGAAATAAGTTCTGGTTTGGTGGCTTCGTCACCTGTTCCGAGCGGCAAATTTTCTGGTGAACTAGTCACTTCATGCATCTGCCGAAGTACGCCTAGAAGTCGTTCGTTTTCGTCTGGCGTTCCAACTGAAATTCGTAGACAACCATCGCACAGTTTCACTTTCGACCGATCACGAACAATTACTTGCTGCTCAATAAGATACTCGAACGTAGCCTTTGCGTCGGCAAATTGCACAAGCAGAAAATTGGCATCGGATGGGTGTACAACCTGCACGGAAGGCAAAGAAAGCAGGTTTTCGGCTAGAACCTGCCGCTCTTGCAGGATTTCCGTCACCATTTTATTCTTTTCAGCTTCATTATTCAAAGCTCCGAGGGCGAGCGTCTGCGTGGGCGATGAGATGTTGTATGGCGGCTTAATTTTGTTCATCACCCGAATTAATTCTTCCGACGCGAAGCACATGCCGAGCCGCAGAGCCGCTAATCCCCAGGCTTTCGAGAAGGTTTGCAGAACGACTAAGTTCGGGTATTTGTCCAGCTCGCTCGTCCAGGAAGGCGTATCAGCAAAGTCGATATAAGCCTCATCGACAATGACTAAAGACTGATGGGCAGCATCGAGAATAGTACGAATGGCATCGGGCTGAAGCAAATTGCCCGATGGATTATTGGGCGAACACAACCAGATAAGTTTCGTAGTAGCGGTTATGGATGCTAACACCGCGTTGGTATCTACCCGAAAGTCGGGCGTTAGCGGGACTTTAATGGTGTGAACATCATTCACGGCTGCCGAAACTTCATACATGCCGTATGTTGGCGGCATAATGAGTATAGCATCTTTACCCGGTATACAGGTAGCCCGTACCAGCAAATCAATGGGTTCGTCGGAGCCGTTACCCAGAAAAATCTGCTCTGGACGAACGCCTTTGATGGGTGCCAAACGCTGTTTTATAGCCCACTGGTGTGGATCGGGATACCGATTGTAGTCGCCGGTATCCGTGGTTGAACCCAGTGGATTTTCGTTTGCATCTAAGAATGTTCCCTCTTTACCAGTATATTCATCACGAGCGGATGAGTAAGGCATAAGAGTCAGGATGTGCGGGCGGAGGAGTTTGTTGAGACTAAACATTTGGCACAATTCACGTAAAAACCATGCAAATATACCGTGTTCAACCCGACCTAACCAGTTTCGCGATCAAACAACCTAATCTAAACAAGTGAAGTTTATTCGTTACTTGATCCTCAACGGCTTAAAATCAGTTACTTTCTCATTCATAGCAAGTGCTTTTTTAAAGAACGGCACTAACTATATATTTTATGAAACCTGATTGCCGGCAATGTAACCGTTTCAAACCAGTAGAGACGTAAATGACTTAAATACGTTTTCCAGTCGTTATAGCTAAACGGTTTGACGGTAAAGGAAGACGCACCGGATGTATAGGCGACCTCAATATCATGAGGTAATTGACTAACGGTGAGCATAACGACGGGTAAAAACAAGGCTTCAGGATGGGATCGGAGTACTGTTAAAAAGGCAAACCCGTTCGCTCCGTCCTGTAAATTAATATCCAGTAAAACTAATTTCGGGCCATATCCATTCAAGTTTTTGATATATGCAATGGCTTCCGTAGAACTATAGGCCTGAATAAATGATGCTTCAGGAAAACTATGCAGTGATGCACGATTCAGGATTTCCATCAGATGCAAATCATCATCTACAATTAAAATCTGAAATTTAGACTGCATGATTACGGAAGGTTAGGCGAACAAGGTAGGCGCTTTACCAGGATATACAATATTTCATAAATTATTAATTTACAGGCATTTGTGTTATTAGAGATATCAAATCAAAGGTAATACCCAACCATTAGTCATGATTTCGTGAGTACTTATACGGGGCTTTCCCACCAGCATTCCATTATGTTTTGGTAGCGTTATGCGTTAACGTCTACTGACTTAGGGCGGCAAACGGGGCGCGACTTCTCACAGGTTACTTCATTTGCAAACCTGGGTCATAACGTATCTGTAGAAGATCGGCGATAGAGGTAATAATCGCTCAAAAAATTTAATTAATAGGCGTAGGTCGCCACTGGAATGCCTGCTCATCAATGGCTCGCATGGTACAAAGTACGCCGTTCAGGTGGTCGTATTCGTGTTGAATTAACTCCGACAAGCGCCAATCCGTGACTTCCCACGTATGCGTTTGCCAATGTTCATCACGATAAGTAAGTGCCAGCCGTTGATGCCGCCGAACGCGTACCAGCAAGTTTGGGAAACTCATACAGTCGTCCCAAAGTTCGTCGGTTTCGTTGCTAACAGAGACCAGTTCCGGGTTGATGATTACCTGTGGGCAAGCCTGGCCCTCACGATCGACATTGAAATAGATTAACCGCTTCATGATACCGAGCTGCGGTGCCGCAATACCCCGCCCAAATTGGTACTTCGCCCGAATTTCCTCCATAACGTTATGTAAATCAGCCACCCAGTGGGCGACGAGCGGCAACTCAGATTCCAGAACAGGTTCACAGGTTTCGTACAGGCGTGGGTCGCCAAGAAGCAGGAGATCGGCGAGGTGCTTCATGGTATCAAACCTATAAGCCGGGCCGCCG
>CAXVWN010000226.1:0-2559 GCA_964263725.1 Spirosoma sp.
CCGACTTCGGCGGGCGCAATCGGCTCTTTGCGGCTCACGATACTTTCCAGCCAGTTGCCATGATGCTCTTTACTGACAGTCAGGTGCGTTTCGTTGGGACCAATAACTGATGTAAGAAGTTTGGGATCACTGGCATCGAGTTTTTTAGCCGCATTTTGTTTTGCCACCGGATCGCTGGCCGTGACAGCCGCATCGCCCCGCGACACGAAAATCCAGCCTTCGGTTCCTTCAAACCTGATGCCGTTGGGTATCTCGTTGCTCACGACCATATGCACACCATTTTCATAGAGCGCTTCTGTTCGGAAAATGCCGTGTACATCCCATAAACCATGTTTCGGGAAATCGGCTTTGCCCCAGATTTCAACCGGGCCGGTATACTCCGTGTTCATGGCCCAGTGCGCACAGTCAACGTGGTGTGCGCCCCAGCCGGTAATCATACCCGCACCAAACTGCTCGCAACGCAGCCACCCGGGACGGTCATAATCAGCCTGGGGATGAACTCGCTTTTCGGTATAATAAACCTCGGGCGTGGTGCCGAGCCACATATCGTAATTCAGGTTTTTAGGAACCGGCATTTGGGGTTCCTCATTGCCCGATGGGTCACCGGGTAATCCAACATAAACCGTTTTTAGCTGACCAATCCGACCATTTCGCACCAGCTCGGCGGCATAGCGAAACTGCTCCGACGACCGTTGCTGACTACCTACCTGCACAATCTGTTTCGACTGTTTAACGGCATCGGCCATCATGCGTCCTTCGGCAATCGTGAGCGATGCCGGTTTTTGCATATACACATCCTTTTTGGCTCGCACGGCATCAATAACAATGGGGGCGTGCCAATGGTCTGGTGTGCTGACAATTACAGCATCAATATCCTTGTTCAATAGTAACTCCCGGTAATCGGTATACACCCGAACGCCGTCGTAATCCTTGCCGGTTTTCTTGGCGTAAATGCTGTTGACCAACTGTTTAGCGTCTTCCGCCCGCTTGCTATCCAGATCACAAACGGCCATAATCAGGGCGTTATCATATTGCCAAACACCCGGCATATCGTGCCCGCGCGAAATGCGTCCTGTACCGATAGCCGCGACATTGATTCGATTGCTGGGGGCATTTTTACCAAATACAGAAGCGGGTACGATGGTTGGAAAACCGTTGATAATGGCCGCAGAAGTCAAGGTTCCTTTAGCTGCCAAATCGAGGAATTTCCGTCGCGATACAACTGATTTTTTTTCGGGTGACATAAGCAGAAGGGATCAGAGTCTTTTCGTATTATGTAGTAAGATTCGGCCTGTCTTTTTTTACTATTCCTTCGTCCCCCTGGAGGACCGATTGTCTTAAAACTAAAGTTTATCCCGCCTGATCCGTAACCACGCCCCTGGTCTACCCGTCTCATAGAAACTGGCAAACAGACCAGTCACCGTGTATTGTGGCACTGAATATATCCGTTGGATTTTCCGTTCTTTGCCGCTGACTATTAACTATTTATTCTTCGTAACTCATGCGGCAACGCTACCTTCTTTTTCTCTTGCTGGCTGGGCTAACCTCGTCCTGTATGCTAGGCTCCTATCCATCCGGGTATCCCTCAGGCGGTGGGCAACAGTACCCATCCAGCGGGCAGCAATCCCCCGACGACACTTATCCTAACTCCGGAAATCAGCAAGGCACCAGCCGCCCTGCCGACCCCGGCGTAACCGTAAATAGCATTCGTTTAACGAAGGATTACACTATTTTGAACCTGACCTATACGGATAATAGCCAGCCAAAATACGACCGAAACGGGAAACAACTCTCTACCGGAACTATTGGGTTCGATCCTACAGGTTATCTAGTAGCCGCCAATGGGGCCCGAACATTTGCCTTTGTGAGAGTCGATGGAATTCCAGTAAAGACGGAGCAAATAGACCGAAACACGGGCAAAAAAGTACTTGTTGGTAGGAATACGTTTGCTGGTGATAAAATTGGCTTCAGTTTGTACTTTCAACGATTAGACAAAGGCCTGGAGAATTTTGATCTTTATGAGTGTATTAGTGACCAATATATTTGCTGGAACATCTACAATTTATACGTTAACAATCCCGCCGATCAGGTCGTATATACGCCCCCACCAACGCCCGTTCCATCGAAACCATTACCCACTAAAAAGCCGACGACGTTACCACAAACATCCGGCGAATCGGGTGGTGAGATGGAGACACCAAAAACAAAGCCAGCGCCTGCACCAGCCCCCGTACTCACATTAGTGGCCGTATCGGGCGTGGTCAGCGACGTGAAGAACAAGCGCCCCGTTACCGCTACCATTGATTATCAACTTTCGTCCAGCAAGCAGGCAATTGATTCGGTGCAGAGTTTTGCCTCAACGGGAGCTTATAGAATGAGCCTGGTAAAAGGGCAGGTTTATACGTATATCGCATCGGCACGGGGTTATCAATCGGCCAGTGGTGTGCTTGATTTAAGCAAACTAGCCGGTGGTCAGAAACTTACGCGCGACATTGCGCTAACGCCCCTGGCCGTGGGCGACAAAGTGACGCTGAAGAATATTTATTTCGAGATGTCGAA
>CAXVWN010000227.1:0-8738 GCA_964263725.1 Spirosoma sp.
TACGGATGAGGAGGTTTGGGGTTCGAATCCCTACAAGTGCACCAGATAACCATCTTTCTAAGTCTAAAAACCCGCTTATACAAGCGGGTTTTTCCTTTTTTCCCCTTATCGACACCTCTAACAACTACCGCAATCCGCTGCACGTGGCCAGGCTGGTATCGGCAGGATCAATAACATGCTCAATCTGGTTTCTGAAAAATTGCACCGGCATAAATACCAGGCTTGTGTTTATCGGTTCTATCACAAAAATGCCTCACTTTCGGGCGAGGGTGAGCAACTCTACTTATCTAACTGATTTAATTTGGCTGAATATCCATTCTGTGCCATATGCGCCCTAGCTAATTGCCATTGATATCGTTCGCAGATCAGCCCAAACCGACCAAGAATGGTCGATTTATAATGCTCGTTATAAGTGCTGTCCTGAAGTTGATTAATGTAACGTTCCATTTTGCTAATGGCCCGCTCAAGAAAAGCTATATGATTTTCTCCTCTCGTATGTTGTCGGCGTAGTCTTATACTTATTTGTTGATTTTGAATCGACTTCACATTAGCAGGCTGGCTCAAAACCTGTTCCCATTCTTCCTTTAAACGTTGGATAGGCTCTAAGAAACGTTCGCCATCAAAGACCTCTACAGGTAGCGAAGTTCATATATTGTTATCAATAAGTTCCACTTTAAGGAGTGTGTCCTCTCCGGTAGCAATGAGACTTAAAGCATCAAAGCCATCCTCTATTTCACGGACGTAATAGAAAAAATCGCGAAACTTTGCTTCGGGAGAAATAGTAGTAAATGAAAGCGTCATGTTATTAACCTATTTGGTGATGGCTCAATAATGTTGAATGCCAAAGAAAAACTGATTGATGAATAGCCCAATCACTGTGTCATGAACCACCACCGACTTTGAAAAACAGATTGTCTTCCGAGATAGCCGTTTAATGCGCGTGCGCAGCGTCAGGTGCTTGCGCTCCAGACTTTGTAAAAGAGCCTTGCTTTCGATGCGTAGGCCCTGATCCAGACAGTCAAGGTAAGCCCACCAGGCGTCGGTTATCCATTTACTGACCGCAATTTGAACCGACTCGAGTAAGGCAAGCAACCGACGAAAAGTCTGATGAGTGCGCCGACCAAAGACAAAGGCCACCACTTCTCCGCTTAGTGCATCCTCGACCCACGGCAGCGGCCGACCGTCACAGCCAGCGGGGAGGCTTCTTGGCCTGTACGAATGACCATGACTCGTCCACTTTCAAGATGAGCGTCAAGCTTTTATGGCTGTAGGCTGGGTGAACGTTAAGCACCTGCTGACTTTTTTTTAATGGTGGCACTGACCGTATTACGGTTAATGCCCAGTACGCGAGCGGTATCACGAACGCCCGCTCCGTTGAGTACCATTGGCACAATCTGTTTCTGAACGCTGGGATCACAGGCTTTCCGCGAGTAGGTTTTGACAAATGTGCGCCCGCAGTCATAGCAACGATAGCGTTGCGTGCCGGTTGGGGTGGTGCCGTATCACTTGACTTGCTGAGTTAGCCCGCAATGTTTGCAGGCGACTGCCGCTACGGCGGACCGTTTCTAAGACCATACTCAAAGATAGGTATTTCAACGTTATTCAGCCAGCACCAGTTTTTGGATTACTCAGCTTCGGGTCAGATTACGGCGGTTGGAAACGTTGTTAGATGAGCAGGACGATCTGAACAGGGCATCCACTAAGCAGTCATCCGATTTACAAAATACGCCAGACTTATAATGAACTATTTATGGATCAGTTAACAGAATTATTACGCCAGGATGGTAAGATATGGGTGGTTGTAGCGGTGATTGGTGTGGTTCTACTAGGCTGGTTCGTGTATCTGGTTGGGATTGGTCACCGATTCAGCAAAGTTAAGCGACGAGCCAGCCGCTAGCCTTGTATTGAGCCGACCTATTTTTTTAATATGCGAAAAAAGATGGACATGATATTTTTCCAGCTTTTGGGGTAAATGCCTGAAAAAGCGCCCAAGAAACTTCTTCTGTTTAGTTACTTATGGACTGGGCTCCCAGCCGGTTCAAGAAAGCTATTATCCGTTAGCCAGTCAGCCATCCGCTGCGGCCAGGTGTTAATCGATTTTAAGTCCGAGCGGTCTCCCATATTGAAGGCGTGTTTGCCCTGCGTATAAATATGGGCTTCTACCCGAACCTTGGCTGCCCGATACTTCTGGAGTAACATAACCACTACTTCCGAGCACCATACATCATCATTGGCCACCAGTAAAAAGGCGGGCGGTGCATCGGTGGGAACACTTTTGGGAAGGCCCAGCGGGCCGGGATAAATCAGCATCTGAAAGGAGGGCCTTCCATCCAGCCGATCAATGGGATCAGGGGCATCGCTAGGGCCTTTCCCGGAGGTGTAAGCGACCAGGCTTACGACATCGCCCCCCGCTGAGAAACCCAGCATACCCAGCCGGTTAGGGTCAATCCCAAACTCGTCCGCTTTGCTGCGAACCAGCCGCATAGCCCGATAAGCATCCTCACGGGTGTGCTTGTCGAGCGAATAAGGGGAGTTCTCTTCGCTGGCCAGCCGATATTTTAACACAAAGGCCGCTACCCCAATGCTATTGAGGTACTGGGCTGGCTGGCGACCTTCGGCATTGAAAACAAGCTCCCGATGCCCCCCACCCGGACAAATCACTACGGCAGCCCCCGTCGCTTTGTCTTTGGGTGGTAGATAAACCGTTATGGATGGATTATTGATATGCCTTACCCAATAGTCTTCAGCCTGTTCAGGTTCGTTCCGACGATCTTCAAAGCCAGGGGCACCTTTTGGCCAAAGGGGTATTTCAGGGGGAGTTGTCTGAGCCAAAACCGTGACTGGCAACCCCAGTGAAAGTGCCAGTATGGCTAGGCGAAATAGTATTGAAGTCGTGTTAAGCAAAGCAGCGTTGTGTTAAACTGTGCGTGATGGATAAAGTTGAGCAGTTATTATAACTAATCGTCTCAGGATACCCTCTTTGACGTAGACAACTAGAGTTTGCAACGATCACAGCCGACCAATTGAAGGCCGAATAGGTATAGGCATCTAGGCAAATGACCACTACCTCAAAAATACGGCCTTGGCTTTGTGGGAATGACTACGTATGAACACGGCTTAGCCCCAGGTGGATGTCAACCAGAAACGTTTATAGCCATGTTCACTTGTATAGACCATAGAAATCGGAGCGGGCGAATTGCAAATTATTACAGGCGCAAACTAAGCGAAGGCAAGATCGGATCGCCGAAGCGACAAAATGCTGGCCTTAAATGCAGTTCACGACAATGGGACCGCCCACGCGGCTCATTCATTGGGTCTGCTCGGTGGTTCATCGCCAGCAGAAAGAAGAAAATGACAAAAATTATATGTCAACGCTTTCATAACCCATGGAAATCCGTGCGGGCCGCTCCGTATATCCGCCACGAGAGGCATACAATCGACTTCATGCTGTTGTCTAACGATTAATTTGCTATTAATGTCCATTTAACGCTTCATACATGCGTTTGAACTAGTATTTTTTTCTGCTTTTCAGGTAGGTTCTCACTTTTGTTTAGTCAAGAACAAAACTTAAACGAACGACAAATTCCATGAGCATATCTGTCAAACAATCATCACAAAGCCCGGTTCGCGCTGATTATAAATTGCCTCGGTTCAACTTACTGTCATCAAACAGTGCATTCCGATACGGTTATAGATACCTTCGGTTATTTAGTAGAATCGAAACTAAACTGGTCGACTGGCTGACAAAACACAGTCTACAGATACTTCGGCTGACTTTAGGCCTAGTTTTTCTTTGGTTTGGGGCAGTCAAATTTTTTCCGGGGTTAAGCTCGGCTGAAAATTTAGCAGCCCGAACAATTTTTACCTTGACTGCAGGGTTAGTACCCGCTTCTGTCTCAGTACCCGTACTGGCTGGCTGGGAGTGTCTGATTGGCTTGGGATTATTATTGGGTCGTTTTATGCGATTGACGCTGGCTTTACTGTTCCTTCAAATGGCCGGTACGTTCCTGCCCCTACTGTTTTTCCCTGCCGAAACCTGGCGGCAATTACCAGTATCGTTAACTTTGGAAGGCCAATATATCGTTAAGAATATCGTGCTGATTAGTGCTGGTCTGGTTCTCAGCACTACATTGAGTGTACCTAAAAAAGAGACTAAACTGGAAAATAAATAGTATAGGTTTCGCGTGACGGATGTACGGCAGCAGCCCGCCCGGGCGACCCCGGACTGTCCTAAATGTGTCAGCTACCTCTACCCAACAGATTTGACCGCATCGCGGCCCGTCGATTCCCACTGGGCAGCCGGTGATGTGACAAGCTATCAAATAAATTCTCGCTACCCAAATTTGGCGACACCGACGAAACTGTATGCTACTGATAGTCTTTGACAGTTATTGAAAGAGTCCGTCCCATAAAACGCTCCTAAAAATGAGACGAAGGGTTTTGCTTGAATATGCTTCTAAAGAGGGGCGTTTTGTAAGATGACGATTGCACCGGGACTTTAAATCTTAATCCAGAAAATCGAAGGCTACAGACGCATTGTGGTAAGGCCACATGCCATCTACTGACCCACATTTCTTGCATCGGCGGCAAGTTCGGATCTTTGCTTTTCAAGCATCCCACCAGATCAATGAAAAAAGTACCGGTCTAGGTATTGAGCATTAAGGTCATTAGTTCAACTGACGAAACGCTCTTGGCGAGTAACCGGTCTTATTTCTGAAGAGTTTAGTAAAATGGGAAGGATGTTCAAAGCCAAGATCGTAGGCAATCGAGCTAATTGGATGATCTGTACTCCATAACAAACTTTTTGCCTTGTCAATTAACTTCAAATGAATATGCTCGTTGGTCGACTTACCCGTATATTTGGTTAGTAAGTCGGTCAGGTAGTTTGCCGATAAATTAAGCTGTGAGGCAAAATACTTGACGTCAGGCAAGCCGACTTCGATCAAGCTAGGGTTGAAGAAATACTCCGTCAGAATCCTGTCAAAGGTTTCGACGACGTCGTTACTTGCTTTTACCCGGGTTAAGAATTGTCGGTCGTAGAACCGGGAGCAGTAGGAAAGGAGCAGATCGAGATTGGTTACTATAAGATTTTGAGAATGATCATCTAAGTTAATCGATATTTCTCGGGTAATGTTGGCCAGGCAATTTTCCAAGATGTCTTTTTCGGCTTCTGAAATATGCAGGCTCTCATGGGTATCATACCCGAAAAAAGCGTAGTCTGTCAGTTTTATGCCTTTGTCAGTGGCATACAAAAAATGGGGGTGAATGTAAATAGCCCACCCCTGAACCTTGTTTTCGATGCCAGGTGACAAAACCTGGTTTGGCGCTGTAAACATCAAAGAACCTTCCGAAAAGTCATAGTCAGTGCGTCCATATTTGAACGAACCCTCTAGTTTCTTGCAAGCGATTGAATACAGATCCAATCGATAGAAGACGCCTTCTTTCCGGTGTGACCGATCGACTTTTGACAAATCGACAACGGCTATCAGGGGATGAACTGGCTTCTCGTAGTGGAAAAAAGAAAGGAGTTCTGAAATGGATTTGATATCGATGTATTCCACGGTCAACTAGCTAGACTACCCATCTGGTGTGACAACCTCAAGGGGCATACCTTGCCCCTTGACAAAGTTAAATATAAATACCGCCCCCTACTTCAATACGCTGCGCATTGACAAAACGACTGTCATCGGAGAGCAGCGATGCCACAAAGCCACCAATGTCGTCCGCATTTCCCAAACGCCCAAGGGCCGTCATAGCAGCGACTTGCGCGCGCTGGCTCTCATCCCCTTTTCCACCCCCAAACTCCGTATCGATTGCGCCCGGTGCCACGCTGTTGACGCGAATCTTTCTACCAGCATACTCCTTGGCAAAATATCTTGTCAGACTTTCTATTGCCGATTTTAGGGCTCCATAGACCGCCACTTCGGGAAAAGCAAAACGGGCCAGTCCTGATGATATGTTAATGATTTGACCGCCATCAACAATTAAAGGAATCAATTTTTGAGTCAGGAAAAAGACGCCTTTGAAATTCACATTGACCAGTTCGTCAAAAATATCCTCCGTTGTATCTTTAATAAGCGACCGTTGGGCAATCCCAGCATTATTAACCAGATAGTCGAAGTCCTCACGGCCCCAATGGCTGTTGAGAACTTGCCGAACCTGATCGGCAAAGCTCGTAAATGAAGCGGTGTCTGAGGTATTCAGCTGTAAAGCAACGGCCTTACCCCCATTGCGGTTAATCATGTTCGCCACATCGTTGCCTAGGTTGGAATTGTTATTGTAGGTAATGATAATGCCAATCCCCTGTTTTGCCGCATTCAGCGCGATACTCTTACCAATACCCCGGCTTCCGCCGGTTATTAAGACGATTTTAGGTTGGTGATTTGTGTCCATGTTTTTGTATTTTGATTGGCACAAAGTTGAGCAACTGTAAAAGCACCAACGAGTACATTCCAAGAATATACTTATACATTCCACTTATGAGTTAGATAACTTCGAAGCTATGGCGTCGCAAAAAACGCTCCTAGCCTGATACGAGCTAACATTATATATGAGTGTAGTCCAGCGAAAAACGATAGTTTTCGTTTCGTAATTTTAGCCTGTAATGAAAGCTGTTTAACAAACCCCCAATTTTGTTAAACTTTTCTTCTAGGTTAACAAAACAGCACGTATACAGCAGCAAACGATTGTTCGAGTATGCCATTTGATCCCACCAATCCCGTTATTCAACTCTGTGTGAAAGGCATGGAGATGGAAGCCCAAAGTCCAGAGCTAGCCAAAGATTTGTTTTTGCAGGCATGGAACTTAGCCAGCTCGGACGTTGAAAAATTTACAGCCGCTCACTATCTGGCCCGACAGCAAAATTCAGTCGCTGAAAAACTAGACTGGGATCTGAGAGCCTTACAACTGGCGCTACAAATTCAAGACGACAGTATTACGGCTAGCTATCCATCCTTGTATCTGAATGTGGGAAAGGGGTACGAAGAACTGGGCGATCCACAACAGGCCAGGAGCTATTATCAACGGGCTCTTTCGTACACGCATCACTTACCAACGGAAGGGTACGGAAAGATGATTAAGCAAGGAATCGAAAGCGGTTTAAAGCGGTTGATGGTCTAACCCTATTGCTGACCAAAGTCATACGCCAATCAGTTCAGCTTTGGAGTAACTACCTTTTAAGGGACTCTACATGAAACGATCTTAACGGATATCCCGTAAAAGGTAGTTACTCCAAACCGGACAAGTCACACCAGTACTTAGCCTAAAGTATTTCGTACGTCGGCTAACCTATACGCACTTGTTGAACCAACAAAATAGGGTGTAATGCACCCTTACTTTGTCGTATATACCCCCCTCGGCAATGGGGCGGCTAGACTACATTTACGCGGCTAAATCAACTCTACTACCGAAGCGCATGACGAATTTACCTCAACCATCACTCAACATCCGAGAGGCCTGTATCGAAGACGCTACATTTTTTAACGTTAATTTGAATCGGGCCTACTTTGACGATGTGTCTTTAACAGGGGCTAGGATTAGGAATGCTAATTTAAGTGATCTAGAGATTAACGGCGCTCAACTGGGCGGGGCCTATTTTCACCGGATTGGCCTGCCTCCTGAAGGCCATCCCCAGTATGATTCGTCCGCCAAACAGCGACCCCTCCGATTTGATGAGTGTGACTTATCGGGTAGTACAGTAACCAATTGCAACCTGGAAGGTGTTGAGTTAACGAATTGCCTCCTGAGGGGCATGAAAATTAACGGTATTTTAGTGGAGGAGCTACTAGCCTTCTATGGCAAGCCATAAAGGTAGGTAGCCTAGACTACTTAAATTTCGGACAACTAGTATAAGCTAGTACATTCTCAACATTCTCTCCTATCGTTTGCTACTGATTGGACGTGCGAAAGGGCATTTTTGTTTTTGGGTTAAGTTCACCGATAAACGTTGGTTTACTAATGAAAAAATCCTGTTTGCGTCCAGTGATAACTGGCTGACAAACAGGATTTTGTTTTGTGAAAATTTCGCCCGCTAACCACGCAATTCACTATGAACTGGACTACTTTCGCTCTCCGCATTGGTAGAGGCTGAAAGTTCCCGCCATTGCTCAGCGCTGGAACGCAAAGATTCCGCTTTGTCGATAACCCAGCCCGTCGCATCCGATCCAGCCGCTAAGCGAACGGGTGGTTGAGCCATCTCCGAAAGCTGTAGCATGACCAAACCCAACTTGGCCGGATCACCAACCTGGTTGTGATTCATGGTGTCGTGAAATTCTTTGAACTTAGCGAATGCCTCGGCATAGTCGCCAATTTCATGCGCTCCATAAGCGACAGAAGAGTTGTCGAGGAAGTCGGTATTAAAGAAACCGGGCTCGATCACCGTTGATGAAATACCCAGCGGTCGCAGTTCTTCGGCCAGCCCTTCCATCCATCCTTCTACCGCAAACTTTGACGCAGCATAGATGGCCCCGCCTGCCACCGAAACAAGCCCGGCCATTGAGGAGATCGTAAAGACATACCCGGAGCGTTGCGCCCGCATCAGGGGCAATAGGGCACGGGTGACGTTCATCGCTCCGAAAACGTTCGTGTCGGATTGCTTCCGAATCTGTTCATCAGAAATGGTTTCAAACCAACCCAACTGGCCGTAGCCTGCATTATTGACCAGCACATCAATCCGGCCAAATCGTTCGATAGCCGCTTCTACAGCGGTCGCGACCTGTTCGGGCTTGGTTACATCAAGC
>CAXVWN010000228.1:0-6015 GCA_964263725.1 Spirosoma sp.
TATCGGGGCAATTGTTACTATATCTGCTGGTTTTTGTTGCGTTAGCTGTCGTTCTGGCGGCCAGCAAGTGGAAATATATCCCGGCTGACAGCGAAGAAGCATCGGTGTATAGCAAAGAATTCTGGGTATTTATTGGTGCCACGGTATTATGTCTGGCGGCTTTTCAGGTCATTGCCACAACGTCGATTCCGGTCTACAATAAAGTTCTGGAATCATTCGGCAAAGTGTCAAACCTGGCGCTTCCTGCCGATCAGGTTTCGCACTACAGCAAATTTCAGATTTGGTTTTTTGTCGTTATTGCCCTGCTAAGTGGCGTTGGCCAATACATGTGGTGGCGCAAACTGGATAACAAAAAGTGGGATGCCCTAATTACGCCCGGCATCATAACCTTGCTTATCAGTGCCGGTCTGATTGCTTTTGGCGAGATGAAGAATCCGGTTTACATGGCTTTGCTGGTGGCTTCTGTCTTCGCCTTAGTGAGCAACGGAACAATTTTACTGGACATCATTCAGGGAAATTACCGGCTATCGGGTGGCGCTATTGCCCACATCGGTATGGCATTGATGCTTATTGGTATTCTTTATTCGGCAGGCTATACAAAGGTGATTTCGATCAATAATAGCGGTCTGCTCATCTCGAAACAGGATGAATTCACCAAAGACAATAACCGGCAAAACAAAGAAAATAAGCTTCTATGGCTCAATCAGCCTGAGCAAATGGGGCCTTATCAACTTACCTATCGCGGTCAGCGTATCGAAGCCCGCGACATGCCGGGCTACATTCCACGCAAAGATGTCGAGGTAATTGAGGGTGATTTCCACGGTATCGCCCAGCGGGACCTTGAGCAGAACGGAAAAATCTATTACAAGAAGGGTGATACCTTAGCCCTATATCCGGAAAACACCTATTACGATGTTGAATACCGGGAGCCGGGTGGAAAAATTTTCAACCTGTATCCGCGTGCTCAGGTAAACGAACGGATGGGCCTACTGGCTTCGCCCGACATCCGTCATAAATCGGACCGTGATATGTACACCTACGTATCGTCTGTACCAGATCCAAGCGCAGAGAACACATGGGAGAAAACCGAAACCTACAGTGTTGCCATTAAAGACACGTTTTTCCTGAACGATTACGTCGCTATTCTGGATGATGTAGTCCGAACAAATGAAGTGGAAGGCCTGGAAATTAGCTCGACCGACGCAGCTGTTCGGGCTAAAATACGAGTGCTCGACAAAAATGGCGAACACATTCTTAGTCCGGCCTTTGTCATCAAAAACCGCATGGTTGCCCATCCGGCTGAAGTAAGTGATGAGTTAGGGGTTCGAATCCAGTTGAACGAAATTGACCCGCGTACCGGCAAATTCACGTTTGCCGTCAACCGTACGCAGCGTGACTATATTGTTATGAAAGCTATTGAAAAACCGCTGATCAATATACTTTGGATCGGCACGCTAATTGTTGCCATTGGCTTCCTGATTGCCGCCGTTCGTCGCTATCGGGAATTTGGAAAGATGCAGAATAAGGCTTAGTTAGCCAGCGAGTTAACATTCGGCGCAAGTGATCCAAACTGGAGTTTGACTTGCGCCGAATGTTAACCCGAAACTAATTAATGACCTCTAATCAACTCCATGAAACTTTCCGAAATTCTTCTTTTAGCCGTTGCCGCTGGTTTTTTAGTCATCTGGATTGCCGAATATCAACGCACTACCTTTGGCGATAGCTATTGGCTATTAATGCTATTTTTAGGGTTTATACTAGCATTTCAGTATGTTCGCAGCAAACGGCTCGAACGCGAAAAGACTATTTCGCCAACAATCAAACAAATGGTTGAAGACCGCAAGAAGAAAAAGAAATAATTTACGGCTATCATTAGGTGATACAAGACTGATTGTGCACTACATAATAATAAGCTGTAACCCATAAACTAGAATCCCTATTTGGAACCTTACGCCCTTTTATTCGGTGCTTTACTTGCCCTTGTGCTGGCTGGTTTTTTCTCGGCGGTTGAGATGGCGTACGTATCGGTCAACCGGCTATATTTTGAGCTTCATAGTAAACAGGGGCCGCTGAGTGAGAAGTTAGTATCTGGCTTCCTGAAAAACCCTATTCTGTTCGTTGGAACAACGCTGACGGGCAACACGCTCTTTCTGGTGCTTTACACCGTTTTGGGCGTTATGGCGCTGAATCCGCTGCTAACGGTCATTTTGCCAACAAGTTGGGCAACGCACGAATCGGTGTTCATTACGATTGAAACCCTGATTCTGACGCTCATTTTTCTGCCCTTAGCCGATTACATCCCCAAAAGCCTGGCCCTTATTCACCCCGATCGTTTTCTGGAAGCCCTGGCGGTGCCGCTTTGGGTTATTTACAAGACAATCGCGCCCGTTGTTCGGGTATTGGTTGGCACGGCACGGTTTTTTATTCGGTATGTACTGGGCAAACGCAATCCCGAAATCCGCCCGGTTTTTGGTCTGACAGACCTTAACCATTACCTCCAGCAACTCAACCAAAAAACCGATACAGAAAAAGATGTAGAGGTTGACACGAAGATTTTCAATAACGCCATTGAATTTCGCGATGTGCGGGTACGCGATTGTTTAGTGCCACGAACCGAAATCACGGCCATCGCGGTAGATGATACCGTCGAAGAACTTCGGCAAGCTTTTCAGGATAGCGGGCATTCTAAAATTGTGGTCTACCGCGACACGATTGACGATGTTATTGGCTATTGCCATGCACTGGCCTTATTTAAAAAACCGGCCACCGTTGAAGAAATCATTACACCCATTATTACTGTTCCTCAAACCATGCCCGCGCAGGATTTGCTCCTACGCTTTCTGTCGGAACGAAAAAGTCTGGCTTTAGTAGTCGATGAATTTGGTGGCACGGCGGGTATTGTGAGTGTTGAAGACATGGTCGAGCAGATTTTTGGCGAGATTCAGGATGAATATGACACCAACGAAGATTGGGTTGAGCAGCAGCTCGACGAGACAAACTGGTTATTGAGCGCCCGACACGAAATTGACGATCTGAATAAAACATACGGCTGGACCATTCCTCAAGGAGATTACGATACGCTGGGCGGACTAATTCTGGCGACCCACGAAGATGTTCCCCAAGTTGGCGAGATAATTGAGTTTTCGCCATTTACCTTTACCATTATTTCAATGGACGGCACACGAATTGATACCGTGAAAGTCCATTTGAGAAAAGAATAAATCTCTGTTGCTTGTGCCATTTTCTATTAAATTGTGACTATATCTTCTGTTCAAAAAACCGTAGCGCGCTATCTGCTTGACGTGCAGGCTGTCCGGCTCAAGCCCAATGAACCGTTTACATGGAGTTCGGGTTGGAAATCACCTATTTATTGCGATAATCGGGTTACACTAGCGTACCCCGAAGTGCGCACCTACATCAAAAATGCATTAGCAGATGCTATTCGGCAACGATTTCCATCGGTCGAGGTAATTGCGGGCGTGGCTACGGCGGGCATTCCACAAGGTGCGTTAGTTGCCGATGTTCTGGGAATTCCTTACTGCTATGTCCGACCTGAGCCGAAGGCGCACGGAATGGGCAAGCAAATTGAAGGACATTTACAGGACCGGCAACGGGTGGTCGTTATTGAGGATTTAATTTCTACGGGCGGCAGTTCGCTGAAAGTAGTTAATGCCCTACAGGCGGCTGGTGCCGAAGTGTTGGGTATGGCAGCCATTTTCACATATGGTTTTCCCTTAGCCGATCAGAATTTTGCCAGTAAAAATGTGCCTCTGGTATGCCTCAGTAATTACGACGCGCTATTGATCGAAGCACAGGCACTCGATTACATTTCGGCAGATGCCATGGAATCACTAGCCGCCTGGCGACAAAATCCAGCACAGTGGGGTCAATAATTTTTCTTTACACGTTCGTTACTAATGGTGCGTTAACCCCACTACTCATCTAACATTCACCTCATTGCCTGTACACTCTAATGGCTATAGTAACCGCACGCATCGAACGGACGAAATACGAAACTCACCTCTCAACCGATTCGCAGGTTATTGTAGTTGATGAGCCCGTTGAGATAGGTGGCCAGGACCGGGGCATGGGGCCGGGCGAGTTATTGGCGGGCTCATTAGCAGCTTGTACCGTTATGACATTGCGAATGTATGCTGACCGAAAAGGGTGGCCCCTCGATTCGGCAGTTGCTCACGTGGAATACACGAGTAATATGGAAACAAAAAGGTCTCTTTTCATTTTAAAGCTGATCTTAAACGGAAATCTCACCGATGGTCAGCGGGAGAGATTGGTAGAGATGGCTGACCAGTGTCCAATGCATCGGACGTTACAGAATCCCATTGATTTTGAGACGATTCTGGTTGAAGATGCTGGCATCAGGAATCATGTATAGTCCAGATTATTACATACAATTCACCCATACGAGAAGCATATTTTGCGCATAGATACAACTTTATTAATACGTTACTATACTCTTACATAGAGAGATTAATTCAGGATTTGACCCACCAAACAACGGAGCATTAAATAACGATTTGAAAGGGTACTATTTCTTACTTTCGGAGTATACCAAATTATATCTTACTCAACTCAATGTCTATGTAAGTGTAGAAAGTCTACTTACAGTCGCATATGATTCTGTCATTTTCTAGAGAGGAGACACATGCCGGTCAAGCCGATTTAGTTGTTTGATTATCCAGCTTCTTAAATAGGTACTAAACCGCTTTTCTACGTAAACATGAAGCAGATAAGCAAGGAGTAACATAAAGAGTATAATACCAATAAGTAATACGTACTTGTCTGTTTTTCCCCCTAATCGTTGAAAAAGAATATAGCCCAAATTATGGTTTAAAAGGTAAAGTGGATAAGTAAGCGACCCTAACCAAGAAAGCCATTTATATCGATACAGATCAATTTTCCTAAAAATAATCAAGAGGAACAAGAGATAGAACAAGCTTATCAGAACAGCTATAACTAGTGGCGAAAACGACGTATGATAGTATTCAGCATTATCTTTCGCATGCGCCAGCGAATGCCGAACCGCTAAGACCCAAGAGCCAATCAATAGACCGTATAGTTGCTTCGCATTTCCCATTTTTTGCTGTAAAAGATAAAACAGCATACCAGCAATAAAAAAAGGACCGTAAGCTGGCAGCAAAAGCGTAGCGAAAGGTGATGTGAATATAGCAAATCCGGCATATGCTGAATAGAGTAGCCAGCCGCCTAAAATAAAAATCAAGTAACGCATTAGCTGATAAGCCAGCAATAACGAAATAAGAAAATAAAAAATTATCTCGTACGATAAAGTCCAATACACGCCATCCAGATCCCCAGCGCCGAAAAACTGCTGGAGCATAGTCATGTTAAGTATATATTTTTTTATCGATGCTTCTATAAATATAGACCATCCAAGCATTCCTTTGGCGGGACCAAATAGATACATCACACTGAATGTGATTGTGCAGGCTACCCAAAAAGCCGGGTAGAGTCGGACAACACGCGAGAGAAAGAACTGCCTGACCGTTTTGTTATAAGCCGACATAAGCACCACATAGCCGCTGATAATAAAGAATAGCTCCACCCCGAGGTTACCATATTTAAAAATATTCTCAAGCAGTGGATAGTGTACTGGACTAAGATGGTCGGCAGCGTAGCCCCGGAAGGTATAATGAAAAAGTAAAACAACAAAGGCTGCTAGAAAACGAAGCAAATCAATTTCGTGGTAACGAAGGCGCTGTGACCGGACTTCCTGTTCCATTAATAACGGGTATCTTGTGGAATGTAAATAGCAAAATACTATACTTTGGTTAAAGTTTTAAAAGTCAACTCATTACGGGTTTATTTTTCATTTAAAAGGAGAACCCGTATCAACGGGCCGACCCTCCGTTCAGTCAGCGGAAAATTACACAGGTAGCATCGACTTCAAATCTGACCCGTGTGTTGGATAAGCAAGAAGCGTATCACCCAAGTCTTTGGCTGAAATATTGTGCTTCATCGCTAGCGTGAATAAATTGA
>CAXVWN010000229.1:0-25237 GCA_964263725.1 Spirosoma sp.
TTATTCCCGAATCGTTTGACGTGCTAACTCCATTTGGTGAAAAAGAGCACGTTACAGCGGCTGCTCTTAACAGCGATCTACAAAAACTAGATGCTAAATATACCGCCCGAACGGTGACTAAAAAGAAAAAGAAAAAGCCACGTGGGCCGGAGACTAGCACACCGAGGCCTACGCCAACTGGTAAAACTTCCTAACCAATAACCCCGGTCAAATGGCCGGGGTTATTGGTTGATAATGGATCTACTGAAATTCCTTAAAAATCACCCGAATAAAAGGGGCTGAAAACGTAGTAAGTACTGTCACGATTGGCGCGTTTAGGCGCTGTTTGGATAAATAGTGTAAATCGATGTTGTTGATTTGGTCCATCAGTCCATTCCCCAAAAGGACGTTCGCGCGTATAAAGCTTGTCTACTTCACGCACATGAACAGACTCAATATCTTTAGACGTAACGGGTAATCCATTTATATACAGATCAATGTCACTGGCATATTCATCGTAGAGTTGCAGATAATCTTTTTTAGTGCGCTTTACAAAAGTAAGTTTGTTGTTGAAAAAAGTGGCTTCGAGCAACGTGTTCATCGAAAACGCACTCGATTTTCCGAGCGGATAATCAGATACGGCATTTGCCAGTAAATACTGTTTCCAGTTTTCCCTTAATCGATTCAGTTTTGGTGTTTTATGCGTTGTACTGATGAACACACGATACATTTCCGGGAATTTATCCGCACCTGTAGCATCATCCCATTTTTGATAAACAAAAAGGTCTTCCACTTGCTCAAAAGTCAACTCCGATAAGGCTGTTGCCGTCGATGGTTGCCCATTTATGAACACGTTAGCCCGCTTTCCATCTGGTAGTTTAAGGGCCAGATGATTATTCCGTAGTGATAAAATCTCTGGATAACTGCTCACCGGCCTGATGCTCACTTGCCGATCCTTTATTACAATATTCTTGTCAAGTGGTAACAGGGTTGATTGTCGAAACCAAACATTAGCAGCCATCTCAAGCTCCGCTGCCAGAACGCGCGTCGCGTTAGACGTGGGAAACGGCGCGTTGGAAAGTTTGTGGACAGTTCCTTCATAATCAACATTCTTATGTCGACAGGCGAAGGCCATTCCACCCATAAGAAGTACCCATGCTACGTAACGCCACCAGGCCAATGCACCGGAGCGTCGGCCGTTGATCATTCCGATACGTTGGCGTAAAGAAGGGCCGCTGAAACGATTAGTGAAGGAATACATATCCGATTTCAGTTAACATAAAAAAGAAAGTAGTCCGTGCCTGATCGTTTCTGCATGGCTGAGTCATATCCTAAGATTACGGCAAAAGTATAAATCTGAGAAATCTTCAGTTTGCGGACTTCTTCTAATGTGGCCGGTTCGTTGTTGATAAAAGCCTTGATAACCCAGGGGCTTGGTCCTTCATTGACATAAAGTGAGCCATCAGGTTTAACTCCCAGGCTGCTGTTAGGTTTGGATTGCTCTATAATTTCGTGTTGATTGAATTTACGGAACCCCATGCCTAAATAGCCATATTTACGTTGACCCTCCGCTAGTAGGGAGTCCATCTTTTGATCATTAATTGACTTAGTTACAGGGAGTTCTTCATTGCTGGCAATTTGTATAAGTCCTTGCGGGATGTGCAGAAAATCATTTTTAAACGGATAAGACCCCACTGCGGCAACAGTCTTTAACGCATTTATGCCATTGTAGCCCCCGTGTGATCGTATTGGTCCCCCATTCACACCCGTTTCCTCGAAGTCACTAACGCCTGCTGTTGGTCTGATAATTGTTATCTTAATGTCTGAAATGTAGGCCTTCTGCGGATCATATTTTAACGTCTGAACCTTCATCTTATATCCATGACGCTCAAATTCCTGTTTCATGACGGCTAGATCATCGAAACTTGTCTTCGGTGTGATAATCCAGTATAATTTATCCCCGTCATACTGCATATACCGCGACGGACTAACTTGTACAGTATCGGGTTGAGGCTGCTGGCTTGCAGAATCTAATTGTAGCCTACTTTGCTGAATAAGCGCCTTTTGTGCATTGCTTTTATCAATTCCTGGTTCAATAGATTTAACGTTGACTAGCTGCCCGGCTTTTTCGACAAGTTGAAAAGGGTCTTTCGCCGGTTCTGCTATAGACTTCGGTACATACCTACGCAGTGCTTTTATAGGCTGTGGGTGCGCAAATGCTGATGCCACTGTTAGCGCTGCAATGAAGAAAACGGGATATTTTAGCCAAGTAACTCTCGAAGATTGTTGTTGGTTGAGCATGGCAATCCGGGATTTGAGTTGTGACTTACTAAAATGGTTGGTAATGGTCGACTGGCCCGACGATAGGCTCACTTTCAATAAATTGTATTGATAGGCTTTAGCATCAACGCCTTCAGCCAATACAGCCCGGTCGGCACAAAATTCGAGCGTTTGGTGAATCAACTGCCGAAATAAATAAGCCGCCGGGTTGATCCAGAAAACAATACAGACCAATTCGGCCCCGATCATATCAACGCTGTGTCGCTCCCGAACATGAACGCGCTCGTGCCTGAGAATTTGTTCCAGTTCATCAGGTTCGTGCTGATTGGGATTGATAACTACCCAGCCGAAAAACGAAAAAGGCGACGTAGCGTGCTTGTCCCATGCTAATGTAAAGTCGTTGTACCGCTCATGTATTGAGTGGGCAATGGCTTTTTGTAGCGACGCCAACTGAATGCCAAAACGAATTAACAACACGAAAACACCCGCGAAATAGAGAATAACCAAGCCCGCTTGCCAAGACCAAACGAATTTTTCCTGCTGTTCCTGAAAAGCCGGGTACGTCTCCTTGTTAGGAAACGTAATCGCTACGTCTGCTTGAGGACGGTGCGATTTGGGCAAAACTTTTGGTACAATAACCTGCGCTGTTCGCTGCATGGCAGCCCGTACGGGTTGCGGTCGCCAGTCGGGTAGCTCAAGTAAGGGAAGTATGAGAGCACTGGTCAGACCTAGCCATAGTGCCAGCCGGTTTGCGCCAAAAAACGTTTCGCGTCTGAGCAGAGCGTAGTACGCAACGCTCACAATGGCCAGCAACCCATTGACTAAAACAACGTAGCGCAGAGTTTCCATATCGCTATTTCTTTTCGATCATGGCCAGAATCTCCCGTAGTTCATCGGCCGAAATCTTCTCATTCTTAGCAAAGTAACTCACTAAATTCTTGTATGAATTGTCGAAATATTCATCAACAACTCTCGTAAGTACAAACCGATTCTGATACGCTTCTTTAGTGATAATTGGATAATATTCGTGTGTATTGCCATATGCCTTATGGCCGATATAGCCTTTTTCTTCGAGGTTACGGACAATGGTTGAAACAGTGTTGTAGTGTAAGGGAGGATTCGTAAATTTTGGCACCATGTCCTTCACATAGCCTTGCTCCATCTTCCAGAGCACTTGCATCACTTCTTCTTCTTTGGCAGTTAGCTTTTCCATAAAACAAACTTAAAACTATTTTTATCGTTTGCAAACTATTTACATAGTTTTTTGTGGTCACGACTTTGGTCTATAGTCATTTGAAAAGCCAACCAGCCCGACGTAGCTTTGTAGTCTATTTAGGTGAGGTATGAAACGATTGGGATTAATACTAGTTATTGCACTGTTGGCTGGTGGCTGCGACACAAACGCAGTTTATAAGGAGTACACGGATATTGAAGACAGCAAATGGTATATTAAAAATGCACCGTCATTTACGTTCGACATTACTGATGCGTCGCAGCCTTACAATATTTACTATAACCTTCGTAATAGCCTGTCTTACGGCTATTATAATCTCTATTTGACTCGCTATCTGCGCGATGCGACTGGTAAAGAAATCGAATCCCGGTTAGATGAATTGATTTTGATGGACCCTAAAACGGGTAAACCCAACGGCGATGGCCTAGGCGACCTTTTCGATCATAAGTTTCTGATGAAGCGTAATTACCATTTTCCAAAGCCGGGTAAATACACGATGCAAATCCGGCAGTACATGCGCCAGGACCCATTACTCAATATTATGAGTGTCGGTATTACTGTCGAAAAAGCGGCTCCCGCCCATTAACCCGACCACGTGTTTCTGATGCTATTCGATTTGTTGCGTAAAAACCGGCTCTTTTTTCTGACCTATGCGCTGGCCTTGGTTGTAGTTGGGACATTACAATGGTTTTACACGCAGGAACAGTTAATGCAGTGGGTCAACAGTCGTAATAGTCCCGTTGCTGACTTACTTCTACCTTACGTTACCTACATGGGCGACGGCGTATTTTTCGTTGTTGTCTGTATCATCCTGGCGATTTTTAACTGGCGTATTGGCCTGATGGGCTTTGCGAGTTTCGTTTTATCTTCATTAACATCCGAGTTTTTTAAGAAGATTATCTTTGATGGCTCGCCCCGTCCTCTCAAATTTTTTGAGCATTCAACATTTGAGTATCACATTATTAAAGGATTGGATATTCACAGTTATAACAGCTTCCCATCGGGCCATACCACAACGGCTTTTGCTATGTTCGGTTTGCTGGCGTTTCTGGACCACCGAAAGGATAGAGGCATTTTTTGGCTGTTTCTAGGTTTATTAACGGGCTACTCTCGGGTGTATCTGTTTCAGCATTTTGTAGCAGATGTTTTTGCCGGTTCGCTGATTGGTACGGCTTCATCGGTCATTATTTATTTACTAATGTACCAATGGGTTACAAAAACAAACCGTCTTGAGAATAGCTAGCTTCCCGTTTTTGCCTACTTTTGTTTAACGCCCTGCCGAACCATTGCCAAGGCAGAGCCGTTACTTCATCATTGACTAAAATCCACGTGCTTCGACAAACTCTTGCATGAGCGACGCCATCAAACATGAGTGCGGCATTGCCTTAATACGGCTCCGCAAACCGTACCAATATTACATTGACAAGTACGGAACCGCGCTCTATGGAGCCAACAAACTCTACCTGCTCATGGAAAAGCAGGTCAATCGCGGCCAAGACGGAGCCGGGATTGCCAACATCAAGCTCGATGTACCCGCCGGACACCGTTACATCAGCCGCTACCGCTCAGTCGATCAGCGACCCGTAACGGACATCTTCGAGAAGGTTAATAAGAAATTTCGGAAGGCACTCAAAGGCAACAAAGAGAAGGCCAAAGATGCTAAATGGCTTCAGGAAAACATTGCCTTTACGGGTGAAGTCTGGATGGGTCACTTGCGCTACGGTACTCATGGAGCCAATGAGATTGAAAACTGCCACCCTATGCTGCGGCAAAGTAACTGGCGCAGTCGTAACCTGGTTGTAGCGGGTAACTTCAACATGACAAATGTTGATGAGCTATTCGACAAGCTCGTATCATTGGGCCAGCATCCGAAGGAAAAGGTTGATACGGTGACGGTGATGGAAAAAATCGGCCACTTTCTGGACGAAGAAAACCAACGCGTATTCGAGCGATTCAAAGGGATCTACGAAAACCCGGATTTATCGGATATTATCGAAGATAACCTTGATATGCAGCGTGTTTTGCACCGCTCTTGTCGGGATTTCGATGGTGGATATGCCATGGTTGGTATGACAGGCTACGGAGCTGCTTTTGTGGCCCGCGACCCCGCTGGTATTCGTCCTGCTTATTATTACGCCGATGATGAAGTTGTTGTGGTGGCTTCGGAAAAACCGGCTATAAAAACGGCCTTTAACGTCGAATATAGCGCTATTCAGGAAGTGAAACCCGGTCATGCACTCATCATTGATAAATATGGTGAGTATATGGAGCAGGAGTTTGTGAAACCAATCGAAAAGAAATCATGCAGCTTCGAGCGCATTTATTTCTCGCGAGCTACTGATCCTGATATTTACAACGAACGTAAAACACTGGGGAAACTGCTTATTCCGCAGATTCTCAAGGAGATTGACTACGATCTCGAAAATACGGTCTTCTCTTACATTCCAAATACGGCTGAAACAGCCTTCTTCGGAATGGTAGAGGGTTTGGAAGATTATTTGGCCAAGCAGCGGAAAAAAGCCATCATGGATGGTATTCTTTTCGAAGAAGAGCTGGATCGAGTACTTTCATTCCGGCCACGTATTGAAAAGTTGGTTGCTAAAGATGTAAAATTGCGCACGTTCATCGCCGACGACTCACAGCGTGATGATATGGTGTCGCATGTATACGACACGACTTTTGAGGTTATCAAGAAAGGAAAGGACAACGTAGTTGTTGTTGATGATTCAATTGTGCGGGGTACAACTCTTGAGAAGAGTATCCTGCGTATGCTGGATCGGTTAGGACCCAAGAAAATTATTATCGTTTCGTCGGCACCCCAAATTCGTTTTCCTGACTGTTACGGCATTGATATGTCGAAGTTTAAGGAATTCATTGGTTTCAGGGCTGCGCTCGAATTGCTTCGCGATCGGGGTCAGGAAGAACTACTCGATGAGGTCTATGCCCAATGTGTAGCCGCTATTGAATCGGGAAATGCCTCCAAACAGAATTACGTAAAAGCGCTGTTTGAGCCGTTTACCCACGAAGAGCTATCTAAAAAAGTAGCTCAAATTGTTACACCTACTGACCTAACCGCCAAAGTGGCCGTTATTTATCAGACCGTTGAGAATCTTCACAAAGCCTGTCCTAACCATTCTGGCGATTGGTATTTTACCGGAAATTATCCAACGCCCGGTGGTAATAACGTTGTTAACAAAGCTTTTGTAAACTTTATGGAAGGCAAGTTAGTGAGAGCTTACTAAGCCTTGATAGGAGAGAACGAAAAGGGGAAGAAGCGAGCTTACAAGCTCGCTTCTTCCCCTTTTCGTTCTCATTAAAATTTATTTCTGCCAGGCCAGCGCGTTAACGTTGGCGCCGATTTTCTTGCCTTCGGTCAACCCTGTCTCATTGTCCTGATGCGTATGGATGTTGCCGTAAAAACGTGAGTCAGCCGATTCCTGAGCAGCATGTGTAAAAGACGTAAACGAACGTGCTTTAAATTCTATATTTCGCAGAGCATCTTTAGAACGACCAACGTGCGAATCATCTGTAAAGGCAAAATTTTCGCCATAAATGGCTGTTAAGACTGTGGCTGCCGACGATGATTGAGTCGCGTGCCCCGAAGGAAAGCCTGGGAAAGGAGGAGCAGGCCAGAAAGGCACCCATGCTGGATCAACCGCCAGCCGAACATAGGTATAGGGGCGGATGTTGTTGTATTCAAACTTGCAACGCCAGCATAAAATGAACGCATCTGCCACCGAAATGCCTGTGCGCGCAAACGTTTCAGCCGCTTTTGCTAAGTCGGCCTTAGCCGTTAATACGGCAATTCGGGCAATACTGTAGGAATGGCCTGGTGGTGTAAAGGTTTCTACCGGGTTATCGGCCCACCAAACAGCAATCTCTTTTTCGGTTAATGTTAAGTTTTTAGATTTAGCATATACATCGAGGTACTGAGCAAAGGTGGCCGATTTTATATCGGTCGAATGGGGCAATGGCTTGGGCATTGGCAAATCACTATTCGCTTTCAAAAATGTTCGGACTTTACCCCAGTAAGGTTGCATTGGTATTTTCTGGCCGTTTTCTGTGGGTTGCCAAAGGCCGGCCCCAGTTGGAACGATATAACTTGCCGGAAAATTACGCGTATAACCCGCGTCGCCCCCGTCGGTTTTCGACCATTCAAAAAGCGCATCGGCAATCTTCTTCCCAAACTCGGTTGATCGCTGATTAATCGTCTCATCTGCATCTTTAAATGACGTTTGTATTGCTGTTTCGAGCGAATCAATCGTCGCCTTGTTGGCTGCACTTGTGGTCGGATATAGACTACGCAGAATGGCTGCCTGAGATGCATTGGCACTTAGGGCCCAGTTGTAAGTTTTTCCTGATTCAACTTGTGGTAACGTAGTTAAGCCTTGAAGTTGGCCGACAAGCGATTTTCGGGTAGGAATACCGGGAACTACTGATTCGTACATGGTTACACCTGCGTAGCCATAGGCTCGCGAGGCCACAGGCGGGGTAAAGCCCGCGGTTGTTTTGGTTATCTTCAGCTGTAGAGCAGCCCAATGGGTTGCCACGTCATTGCTATACTGATCGGCCGATTTGCCATTCACGGTTGGCTGAACATCATCTGAGGGCTGCATACGACAGGCTTGCAGCAAACTCAGTAAAAGCAATGTTCCTAAAAAAAACCAATGGTTACGTTCTGAATCCGGTGTTTGAATGGGCTGCTTACGCCTTAAAAGAGGAAAATGTGTATTCATATTGATTCATGGAAAGTAAATACTTATCAATCAGAGAGGACCATGTCGCCTAATGATGGATTTAGCAATTATGTTGCCAAAAAATAGACAACATAATTTTTTGTGCCAGCGTAAGATAGATAGCCAACAGGCAGCTTTCGCCGTACATTTGATAAACTATATTAACCTGCATTTACTCAATGCGTATCCCTGAAGAAACTGTTGAACGAATCCGTCAGTCAACCGACATTCTGGAGGTAATCAACGACTTTGTTTCGCTTAAGAAACGCGGCAGCAATTACATTGCCTGCTGCCCGTTTCACAATGAAAAAACGCCATCGTTTAACGTTAATCCTACCCGGCAAATTTATAAATGCTTTGGCTGTGGCAAAGCGGGCGATGCCGTACGCTTTGTGATGGACATCGAGAATATTGCCTATGGTGAGGCATTGCGCTATCTGGCTAAAAAGTACGGTGTTGAAATTGAGGAACAGGAACAAACACCGGAAGATCTCTTACGGCAAAATGAGTGGGAGAGTTTACTCATTGTCCTGAATTTTGCTAAAACCTTTTTTCAGGAAACGCTACAGACTACAGACGAAGGTAAAAGTATTGGGTTGAGTTATTTTAGAGAGCGTGGTTTCACTAACCCAACCATCGACGCTTTTGAGTTAGGCTACACACTCGACCAGTGGGATGCTCTTTTAAAAGAGGGGCAACGGCGAGGCTACAGCCGCGATCTGCTCGAAAAAGCCGGGCTAATCTTAGTTAAGGAGGGTGCTTCTGGTGGCGATAACAAAGTATTTGACCGATTCCGGGGACGGGTTATGTTCCCGATTCATAATGTATCGGGCCGGGTAATTGCCTTTGGGGCTCGGATTTTAAAAGTCGACAAGAATCAACCTAAATATCTTAACTCACCCGAAACTACTGTTTATCATAAAAGCCAGGTTCTGTATGGTATCTTTCAGGCAAAACAGGCTATCCGACAGGAAGATGTTTGTTATTTAACGGAAGGGTACACGGATGTGATTTCTCTTCATCAGGCCGGGATCAAAAACGTGGTTGCTTCGTCGGGAACCTCACTTACAACCGAGCAAATTCGCCTAATTTCTCGCTTTACGCCGAACGTTACCATTCTATACGACGGTGATGCGGCAGGTATTAAAGCGGCCTTGCGTGGTTTGGATATGGTACTGGAGGAGGGCTTGAATCTGAAACTGCTGCTGTTGCCTGATGGGGAAGACCCAGACAGTTACGTGCATAAAATCGGAGCTGAAGCCTTTAAAGCCTACATTCAGAACCACTCACAAGATTTTATTGACTTTAAAGCCAGCCGGTGGCTGGCCGAAGCGGGCGATAATCCGCATAAACGTGCTGAAGGAATCTCCGATGTTTGCGCTAGTATCACTAAGATTTCTGATCCACTTAAGCGCCAAACACTTTCTCAACGCGTCGCCCAGCTCTTTCACGTTGGTGAGCAATCGGTTATTTCGGAAATAAACCGACTAATTCGAAAGCAGCAAGAACAAAGTAATAAGGATTCACAGCGTCAACAACGTTCTACTGATTCAGGCAGGGTGTCTGGCCCTGCATCAGTTTCGGCGGAGCCATCTCTGGATGATATAAATTCACTGCTGGGTGGATTTAGTGTTGAGTCACCTGAAATAGATTCTCCGGGGACTACTCCTGCACGATTTGATAAGAATGAGCGTATAAAGGCCGTAAGATCGCCTATATCATATCAAGAGGAGGAATGTGTCCGGTTGCTGATAAACTACGGCGCACGCGAACTGGAGCCTGGTATAACGCTCTGTCAGTATGTACTGAGTGAATTGCACGAGATTAACTTTCAAACTCCACCTTATGATGTGATTCTGGCCCTGTTTCGGGAGGCTTACAGTAAGGGTGATATTTTAACGGCTGGCGATTTTCTGAATCGTCACTCACCCAGCGAAATAGAAATTCAGAATCAAGCCATCCATCTGACCACGCCACGCTACGAAATTAGTGACGGTTGGCTGAAGCATGAGATTTTGGTGCCTTCGGAGGCCGAGATTGGTATTTTAGCTGATGCTGCTTATCGGAACATCCTACGAATAAAAAAGATGCTGGCCGAACAGCGTATGACAACTCTACAGCAACTTCTGCGGGAGTCAGGTAGTAAAGCCCCCGAAGAGGCCGATCAGTTGCTAACGGAGTACATGCACTTTAAGCGGATTGACATTGAAATTTCAAGCCTTTTGGGCACTGTCATCTCAGGCTAAGTTAGGGAATATGCCAAAAAAAGCCCCAGACTGTATAGGCTGGGGCCGACCTTTATCAACAGGGAGGGTGAACACTACGCTTGCGCTACCGTTGTGATGCTAGTCATCAGTTCGGCATCGATTTGCCGATTCAACTCGTCCAGTAAGCTGGCATGTGAGTGGAGTTGACCGGGTTTAGAAAGTTGGTTCGATTGTCCGGTTTTCTGACCCGACATATCAAGTAATAAAGTCATCAGAACATCGCCCATATGCTGACGCAATTCGATGAGTCGATTCAAGCGTGCCTTATTAGCCGACGACTGTCGGCGGGCAGCTGCCTGTAGCGTATTTATAATTCGGTCCAATTTGGCGAAGCGATAATGAAACGCTTCAGTTGCCTGCGCCCATGCCAAAATCACTTTTTGGATCTCCTCTTCCGAGGCTTCGTAGCCGAACGTTGTTGCTGATTCTTCCTGATTCATCATCCGATGGTCAAATAATATGTTTTGCAATTGGATAATCAAAAGTATGCCCGTCAGTAGGCTCAATGCAAACCCTTATGCGTGAAATCACCATTTTCCCGGATGAAATCACCCAAAAAGTTTGACCCAAATGGTTGATTTCATCCGGGAAATGGTTGATTTCATGCATAAGGGTTTGCCGAATGATATATATCGTTGTTACATTGATCCACCTATACGTGTAAAAGACCATGAATCAATTAGCCAGTGGTGAGGAGACCACTAAAAAGTTTGCGATTCGTCGCCGGGATTTTTCGATTCTTGTTGCCCAGTCAGAACTGTTCAACTGTGAAGTGTTGAGTCAACTTTTAAAGGAGCAAGGCTATAATGTTGTAGGCCGGGCCGTTGAAATGGAGGATACCCTCCAGCAAATCAGAGTGAAACGCCCACATTGCGTAATTCTGGAATCGGAGATTTCGGGGAAACGAAGTTTTGATATTGTTGAGCAGATGCAACAATCCAATCAACAAACGAAGTTCATATTATATACCCGCAGCCCTGATCTGCGTATGGTTGCCAAGGCTATGCAAATCGGCTTTTTTGGCTTTTTGTATGCAACCGATGGGCTGGATGAATTGTACCGTTGCTTTCAGACTGTTAGTGACGGTGGCTGTTATTATAGCAATGGCTTTATGAGTCTGCTTAAAAACCTGGGCATGGAGGTAATGTCTGATACAACTCGTGATGAACTCAGCCGATTAACCCAGCGTGAACGTGAAGTGCTACGAATGGTCGCTAACGGACATACTGCCAGCGACATTGCCGATCAACTGAATATCAGTTATCGAACAGCCGTAAACCATAAAGCACACATTGCTAAAAAATTACAGTTAAATAGCTGCCGTCAGTTACCAAAATATAGTATTGCGGTCAAGAACTACTTATAAGAGGGAGTTTTAGGAGGCAAGCATGAACGAGTCAGTATCAGCATAAGGTCGTTGATTACCCTGTAGCCATTCCCGGAATTCATGCATTCGGGCACGCGGAACAATAATATCATGTCCTTCGGGCGTGTTAAGACGAACAATGTATTTTCCATTTTCCCAATAGGCGTAGTTTAATACAGCCTGTCGGTTAACGATATAATCGCGTTTGATACGAAAAAATTGAGTGGGGTCTAATTCGGCTTCCAGTTCGTTCAATGTTTTACTAATCAAATAACGTCCTTTAGTTAACTCTGCATAGTAAAACCGCTCTTCAATGGTAAAGTAATAAACATCATTAACCGGGAAGTCTAATTCCCCAAATGAATTTTTGCCTTTCAGGTAAGCCAGATAAGGTGAAGGTGTAATTGGCTTAGGTGTGAATGTGGCCGACAGCGCTAGAGCCTTTTGCATGGTTTGAGCTGCTTCAGCTTCTGCAATCTCTTGGGCATCCTGCCGTTGTTGCAGGTAATCAGAGATCAAGGAAATATTGACGATCAGATAACCAAGAATAAAAACAGGCATCAAATACCGAAAATACATGGCCCAAGCAAAAGTATCACCAAGGTATTGTTTCCAATAATTAGCAAACGAATAGTCCGGAAATTGTTCCATCACAAAACGGACCGTCTGTGTTACAGGATTAAATACAAAGAAAGAGACTAGGATAATTGGTAGTAAACTTAATTCGTATCGACCGATATCACCAACAGTCATCCCAACGGCTATTAGTCGAAAACGGACATGGTATTGATTAATAAGTGTGACCAGAATATAGGCCGTACATATTTCTGGAAGAATATAACCCCGGAGCAAAATGCTTATATAAGGCAATAAACCACCAAAGCGTGTAACGATTGTTACTTTTTCGTTATAGGAAACAGTCCAGGCTAGACCTTCTACAAGCAGTAGAAGCCCCACAAAGAGGCCAACGCTGTAGAGCGGCTTCCTTAAGAAAGTTCTGGTCAGTTGTATTTCTTTCATGCTGCCTTAGCAAAAATCAGGACTAAGATAAGAGTAAAATTTTACTAATTCCAACATGCCAATGTGACTTTTTTGCGATTGTTGCCCGTTCGGTTGACTGCTAGCTTTGTATCAACAAAAAGGCCCTGTAAAAGGCGCCAATAACCAAAGCAAACAACATCAAACCGATAGTTACTATGAAAAAGCAATTCGCCATCAAAGCAATTCAAGCGTCTAAAAAAAGTTTTCTATTTGCTGCTAAAGATGAGACAGCTAACGTACTTAAGTTCTTAGCTGGAGACGGTGAATGTTGCCCTTGGCTAACTGGTAAAGGAACGAATGGCACAACCGCTTTCACTACTTTAAGCGCATAATTCATGCCAACCGCACATCAACTTTATCGACAGGAGCTGGACCGTTGTCGCGAATCGTTCAACCAAGTCGATTTACGCAAAGAAGGGGGATATTTAATGAAATTTACTACGTTCTCTGCGAACGTTGAGAATATCATGCCTTCTATCCCCCGCAGCAAGCATGAAACTCTGTTTCGTGAGCTATTGTTGCAGCAAATGTTTACGTCCTTCGATCAAAATTGTTTGACAGCGGGTGAACTGGTAAAGTTCCGTGGCAAGAATACTCTTTTTTCGCAAAACGACGGACCAAAGATTTATTGTACGTATCATCTTGGCTCGTATCGTTTGTTAACTACCGTATTGTTCCGCCAGGGGGTGGATTGTGTCCAACTTTTGGGCAGCAATATGAACCGAAATCAGGGCGATGGCATAACCAAACTTTTTGATGAGTTGCGCCGTAAATACGCCCTGACCAATGTTTTTAAAATTGTTGATGCAGGAAGTCCATCGGCTGGGCTAACGATGCTTCGTGAATTGAAAGCAGGTCGATCTCTGGTTGTTTACGTGGATGGTAGTCACGAAACAGCCCCCGAGCCGGGAGAAGAAGACAAGTTTCTGTCGGTTCGTTTTGGAGATCGGCATGTTTTGACGCGAAAGGGCGTCGGTTACTTATCGCACGCGGCAGGGGTGCCTATTGTGCCGGTCGTGAGTTACCGCCAGCCTGATATGACAAACGTGCTTCATTATCAAAAGCCAATTATACCCATTGTTCGAAGTGATCGGGAGATTTATTGCCAGGAAGCCATGCAGCAACTTTACGATGCATTCTGGCCGTTTCTGAAGCGATATCCTGAACAATGGGAAGGATGGAATTACATCCATTCATTTTTGGAGCCTGAAAAACGCACCACTAATGTCTTAAAAAGAGAGACTTTGCGGCCTGTTTTTAATGAAGAGCGGTATTCACTTTGCGATCTTCAACAAGCCCCCATTCTCTTTGATCGACAGCTTTACCAGACCTATGAGATTACTGAGGATTTACGCGATTTACTGCTAAATCTAAATACGGTTGAGTCGGTTGAAGAGGTGATTGGCCAAGAAATGCTTGGAGAATTAATGGAAATGGAAGTGCTTCATTGAGTAGATTTATATACATTTATATGTTCAAGGCCCGACTCTAGATCTAGAGTCGGGCCTTGAACATATAAAAACGTAGTAAAATTTTACTACGTTTTTAAACACTACTGCTGATTTCTATTTCCTCCCCAGACTTATTGATAAACTTAAAGTTAACAATTCCCAGTGAAGTGTCCTTTACAATTTTGACCCATGTTTTGTACTTCCAATACCACTGCATCTGTTTCGAATAAATGCCTTTGGTATAGTAAGCATATAAGAATGGATTCATTGAAATTGAAATGCCGTGTTCATTTTGCTTCGTCAGAATGTAATCGAGATTGTTTTCGATTACATCAGTTACCAAAACGCTGGCTTGAATTGTACCTGTGCCGCCACAAGTCGGGCAAACTTCGCGGGTAACAATATTCATTTCTGGCCGAACACGCTGGCGCGTAATCTGCATCAGGCCAAACTTCGTTAACGGAAGAATTGTAAACTTAGACCGTTCGGGTTTCATTTCATCGCGCATGATGTCTTGCAGAAGTTTTTTATTATCTGCTTTTTTCATGTCAATGAAATCTACGACGATGATTCCACCCATATCGCGCAACCGAAGTTGCCGGGCTATCTCTTTGGCTGCCTCCCGATTAACACTAATAGCGGTTGCTTCCTGATCTTCTTCTGAATTTGATTTATTACCGCTGTTTACATCAATAACGTGTAGCGCTTCTGTATGTTCAATAATCAGATAACCACCGCCGGGCAAACTTACTGATCGTCCAAACAACGACTTGAGTTGTTTTTCCAGTCCTAACGCTTCGAAGACCTTTATTTTGCCGGTATGTAGCTTAAGAATTTTCTCTTTATCAGGTGCGATTGTATGAATGTAGTCCCTGATTTCGTCAAATGACTCACGAGTATCAACGGTAATACTCTCAAATGACTCATTGAGCATGTCACGCAGAATAGATGATGCCCGGTTCATTTCGCCCAACACCCTATCCCGGGGTTTGGCATCAGCAAGGGATTTTATGGCCTGGTCCCACTTAGCAAGTGAGTTTTGCAGGTCTCGGTCAAGTTCTTCAACGTCTTTGTCCTGGGCAACCGTTCGGACAATTACGCCAAAGTTTTTGGGTTTCAGCGACGACATCAGCCGCATTAGTCGTGAGCGCTCTGTGCGGTCGGTAATTTTTTTAGATAGGTTAACGCCATCCGAGAATGGTACGAGGACTAAATAACGTCCCGCAATAGAAATGTCGCAGGAAAGGCGTGGACCTTTGGTTGAGATAGGTTCTTTAACTACCTGGACCAGGATGGGGGCGTTTTTCGTCAGTACCTTATCGATCTTCCCAATTTTATCGATAACTGGCTCCAACTGGTTATCGTTGAGCCGTCCGGTTGTGACGCGCTTGGCGATTACGTCTTTTACAAGCTTGTTGAGCGAATTGATATTCGGTCCCAAGTCTTGATAGTGCAAAAACCCATCTTTCTCATGGCCAACATCTACAAAAGCAGCGTTGAGCCCTGATGATAGTTTTTTGACTGTTCCTAAGTATAGATCGCCAACGGTGAAGCTGCTGTCTAACTCTTCTTCGTGATACTCCAGCAATCTCTTGTTTTGCAAGAGTGCAATCCGATCACCTTTCTGAGTCGAACTGATAACTAATTCATTACTCACAAGATGAATGTACGGTTAGAATGGCTATATAAAAAGAAAGAAGCCACGTTCGGACTTTGCAGACCGGCCGAGGCTTCCGAAACAAGTAGGTAATAAGCAGTCGTCAGTAAATGACTAACTGTCAACTACCTACTGCTTGCTATTTCTTCTTGTGCCGATTTTTTCTTAGCCGTTTCTTCCGCTTGTGAGTGGCAATCTTGTGCCGTTTTCGTTTCTTACCGCAAGGCATAGTTTAACGCTGTTTAATGGTTGAAAATAGGTGTCAGCTAATCACTCGATTAGCCCAAAATTTGTAAAATTTTATAGTTGAGATCGTGCGTTTTGGCCGGATCAACCTTCTACACAACTTCTTACTGCATTCCTCATTTTAGCCGCTCCTCATATTCACGGACGGCGGCCAGAATTTGTGGGTCTTTCTCAGTTTGTTTCACCTGGGCCAATACTTGCTTTGCTTCCGCTTTTTGCCCTGCTTCTGCTAAGCTAACACCAAGGTAAAATTGTGCTTTACGGCTCGTCGGGTTATTCACCAGAATTTGCCGGAATCGCTCGATGGCCCGCCCATACTGATTGGACCGCATAGATAGCAGACCCAGATTAAATAAAGCTAATTCATTGGTCGGTTCTTGTTTCAATACCTCACGCAATAGCATGATTCCCTGCATTGGCGTGTCGGTGTTGACATAGGTCATGGCCATATTAGCCTTAGCCGATAACAAATTCGGATTTTTGGCTAGAGCCTGCTGATAAAACTGGCGAGTTTTCTGACCTAGTGCTGCCGTCTTTTTATCATTAACGGCAAACGTATACGCTTCAAAATACTCGTCTCCTGCCCGCAATAAATTTCGCTCAGTAGGCTGAGCTAATGCCAGCAGTTCGGCGTAATGCGCTGCACTATCGTAACGGGTAGCTTCATGAAAGAACCCAATTAACTTCTCGCCTACGTTCTCTTTTTGGATTGAACTTGCCGAAGCAAATTCAGTTTCAAGCGTTTTTACGCGCTTTTGCTGCTCAGGCGATAGAGGCTTCTCATGAATTTCCGGACCCTCAGTCCCTTTTGCTCCTGCGTTAGGTGAGTCAGTACCAGCCTTAACAGTTGTGGGCGCTTGCATCGCATGTCCTCCTCCCGAGGTAGTCGCAAGTTGTTTGTCTTCATTGCGCACAACCACTTTCGGACGAGTGTATAACCCGACCGTTAAGGCCGCAGCCAATATGACAACAAACAACACGGGTTTATTCATAGGGGATAATCATCACGGTGCAAACGCCCAGGTCTGCTCTTTTAAGGCTATTTGTCTTACTCAGCCGTTACTTTAGCCTTGTCGCTGGTTTTCACCTGCTCAACAAATACTTTAGCGGGTTTAAAGCTCGGAATAAAATGCTCGTCAATTACCATAGCGGTATTTTTAGAGATGTTCCGGGCTACTTTCTTGGCTCTTTTCTTATTGATGAAGCTGCCGAACCCTCGCACATAAATGTTCTCTCCCTCGGCCAGCGAGTCCTTAACTACTGAAAAGAAAGTTTCCAGCGTGTTTGTCACTTCTGCCTTGTCAATTCCGGTTTTATCGGAGATCTCGGCAATTACATCTGCTTTCGTCACGACTTCTTAAACTTTAACGTTTACTGTATTGTTGAAAAATGGGGTCTCAAAAATGGGAGCACAAAGGTAGGGGTTTCCCATAAATTATAAAACCCTGAACTTCCGTTTTTCCTGCTAACGACGCTTTTTTTATTTTTATTTTGAATTGGCAATCAGACTCTAACGGTATCGAAACGCTCTTTGCTCCCATACTTGAACGGTGGTATGAGCATAATAAACGTGACTTACCCTGGCGCCATACGCGCGATCCTTATCGCATTTGGCTGTCAGAAATAATTCTTCAACAAACTCGTGTTGCGCAAGGAAAACCGTATTACGAACGATTTGTAACTGCCTACCCGACTGTGTCTGACATGGCCCGTGCCGATGAGCGTGAGTTACTCCGCCTTTGGCAAGGGTTGGGGTACTATTCCCGTGCCCGGAACCTTCATCAGACTGCTCGCTATGTAACCGATAAACTGGACGGTAAGTTTCCTGGCACGTACCATGACTTATTGAAAATGAAGGGAATAGGCACTTATACTGCCGCTGCAGTAGCCTCTTTTGCGTTTGGAGAACGCGTGCCCGTTGTTGATGGGAATGTATATCGGGTGCTGGCGCGTGTCTTTGGTATTAAGGAAGATATTACAACAACTAACGCTAAGAAAACATTTGCTGCTCTGGCTATGCAGCTTATTCAATCGGCTACTAATCCTGCCACCTATAACCAAGCTATTATGGAGTTTGGCGCGATTCACTGCACTCCTGTTTCGCCTGATTGCCTGTTGTGTCCGGTTCAGCAGCAATGTGTAGCTTATTTAACCGGCCGTCAGCATCAATTGCCCGTTAAATCGAAAAAAGCTCCGGTGCGCGAACGGTTCTTTAATTACTTGATTTTTTGCCATAATGGACGCCTGGCTCTTCGGGAAAGGACCGCCCGCGATATTTGGCAGAGTCTTTACGATTTTTATCTGGTGGAAACTGATGAACCAAAAATTGCGTTGCGTGACATACCATTGTCCGAATCAGTCAATAAAATCCTGGAGCAAAGTATTCTGGTGGAACCACCAATCGAAGCGGTACAGTTATTATCACACCAGCGAATAAGGGCTAAATTTTACCTGATTAATTTGCCTATTGATGTTGTTAATAACCTGCCAATTGGTTTAGAATGGTATTTGCCCGAGGAAATTAATAGCCTGCCTAAGCCGGTTTTGATTACAAACTATTTGGAAAAGCAGTTTGGATAAATCGGTATAATTCAGTATCTTTAGTCTTCCTAAATACTATCCATTTACACAGATAATCAACAAAACAAAGAGTATGGCAAGTCTCAATAAGATGACAATAATCGGCAACCTAGGTGCCGATCCTGAGGTTCGTTATCTGGATGGTGGTGCTGTCGTCGCTACGTTTAATGTGGCAACTACTGAAAAATATACTAACCGGAATGGCGAAAAAGTAGAGCAAACAGAGTGGTTCCGGGTTGAATTATGGAATGAACAGGCTAAAGTGGCCGAAAAATATTTAAAGAAAGGTAACTCTGTTTACGTTGAAGGTCGTTTACGAACGGAGTTGTGGACGGATAAAGAAGGTAAAGAGAGGACCTCATTGCGGGTTCGGGCTAATACTATGCAGTTGTTAGGCAGCCCAAGCGAATCGCAGGGTGGTGATACCGAAACTCCTCGTCAACAGGCACCGCAGACCGCGCCAGCACAACCGGCGCGTCAGCAAGCGGCACCGCAGGCTGCTCCAGCCCAGCGTCAGCAGGTTGCGCCAACCCCTGCCGCAGACCGTCGTCGGGAACCCGAACCGGTACCCTTTGAGAGCAACAGTGGCGATGACGATTTACCGTTTTAATATAAGCCACTTGCTCTAGTGTTGAACAAGATTTGATATACATGGACCCTGGTGATCCTCTTCCTCGACAGGTGTTCCTGGCCACAGACGGCTGGGGCACCTATTTTGATTTATACGGCCCTTATACAGCCCTAATTCTTTTGCTACTCACACTGGCTGGTCTAGTATCGGCTTCTGAAGCGGCATTCTTCTCTCTTTCACCCGACGATCGTGCTCATTGCCGAGATAGTGCTCTGGCTGATGACCGACGTATCGCAACGCTTCTTGAAAGACCCAAGCGCCTATTAGCTTCGTTGGTGATTTTCAATAACTTACTGAATATTGCAATCGTCGTTATTGTAACTTATTTGACTTGGGAGTTCGCGCAAACATCACAGGGGTTAGGTTGGATATTGCCCGTTGTAACCCTAACAACGACAATTGCTATTGTACTTTTTGGCGAAATAGTACCAAAGGTATATGCCAGTCAGAACAACCTGACTGTAGCCCGAAAAACAGCCTCACTTGCCCAGATGGGCTTGGCCGTATTTCGCCCCCTGGCAATGGTACTGGTTAATTTAAGCAATCAGATTGATCGTCGTATTGAACGAAAAGGATATAAATTGTCTGTTGAGGAGTTAAGTCAGGCGGTTGAATTAACAGGTACAAATGCGACTGTTGAAGAGAAAGAAATCCTTAAAGGTATTGTCAACTTCAGCAATCTAACGGCTCGCCAGGTGATGCGTGCGCGATTAGACATTTCGGCGGTAGAAGACGACCTGACGTTTAGTGAATTGATGGCACAAATCAATGCATCGGGCTATTCCAGGGTGCCTGTTTATCAGGCGTCGCTGGATCAGATTGAAGGTGTTTTATACATTAAGGATTTACTGCCCCATATTCATCAGAATGATTCATTCCGTTGGCAGTCGTTGTTGCGTTCTGCCTTTTTCATTCCCGAAAATAAGAAAGTAGACGACTTACTACAGGACTTTCAAAAACGGCGCGTTCACATGGCTATCGTGGTTGATGAATACGGTGGAACGCGTGGCTTAGTAACATTGGAGGATATTATTGAAGAAATTTTTGGTGATATCAATGACGAGTTTGACGATGAAACTCCCGTTGGCTATCGGCGCGAAGATGATCGTACTGTGGTATTTGAGGGCAAGATTCCAATAACGGATGTATGTCGAATTTTGAATGTGGATGCCACTACCTTCGAAGCCGTGCAGGGCGATAGTGAATCGCTCGGCGGATTATTACTGGAACTGTTTAGCCGACTCCCAAAGCCGGGAGAAGAGGTAATTTATGCCAATTTTACATTTCACGTTTTATCGGCTGATGATAAGCGAATTAATGAGGTACGCGTCACCAGAAATGATCCCGTGGAGCAAGTAGCACCTGTGCTACACGATTGAGCATTAATAAGTTATAATTTATTGAGCGGTAGGTATTAATATTGGTAACTAAGTGATTATTATTAGTTTTATACCAAAATTATCTACACTGGTATATGACTAATTTGTTTACCAAACTAAAGTCTGTGGCCAAACAGACACTCATGCCCGAACGGCAGGAAAAATCCGTTACAGAGTTCACTTATAACACGTTACCCTGGATCGACAAAAAAGACGCTGATATTGCTTCCTTCGTTCAACAATATACAGCCGCTAAAAATCTGCCTTATGATTTGGCAGAAAAAATGAAGTTTTGGCGTGAAAATGGGTATGTTATATTGGATCAAGCTATTTCAACCGCTTGGCTTGACCAGCTCTGGAGCGAAATTGAAGAATTAATTGAGCACCATGATAAATACCAAACATGTGTGCGAATAGATTTGCCAGAATACCAGGAAAATCCAGTTCAATCGGTAAAGGATGTCCCTAAATCAGTCTTGAATGGGCCGTACCTCAAATTCAATGATTTTCATAGTAACTCATTGATTGGCAAGAAAATAATGCTTCACCAGAATATCGTTACTTTCTTAGAAGCCGTATTTGGCGATAAGGTGATTGGTATGCAGAGCTTATTGTTTAAATATGGTAGCCAGCAGGCAACACACCAGGACTTTGCTTATGTCGTTTCAGAGATTCCAAGTCATCTGGCTGCAGCCTGGATAGCCCTTGAAGATATCCACATTGATTCTGGGCCATTATACTATTACCCTGGTTCTCATACTGTTAATAAATTTAACTTTGGCAACGGTATATTTTTCAACAAGAAATCGACCTTAAATCCGGGCGATTTCGCCAAATATTTGGATAAGACCTGTCAGGAAGCTGGTTTGCAGAAAAAAACGCTACTTATTAAAAAAGGAGACGTTTTAATTTGGCATGCAGCTTTGGCGCATGGGGGCGAGGAAATTCGTAATCCGGCTTTAACACGCAAGTCGTTCGTGTGTCATTATTCGTCAGACAGCGCGTATAAGCATCATCGCCAAAGCCCAAATACAGAACCTGTGCGTCGTACCATAAATGGCGCTGATGTATTCGTAAACCCAATAATGCCCGATCAGGAAGATATATTTGTTGGTGGGGAAACGATGTGAAAAACATTAAGCGAGACGTAGCGGATTTACGTCTCGCTTTTCTATATCCACAACCCTCGCCCCTGATTATAATCGTTGCCAATACGTTGAATTTCGTTGGCAGAATAAGTTAGAAATCCATTTTTACGCAATTCCCGCAGCCGTCTTTTTTCGAGCAATGAGATAGTCCCATCCACCAGAACCCCAAACACGATAAGTCGTTCGAGGCTACGGCGTACGGCAATCGGTGCCTGAGATAGTTGCTTCAAAAAATCCCCTGTCAGCAAAACATCGGGCTGTAGCTCAAAACGATCCACAAGCGTTTCGGTGAGCAGGAAATGAGCATAATTATACTGGCGGTTCAAAATAGCGACATACTGCAGAACCCCTAAAATTAAAGGGTGAAACTGGTCGTTTTTTCCCCACTCCTCATGTAATTCATTCACAAATTCACGAATGGTTGTAGGTGCCATCACCCTAATTTGGGCTTCGTGAAGTATTTGCCAGGAAGCCCAGGCATTCCAAAAGGCATAAATGGGCATGCCAGCCAGGTCAGTTACCTGACGAAAGGCGTATCGTCCTAAAAATTGCTTCAACAGAACCGTCAAAGTCAGGTTGCTAAAGACCGCTTTTACCATATTCAGCAAAAAGAGAATAGTCAATCCCCAGCGTGGTAGGTTCAAATAGGGATCGATACCGAAACGCAAAATTCCTTTATTGGTTTTTTCGAAAGCCGCGTTAGCTAACAACTGCAAATGCCGGTCATACTGCGCATCGTGCGCATTAGGAAAGTGGCAAACATCCATAATTGCCTTCGCGCCCTGAAGATTCAACGCCATTAACAAATTTACTTCTATGTAAACCACCAGTGCTCCATAAAGGATAGTACTGATAGGCAATTCATAGGTGTTGCCGAAAAGCCAAATGGTCGTATTTGTAAATAAATTCGGCCACATATATTGAGGCCCATATAGAAAGAGAACTCCTGTAATACCGAGCAGCGCGGCTACCGTTAGTGTAATAACTTTTGTTCGGCGAATCACACGATGCTCAACAGGGTTCAATACATAAGGCTCGTCGGCGGGGTGGATTGTATCAAGAGACTGCCGCAGGTAGCGCAGCGATAGATGGTCGAATGAACCGGTGCTATCATTAGGTGGTCGAGTGGACATTATATTAACGTTGACAGTGAGTTAATCTGTAAACTGACAAACGGCTACGGTTGTTGGCGAAACGGTTGTATATCGTGTAAATCATTTGATTGAACGGTAATTACAGATAAATAAGTAAATGCCAGACCTATACAACTTTGTAATTTACTTATCATATATCTGTCTATGAAACGCTTTGTTTTTTGCTGCCTGCTGGCTGGTCATGCTATGGCTCAGCAAGTAGCTTCTCCACCAAAATCAACCCCTGCTCAGCAACGTGTTAAGGACGAAATGCTCGATGCAGCAACGACGTTTTTAGCGACACTTTCGGCCGATCAGCGAAAACAGGCTGTTTATCCGTTAGACGATGTCGAACGATTCAACTGGCACTATGTCCCTCGTGAGCGCAAAGGTCTACCTCTGAAACAGATGACTGCCGATCAGCGACAGGCCGCCATGGCGATGCTCAAAACGGGCCTGAGCCTGCAAGGTTATGAGAAAGCAACCTCCATTATGGATATGGAAAACGTGTTGCGTGTAATTGATAATCGTCCGCCCAACGATACCTATCGCGATCCGGAAAATTATTCCTTTACCATCTTTGGCGACCCGGCTGAGAAAAATCCGTGGAGCTGGCGAATTGAAGGCCATCATTTGTCGCTGCAATTTTTATCGCTGACGGGTCAGGTAATTGCCCAAACACCTACTTTCTTTGGCAGTAATCCGGGTGTTCTACAATACGACACGCATATGGCCGATAAACGGATGTCTGATCCACGCGTGGCCGATCTTCCCCAAAAAGGCAGGCAGATATTAAAACAGGAAACAGAAAAAGCATTTGCTTTACTAAAGTCGTTGGATTCTGACCAGCGAAAAAAAGTTATGGTAGCAGGAGTAGCCTATCCTGAAATTGTTACCACCAACAAGCGCGTTGCATCCATAGAAAAAATGGACGGGTTGATGCTGTCCGAAATGAATGCCGATCAGCGTAAGTTATTTTTAGACTTACTACAAGTCTATCTGACCAACTACCGCATTACACTGGCGAAGCAACAAATGGCAAGACTGGAAAAATCTGGCTTAGACAGCTTACGATTTGCCTGGGCGGGCGACCTGACTCCCGAACTTGGGGATGGTAAAGGCTGGTACTACCGCATTCATGGCCCCACGATCCTAATCGAGTACGATAATACCCAAACTAATGCAAACCATATTCATACGGTGGTACGGGATTTGACTAATGATTGGGGCGAAGATTTACTGAAAGAACATTACAAGAACATTAGCCATAACAAGCCCTGAGGTGAATGCGAAGACCGTTTAACAATTTTTAAGCTGAAATTAAGCCCATTTCTTCGTAATTTGTGAAGATTTTTTGTTCTAAATTCATGAAGAAACTCCTCATCAGCGCATCGGTTTGCTTGCTCTCTGTAGCAGCGTCGGCGCAGGAAACGCAGTGGTATCTGCGTGATAAAACCGATAATACCGCTGGTATCAGCGTTGAACGGACCTATCGCGAACTTCTCAATGGCCGTAAGCCAACGCCCGTAATTGTAGCCGTTATTGACGGCGGCATCGACACTACTCATGAAGATCTTCGCCGGGTACTCTGGGTGAATCCGAAAGAAGTTGCCGGAAATGGGAAAGACGATGATAAAAATGGTTACGTAGATGATGTTCACGGCTGGAATTTTATTGGCGGGAAAGATGGCCGTAATGTCAGTTATGAAACCGCCGAAGTAACCAGACTTTATGCACAACTAAAACCTACCTATGAAGGGAAGGATAGAAAAGCGCTGAAGCCCGACCAGCAGAAAGAATATGATTTGTATGTAAAGACGAAAGCTGAGGTTGAGAAAAACCAGACGCAATATAAATCTCAATATCAGGGAATTAGCCAGTTCTATACACAATATTCAACGGCTGTGGCCAGTTTGAAAAAAGCGTTGAACGTTTCGAAACTCGACACGGTCACGTTGAATAAAGCAGCTGATACGCTAAGCGACGTAACGTTAAAACGCCCTATAATCGGCATATTACGTTTGTTGCGCCAGCAGGGAGCGGCTGATACGGATGTGGTAATGGGTGAACTGGAAAAGGCCAACGAACAACTTAAATCCCGGGCTGAGT
>CAXVWN010000230.1:0-15699 GCA_964263725.1 Spirosoma sp.
CGACGATGTACAAATGGTGTACCACAATATGAAATAGAAAAAGGCCGGTTAACCGGCCTTTTTCTATTTCATATTGTGGTACACCATTTGTACATCGTCGTCCTCTTCAATGCGCTCGATGAGTTTTTCAACGTCGGCAACCTCGTCGTCCGTCAGTTCTTTGAAATCGTTCGGAATACGCTCGAACTCAGCCTGTTTAATTTCGTATCCTTTCTCTTCCAGAAATTTCTGAATAGTCCCGAACGCGGTAAATTCACCGTAAATGACATACTGGCTGGTCTCTTCATCTAGTTCTACGTCGTCTCCGCCAACATCAATAAGTTCAAATTCGAGTTCTTCCTGATCAATACCTTCGACGGGTATTCGGAAAACCGATTTACGGTCGAACATAAAGTCTAGCATTCCCTGTGTCCCCAGGCTACCGCCCAATTTATTGAGGTAGCTTCGAACATTGGCAACGGTGCGGTTATGGTTATCGGTAGCGGTTTCAATAACCAGTGCGATGCCGTGCGGGGCATATGCTTCGTATACGATTTCTTTGTAATCTTCCTGGTCCTTCGATATAGCTTTTTTGATGGCCCGATCCACGTTTTCTTTCGGCATGTTGGCCGCTTTGGCGTTCTGGATGATGGCTCGAAGCCGACCGTTGGTATTGGGGTCGGGACCACCGCCTTTAACGGCCATCACGATATCTTTCCCAATACGGGTGAAGGTCTTAGCCATCTGCCCCCACCGTTTCATTTTGCGAGCTTTTCGGTATTCAAATGCGCGTCCCATTGTAATGGATTGATTAAAAATACAGAAGTTTTTACCAGGTCAACGAAGCTTTTTATAGTCTGATCGTCATCCTGTTATCTCCGTAATTGAACTATTATTTTTTAACAAACTCTTCTTGAAACTCAATAATTTCCTGACCGCGTAACAAATCGTCAAATGTTTCGCGCTGACGAATCAGGTACGGATGCCCTTCATACACCAACACTTCGGCCGGGCGAAAACGGGCATTGTAATTCGACGCCATACTGAAGCCATAGGCACCCGCATTCTCAAAGGATAGCACATCGCCGGGCCGGACTTCAGGTAAGGCTCTATCTGTTGCAAACGTATCCGTCTCGCAAATATACCCGACGACATTGTAGGTTTTTTCAGCCGGAGCCTCGGCTGTTACCGGCGGGTTCGAGATGTTTTTGATGTCGTGGTAGGAATCGTACATCATCGGGCGAATGAGGTGGTTCATTCCTGAATCGACGGCAACAAATGTCCGGGTTGGGTTTTCCTTGACGATATTCGTCTTTACCAGTAAATGACCGCTTTCGCTCACGAGAAACTTACCCGGCTCGAACCAGAGTTCGAGGTCGCGGCCATAATGTTGACAAAAGTTCTGGAACGCTTCCGATACCTGACGCCCTAATTCGGCAACATCCGTAATATGATCGCCTTCTTTATAAGCGACTTTGAATCCACTTCCAAAGTCGATAAACGTCAAATTCGGGTAATCGTTGGCCAGGTCAAACAGAACGTCGGCCCCGCGCAAAAACGCGTCGGCATTCTTAAAATCGGAACCGGTATGAATATGTAATCCGGCAACCGGAATTTGATATTGTTCAACCAGGTCAAGGATATCGGCTCGTTGCAGAATCGAAATTCCAAACTTAGAATCGGCATGGCCCGTCGAAATTTTGATATTTCCGCCCTCGCTGATGTGGGGATTGATGCGCACACTGACGGGCACTTGACTCCCGTAGGTCTGACCAACCCATTCCAACAACGGCAGGCTGTCTACGTTCAATTGCAAACCAAGGGCAACGGCTTCGCGAATTTCGTCGAACGATACGCCACTGGGTGTAAACATAATCTGGCTCGGCTCAAAGCCAGCCAGCATGCCCATTCGGGCTTCGTTGACCGATACCGAATCCATTTCGACGCCCTGCTGGCGCATTAATTTCAGAATCGATATATTCGTAAGCGCTTTGGCAGCGTACTTTATCTTTAGGTTGACCCCGATGAATGATGACCGGAGCAGGCCGATTTTTTCAATAATTTTGTCGGCATCATAGACGTATAAAGGCAGGCCGAATTCATCGGCTATATCCAATACGTTGACACGCTGAATCTGGTAGGTACGGTTATTTAGTTGCATGACTTCCTTGAACGAACCGCAAAATTACGCCATCTTTCCACTATGTACAAAATTCATCGTTTTCTGGTAGCCATTGTTTTCGTAGTGCCGTTTGCGCTATTCGGGCAGCAGGTTGCCAAAACGCCCACGACGCGTACCTCCCCGAAGATTACGGCTTCGTCTGGCAACCGAAAAACTAACCCTGCGACCGCTGCCCAATCACTTCAGTCGGGGCCGATGGTGGGTTATTCTGATATGCGCGAAGTGATGCTTTGGGCGCAAACCAAACAACCCGCTCACGTTCAGATTCGGTATCATGAAACAGGCAGTCCGACGGCGGGGAAACCGATACCCACTCATCTGACAAATGAAGTGTACACCAACCGGCAAACGGTTTTTACAGCCCACCTGCTCGCCGATCAGGTGGAACACGGAAAAGTGTACGAATACGACGTGTTAATCGAGGGCCAGAAGGTGAGCCTGCCCTACCCGACACGATTCCAAACCCAAAGCCTGTGGCAGTGGCGGACCGACCCTCCGACGTTTTCCTTCGGCGTAGGAAGCTGCACATACGTCAACGAACCTGACGTTGCCCGGCCCGGCAAATCCTATGGTGGGGAGTGCTGACATCAACGTTTACGATCAAAAAGGAGCCGAACGCTGGAGCCGCGGGCAAATGAATTGAACTAATTTTACGTCCTTTGTCAGCATTCTAAAAACCCTATGACCATCCACAAATTTCCTGATCACGCTACGCTGTCGCAGTACACGGCCGAGCATATTGCCGCTATAATTAACCGGAAACCCACCGCCACGCTCTGTCTGGCATCGGGCGATACGCCCATTGAAACCTATAATCGGTTCGTTGCATTGGCGCAATCGAAACGCGTCGATGTTAGCCAATGTACGTTTGTCGGCCTGGACGAGTGGGTTGGCTTTGGGCCTAATGATTTCGGTAGTTGTTCGTATTATGTGTTTCGCGATCTGTTTACGCCACTGAATTTACGACCCGATCAAATTCACGTTTTCGATGCAAAAGCAACCGATCTCGCAGCCGAGTGCGCCCGCATCGACGCGGTGATTGAGTCACGAGGTGGGCTTGATTTATTGCTTGTCGGCATGGGAATGAACGGCCATATCGCGTTGAACGAACCGGGTACGCCCTTTACGTTAGGTTGCCACGTTGTTCAATTAGCCGAAAGCACAAAAACCGTTGGCCAGAAGTATTTTGAGAAGGAAACCACACTAACACAGGGCATTACCATTGGTCTGCGTCATTTAACAGAAGCTCACGAAGTTATTCTGCTGGTTAGTGGAGAAAAAAAAGCACCTGTTTTGCGCGATGCGCTACACGGCCCTGTTACAGAACAAATGCCCGCCAGTATTCTGCAAACGTATTCCAGTGCTCAAATTTGGGTAGACGAAGCCGCCGGAAGTTTGTGCTGACTTAACAACTACTTAATTATAATAAAATAGACAATGTAAAATGAATAATTATTAATGGAGATAGACTGAATAATAGATTATTGTCGTTATCCATTATTCATTTTACATTGTCCATTTACTTAATTAAGGATTGCTCTGCTTTAGTTTGAACACACCTAATAAGGCATCTACGCCAAGTTGAACACCCCAGGGTATTCCGGCAAGATCAACCATATAGTTTCCATTATGATTAGAGAACGGCACCGCTTTTCCTTCTTTTCTGGCAGCCAGAACCATATCTAATGGAGCCGTTCCGACGAAAATAAAGTCGTAAACGGATTTCTTATTATCTAAAACGAGATGGTGGAAATCTTCAGATCCCATCGCTGTCGGGAAACCGGATGTAATAAGGCTGCCTTTCCTGACTACCTTTTGTAAGGTGGCATTCACTTTACTGACAAGAGCCGAATCGTTGACAACGGGAAACGAATATCCCTTCTTTTTCATGATTGGATAAAGTCCCATCGGTAATCCGTTGCTTACCGCGATACCGCTGTCAATCCGGCTAACACCGTCGAACAGGAGCTTTCTGGTTTCCGGCTTCAGCCACCTGAAGTTTATTTTTACCAGAGCCGAAGCGGGGATTACGTTGTTGTCCTGACCAGCCTGAACAGAACCAACCGTGAGTACAGCCGGGGTTTGTGGATCGTTACTACGACTAATTACGGTCTGGTATTGCAGAATGGCCTCACTGGCCATGATAATGGGATCTTTCGTCGTTTGGGGCGACGATCCATGTCCACCTATACCGCGAAATGTAACATCTAACTGATCGGTGCCTGCCATGCGGGTGCCCGCTAAATTCATCACCATACCGGTTGGAAATGGACCCGTATGCATGGCCAGCAAATAATCTGGGAGTGGCACATTTTTGATAAACACAGAGTCTTCCCGCATCGCTCGGGCACCCATTATTGGCTCTTCGGCGGGTTGCGCCACCAGCACCAATGTCCCACGCCATTCCTGTTGAATACTTTTCATTAGTTTGGCAATTCCCAGTAGCCACGTAACATGAGCATCGTGCCCGCAGGCATGCATGGTTGGCACTTCGTTCCCATCCGGGAGTTTTACGGTGGCCGTACTCGCGTACAAAAGACCCGTTGTTTCTTTTACGGGCAGGGCATCCATATCTCCGCGAAACATCACGATCGGGCCATCACCATTTTTCAGAATGCCGACTACGCCCGTTTTACCAATACCCGAATAAACCTGATAGCCCAGGCTTTTAAGTTCTTTGGTGATGATCTCGGCCGTCCTCACTTCCATAAACCCTAATTCAGGATGCGTGTGCAAATCCTTGAACATGGCCACTAATCTCGCAGAATCTGCATAGGCGAACTGGCGTACTTTGCTAAGTATTGCGTCAGAGGGTTGTGCATCAGCTACTGACCAAAACAGAAAAACGAGCAAAAACCCAGGTAGTGATTTTTTAAGTTTTTGTAAGAAAGTAGAGAAAGCTGCCATACATGTTACATTAGATTATATGGCAAGGTAATACCTTAATTAACAAGATTAATATTCGGTTATCAATGATTAAATCGAAACAATATTTTATTTAATTATACATTCAAAAAATAATACTTTGAAACGATACTAAACTAAAAATCTATCCGTTCGTCTTAGGCTTGATTCTATAATAAGAATATTTCAACAAAATGAGCCAGAGATGAAGAAGCCCTCCCCGATCAGTTAAATGCTATTATTAATGCATCATTGATTGCCATTGTTCAGCATTCGTTGTATGTTCATCGGAAAATGACAATTTATGAGGCTGCCGAATGACCATTAATACTCTTCCTGCTACTTCCCGTCGAACTGAAATTGTCGCTGGCATTTCTACCTTTCTGGCAACGATGTACATCATTATTGTCAACCCGGCTATTTTGAGTCAGGCTGGATTGCCGTTTAGTGGCGTATTGACGGCTACGGTTTTGCTATCGTTTTTCTGTAGCCTGATGATGGGTCTCTATGCCCGAAATCCTATTGTGGTAGCACCGGGAATGGGCCTGAATGCCTTCTTTACATTTACGGCGGTCAAGGGCATGGGAATCAGGCCCGAAGTAGCTTTAGGCGCTGTTTTCTGGGCCGGAGTGCTATTTTTACTGCTATCTGTACTAAACGTCCGATCAGCCATTGTAAAGGCCATCCCCTTACCATTACGCTATGCTGTCTCCGCCGGAATTGGGCTATTTATCACGCTCATCGGCTTCGAAAACGCCAAATTTATTGTTGCCAATCCGGCTACACTAGTCAGCGTTTCTCATTTGAATGACCCCATTATAGTAACGTTTATTTTTGGTCTGTTACTGATGAGTGTGCTAGTCGTGCGCGACGTACCGGGGGGCATTATTATCGGCATTATTCTGACGACGCTTGCAGCATGGCCCATCGGTCGGTATTGGGGTGACGCATCGGCCATTAATTTCGGGCACAAAACGCTGGTAAATTTTCAGGGAATATGGTCGGCACCTGATTTCTCGCTGCTTGGCAAATTAGACCTGATGGGCTCGCTGTCGTGGTCGTTGTGGCCGGTTATATTTGCCTTCGCCTTCACCGATTTATTCGATAGTTTATCCACCTTTGTGGGCGTTGCCGAAGCAGGTGGCTTGCAGGATAGTGACGGACAACCGCGCAATCTGAACCGTTCTCTCCTGACCGATGCCGTAGCAACCACGCTGGCGGGCTTATTCGGAACAAGCCCCGGCACAGCCTACATAGAGTCGGCGGTGGGTATTGCGCAGGGCGGACGCACAGGATTGACAGCCATAGTGGCGGGGTGCTGTTTTCTGCCATTTCTTTTCCTTTCACCGCTGTTATCGGTCATTCCGGCTATTGCAACGGCCCCGGCACTGGTATTGGTTGGCGCTTTTATGATGAAACCCATTACGCGGATCGAATGGGGCCGGCTAGACGATGCGCTGCCCGCCTTTCTGGCGCTCGTGCTTATTCCGTTCAGCTACTCAATTACGCAGGGGTTAATCTGGGGATTTTTGTCCTGGACAGTTGTGAAAGTGGCCGTTGGCAAAAGCCGAGAGGTGCCACTGGGCCTGTGGATTGTTGATGTATTTTGTGTTTTGGCCCTAACGGCTGGCCATTGATTATTAATTGCTTTATTATGAATAACCGCTTACTTCTTGTACTCCTTTTTCTTTCCCATTTCACCATTGCCCAACGGTACAAATCGCGTCCGATAACGGGCTTACTGGGTGCTTTTGGGGCGGAGGTAGCTCTCGTTAAAGAATCGCTGAAAAAGCCAAAAACGGTCGTAGTCGATGGTATTTCATTCACCACCGGACGCCTTGGTAACCAACGGGTAGTGGTTGCCGAAACGGGAATCGGCAAAGTTAATGCAGCCATGACAACGGCCCTGATGTTAGATCATTTTCGTCCCCGGCGCGTTTTATTTACGGGTATTGCGGGCGGCACAAATCCCGATCTCCAGCCCGGCGACATTGTTATTGCCGGCCGAACGGCCCACCATGATTATGGTTCTATTACCGACAAGAATACGCCCACCAGACAAACACGAAACGCTATTACAAAGCAGTTTAATCCCATTTATTTCCCCGCCGATTCGGTATTAATGCGGCTAGCTGAGACAGTGGTAAAAAGCGTTCCGTTAGAGGGTATTCCATTGGCATCGGGAGGGGTTTCAGACCGGCCAGTGAAGGTCATAACGGGCACCGTCGTAACGGGCGACGTATTTGTGGCATCGCCCGATAAAGTGCGTATTCTCCGAACAGATTTTGGGGCCGACGCTACCGAAATGGAAGGGGCTGCGGTCGCGCAGGTTTGCTATCAAATTCAGGTTCCACACCTGATTATTCGCAGCCTGAGTGATCGGGCCGATGCAGAAGCCCATATTGCCTACGATAAGTTTTACCCAACAGCCGCCCGAAATTCAGCCAAACTGGTTATTGCTTTAGTGCAGGCATTGTAAAAGATCGTTTACATTTTCTAAAGATCGTTGAACGCGTACTCTTAAACCGTTACCTCTCCCTCAGAAAAAGTATTGTTTCGTTATGACTGGCTACTTTTTTCTCATATTTAACTAGACTAATCTATATCCTCCTTGCTACTCAACTCAACCTCTTCGTTCACAAACCCATTTCAGTCGTTTTGGTGGGCCGGTTATGAATGCACTGATCAGCAAAACTGCTTTGGCAACCGCGTTGATTTACTTCGGAGATCAGGGCATCTGCAACTGATTCACGAAGATTACGAACAACTCAACAGGTTTAATATCCGTACCGTCCGCGAGGGTATTCAATGGAGCCAGGTCGAAAAAAGAGCGTATCAATATGACTGGAGCGTTGTTGAAGGCATGCTCACGGCTGGACATCGGCAGGGCATTCAGCAAGTTTGGGACCTGTGCCATTTTGGCTACCCTGACGACTTAACGCCACTGCACCCCATGTTTGCCCGGCGGTTTGCGGCCCTTTGCCGGGCGTTTGTCCACTTTTATCGCGGGCATTATCCCGACGATACATTAATTGTGACGCCCATTAACGAAGCTAGTTTTATGGCGTGGCTGGGTGGCGACGCTCGTGGCACATCACCGTATTGCACGAAACAGGGCTGGGAGGTTAAAGTTGGCCTAATGCGCGCTTACATTGAAGGCGTAGCCGCCATGCGGGAGATCGATCCAAATATCCGTATTCTCACTACCGAACCGCTGGTTCAGATGGTGCCGCCGTTCAACGCAACCGATCAGGAAATCATAAACGCGACTATTGCCGACGAAAATCAGTTTCAATCAGTGGATATGCTGGCTGGATATATCGCTCCCGAATTGGGCGGCTCACCAGAATATCTTGATTTGCTGGGCTTCAACTATTACTACAATAACCAGTGGATCAATGGAACCGGGCAGTTCCTGGGCTGGCGTGATGCGGTTCCAGATCCGCGCTGGCTACCACTTCGGCACTTGCTCACGAAGGCTTATCGGCGTTATAATCGGCCAATTGCACTCACCGAAACCAGTCACCCCGGCATCGACCGGCCATTCTGGATTGAGATGATTGGGCGCGAATGTGCGGCTGTATTGCAAGCAGGGGTACCGCTTCTGGGCGTATGCCTGTACCCAATTGTAGACAGACCCGACTGGGACCACCTCGACAATTGGCATCATTCCGGTCTTTGGGATGCCGATTTGTCCAGCAATCCACCAGGCCGAGTACTGGTTGAACCGTATGCAAATGCGTTGTTGCAAGCGCAGGCCGTTGTGCTGGAAACCAGCTTATTAACCCATAACTAGTTTACTTTAAAGCTAGTTACCTTCTGGTTTACTAATGGAATTATTTTTCCAGAATCGTATTTAAATCAGTTTAGAACGCGCTTTTCGCTTTTCACCTTATTCCGATGAAATACGTCTTCACCACCTGTATTCTGCTGACTCTTCCACTCATCGTTTCTGCCCAAAAGCTAAAACCGGGTTTCGATAAAGCAGAATACATTGAACTCCTTAAAGTATCGGCACAGGTTGGTGACTCGGCCTATATCAAGTCTCTTCCCTTACCGGCACGATTCAAATTTGCCTACCGCTCACCCATTGTCGGGTTGGAAAATCGTTGGGATTTATGGATTGACAATCAATCAGTTGCTGTGCTTAGCATTCGAGGAACAACCGTGAATAGCGTCAGTTGGCTTGGCAATTTTTACGCGGCAATGGTTCCGGCGAAAGGGGAGATACAAATCAGCAATACCGAAAATTTCAAGTACGAACTGGCTGCCAGCCCCAAAGCCGCTGTTCATGTGGGCTGGTTGGTCAGTACGGGATTTCTGGCAAAAGATATTCTGCCGAAAGTCGATTCGTGTTACCGAGCGGGTATCAAAGATATCATCATCATGGGGCACAGTCAGGGCGGAGGTATTGCTTATCTCCTGACGGCTTATCTAAGAAATCTGCAAAAGCAATCCCGACTTCCCGCCGATATTCAGTTCAAAACGTATTGCAGCGCGGGGCCCAAACCGGGAAATCTGTACTTCGCCTATGAATATGAAGCCGCTACACAACCCGGCTGGGCCTACAATGTCGTCAACTCTGCTGACTGGGTACCGGAAGTCCCCTTGACGGTGCAAACGGTAAACGATTTCAATGCAACGAACCCGTTTAGTGGGGCGCCCGCCCTGATAAAAAAGCAAAAGCTGTTGAATCGTATCGCCCTGAAGTACGCGTACAATAGCCTGAGTAAACCGTCATTGAAAGCACAGAAAAACTACCAGAAATTTTTGGGTAAGCTGGCTTCTAAAACGGTTCAGAAAAACTTAAATGGGTATGTGCCACCGGAATATTACAATAGCAGTGATTATGTCAGAACCGGGAGTCCAATTGTTCTACTAGCCGATAGCGCGTATTACAAGCTATATCCCGACAGTAAAGAGAAGATTTTCACTCACCATTTTCACCCGCCCTATTTGTATCTGGCAGAAAAGCTTCCCTCCTCATCCGACCAGATGTCGACAACTTCCTCAAACCAAAAATTAGCTGGCAGCTGGGAGTTGACGTATATCTCTGGACGCAGAATCGCTTTTGACGGGCTATATCCCGAGAAAAAGCCGTCAGTAACGTTCGACACCGCTATCCAACGGATCAATGGATCAACCAGTTGTAATTCATTTAATGGAAAGCTGGTCGTTAATGGTCAGACGATTAGCTTCCCTGAGCCAATGGCAATGACCCGAATGATGTGCCCCGGAGAAGGTGAACAAGCGTTTCTCAACGTTCTGAAATCTGTTAACCGTTATTCTATCGGTGATGATAATACGCTTACGCTGCTTACGGACGACGTTACGGTGATGCGTTTTTCCAGAAAATAATTAGCTATAATACAGAGCTTTACAGATACAATTGAGCCATTTTCTGCCAGTCGTTAGCCTGGTGCGCTCGACCTTCCCAAACATACAGTTCGTGTGGTATATGCTTGGCACAAAGCGCTGAACTCAGGGTCATGTTACTGCCCAGAAAAGGATCTTCGGCGCCAATTGCCATGACAACCTGCATTTGGCGCATGGAATCAAGCACTCTGTTGTCATCCAGATTGGGCAAAAAATGATTTGGGCTGTGGAAGTAAATTTCTTCGTCGTAATAATCATCGAACAAGCCACGAAACTCCGCGATAGGCTCCGACAAATTATATCGGCCACTAAAAGCGACCACTTTGCCGAACGAGTGTGGATGCCGAAAGGCAATGTTGAGCGCGTGATAAGCACCCAGACTACACCCATGCGAAATCATGAACGGCTGCGGATTTTTCTGGCGAGAGAGCGGTAGTACTTCATTGATAATATACTGTTCATACTGCCCGTGTCGCCGAATACGGTCCTGGGGATGAGCCGAGCGGTTATAGATGCTTTCGCAGTCGACACTATCGACACAGTATAGTTGAAGCCACCCGTTTTCAATTTTTTCAGCCAGGACATCAACCAGGCCAAACGACTCATACTCGTAGAAACGACCGCGTCGGGTCGGAAATACCAGTACCCGTGCGCCCGCGTGGCCTAAAATGCGCAACTCCATATCACGGTTCAGATTTGGGCTAAACCATTTATGATACTCCTGGTGCATAACAGTAGCGTTAAGTACCTGTGAAATTGCAACCTTTAACGGAAATAACAGCGAGCAACTGCGTAAACAAATCGTTAAAAAATTCGAGCCTGTTGCTGTACTACCTGCTGCCACACCCGGTAACCAGCCGGGCTTAAGTGAAGACCATCTTTCTCAAAAAACTCCCGACGAGGTCTACCATCAGCAGCCAGCAAAGGCGTTGTCGTATCAACATACTGACAATCAGGCATTTTTGCTAACTTATCCCGAATTAATTTATTTGTAGCTTGTATCTGACCGGCAATATTCCATCGAAAAGGACTGATTTTAATGGATAAGAACGACAACGGTATTCCCGGAATCAGTTCATTCATTTTTTCAACAAAAGCACAGAAGAACAGATAAACCTCTTCGGGATGTCGACCATCGCCGAGGTCATTATCGCCGGCATAGAACACAAGGGATTTAGGCGCAGCAGGAACAACCAATCGCTCAAAAAACCAGGCACAAGCCGCCAGCGTCGACCCACCAAATCCTAAGTTTAAGGGATTACTCTGGGGAAAATCCTGGGCTAAATTTGTCCAGAGCCGAATGGATGAACTACCGTAAAAAACAACTCTATTTGTAGCCGGTGGCAAAGTAGAAAGTTTAACTTCCAGCTCGCGAACGTCGGCTTCGTACCAGACCATATTTGACTATTTAGTCGACTGATTAATAGTTATTGACGAGTTGGTTGCCGATACCCCAACAGCCGAAGCTGCACTCGCCATCCACTTGCGAATAATACCCGCCAATGGTCTGAATTCAATTAAAAAACCGTCGTGCCCGTAAAGAGAATCAATCTCTTCATACGTCGCGTCGGGAATATGCCTGGCTAAAAATTGCTGTTCCGAAGGCGGAAAAAGCAAATCGGACCGGATACCAACAACCAGCGTGCGCGCTTTGATCTGACCGAGCGCGTTCAGAATACTACCCCGATTTCGGCCAACATTGTGCGAATCCATTACCTTCGACAGCGCCCAATATGTAAACGCATTAAACCGATCGACCAGTTTTTCACCCTGATATCGTTGATAACCGGCTGATTTATAGCCATCTAACTGTTCATTATTGTCCAGAGCCTGGGTAAAACCATACGTATCGTAATTACGATACGAAATCATAGCCATAGCCCGAGCCGCTTTCATACCGGATAAGCCCGCATCATCGCGTCCTTCGGCCCAGGTTGGATCGGCTTCAATAGCCATACGCTGCGCTTCGTTGAAGGCAATGCACCAGGGCGAAGCGATAGCACTAGCCGCAATAACCACCATATTAGCAATAAGATTCGGTTGTAGAATAGCCCATTCAACGGCCTGCTCCCCCCCAACTGATCCGCCAATGCAGGTATGAATTTTTTCGATACCCAGTTCCTGCCGTAGCAAATCCAACGCTGCCACTATATCCCGAATGGTAACCATCGGAAAATCGTGATAAAACGGTTTTCCCGTCGTCGGATTTATCGACAACGGACCTGTGGAACCGTAGCATGACCCAAGCACGTTGGCACAAACAATAAAATCACCCGTTCGGGAGGGAGGCTCGGGGTCAAAGTATTTCCCCGGCCCTACCATACCGCCCCACCAATCGCCGGCATCGGCATTGCCAGTCAGGGCATGGCACACCCAAACAACGTTCGATTGATCGCTGTTGAGGGTGCCGCGCGTGGTATAAGACAACCGGAAACCCGGTAAGCTCTCTCCCGATTCGAGTGGGAACGAATACTTATAATCGAAATATTGAAGACTCATTATATTCCTTTTTTGCCATTCCGACGAAGTACAATTTTACTGCGCCGGAATGACAAATAAATAACTACGTTAACACTGGCTCGGCAATTTTGGCGAAAGCCTGCTCGAAGTCAGCTTTGATATCATCAATGTGTTCGATTCCCGCCGAAACACGTAATACGCCCAATTCGACACCTGCACTGGCCTGCTCCAGTTCGCTCAATTGCTGGTGCGTTGTGGCGGCTGGATGGATAATTAACGTTTTAGAATCGCCAACGTTAGCCAAATGACTTACTAGCTTCAGGCTATTGACGAACTCGTTAGCGGCATCGCTATTGCCTTTTACTTTAAAGGAAAATACGCCACCGAATCCCCGTTTGAGGTATTTCGCACCTAATTCGTGATAAGGGCTACTTTCCAGACCGGGATAGTTTACGGCTTCAACCTGGTCGTGCTGTTCGAGCCACTCAGCCAGCGCCAACGCGTTTTGCACTGTGCGATCAACACGCAATGAAAGTGTTTCCAGCCCTTGCAGCAACAGGAATGAGTTGAATGGACTGATAGCCGGTCCAAAATCGCGCAGCCCTTCAACACGGGCGCGGATGATGAATTGAATATTGCCAAATGGCCCGCCAACGCCAAACACATCGCTGAATACCATTCCATGATACCCTTCTGATGGTTCGCTGAACTGCGGGAACTTGCCATTGCCCCAGTTGTAATTACCACTGTCTACAATGACGCCACCAATGCTCGTGCCGTGACCACCGATCCATTTCGTTGCCGATTCGACGACAACGGCCGCACCATGTTCGATGGGCCGGAAAAGATAGCCTCCTGCCCCAAACGTATTATCGACAATAAGTGGTAAATCATGCTCGTTGGCCAACGTGGCAAACGCGTCGAAATCAGGAATGTTGAAGCGCGGATTACCAATCGTTTCGAGGTAAATCGCTTTGGTTTTATCGTCGATCAGTTTCGTGAATGATTCGGGTTTGTCATCATCGGCGAAGCGAACATCGATACCCAACCGCTTGAACGAAACTTTGAACTGGTTATAGGTGCCTCCGTACAGAAACGGAGATGTTACAAAATTATCGCCAGCGGCCAAAATGTTGCTAAGGGCAATAAACTGAGCCGCCTGACCTGAAGCCACCGCCAGAGCCGCCACCCCGCCTTCGAGAGCGGCCATGCGCTTCTCAAATACGTCGGAGGTAGGATTCATGATACGGGTATAGATATTGCCGAATGCTTTTAGGGCAAATAAATCAGCTCCATGTGCCGAGTCATTGAAAACAAATGACGTTGTCTGATAAATAGGAACAGCACGCGCATTGGTAGCCGAATCGACCTCCTGACCGGCATGCAGTTGAAGGGTGTCAAAATGAAGTTGAGACATGATTTAGGTCCTGGTTTATGGTTTGTAGGTTTAGGATACTGGCAGTTCCCCGCCGAACTTTATGACGGTTCGTTGCAGCGTTGTAGCTAGCCGGAAATGATGCGTCAGCTTACGGCCGATCGTTGTAACATGAAGAATGCGCGCGACAAACCCTCCCGGTTTTCGTGGCGGTAAGTGAAGCATGCTTAGTAAGCCCTTGGGGGCCGTTGGGCCGGGGGCATACATTGCTGGTTGTAGAGCATGTGAGTTTCGATTTATAGTCCCTAAATAATTTAGGCAGGAGTTAGCACCTTGCCATGTGGTAGGTTGCCAGCGGTTCACAGAGCCTGATCTCTCCCCGCTTCTTTATAAATCAACGCGCGTCGTGAATCGGTGAGTGACGCGTAGCAATTGACTTGATGCCGCAAGTATACTAGTCAAACGGTGCGAATCCAAGAACCACTTCCTTTTTCTGTACGATAAACTTTTTTTAACGATAGCACACGAATCTCCATTCATTAAGTCAATTCATTGGTTACTTTTGTAATAAGACATCCACCTCATGAATCAGACATACCGATATAACCGTGAAAAAGCCACTCGAGTGGCCGGAGTAACCTCCTTAAAAGATGCTATCGGACAATTATTGAAAGCCTACCAGCTTCAAACCCGCTTCAACGAGACCTATCTAGAAGCTTTTTGGGGCCGAATGATGGGGCCAACCATTGCCTCACGCACAAACCGGCTCTACGTTCGCGACCGTAAACTGTATATTGAAATTGCTTCGGCTCCGCTTCGCAATGAGCTTGTCAACGCCAAACAGAAACTTATTCAGTTAGTCAATAAAGATATGGGTACCGACGTGATTGAGGACGTTGTGTTTATCTAAGTTCCAGTTCTAAACGCAAAAGGGCACTGCTATGAAGCAGTGCCCTTTTGCGTTTAAGAGAGTCAACAACACAAGTAGATGAATATATGATTAGTTTGACAATGACGGGTAGAATCTATACCGACTTTACACCCGATGTATTCAGACTTAATTTTTCCGCAAACTCGCCCATTGTACTAAATTCACCAAGTGGCTTTAAGTAGCGCAACAGGTTTTCAACGCGATCGAGTAGCGCTTCACGCGAATGCCGACGCACGTAACCCGGAATCTTCTCGTAAGCCGACAGGTCGGTAAATTCCCACGGATGAACGTACAGATTCAGGAAACCATCAGATTTGAGGGTTTGGCGGCAGAGTTGCTTGTAATAGGCAAACGGGAAGTTTTTCAGACTTAGCCAGAACAGCGGCAGGCGAAGTGTAGGCGTAACCGAAGCCGGAATCTGCCACACGCCCAACTCACGGAACGGATGTCGGGGTTCGCCCCAATGGTTGTAGCGGCCGGGCAACCAGGTTG
>CAXVWN010000231.1:0-15494 GCA_964263725.1 Spirosoma sp.
TCCGGCGACGATAATTACGATAAATACGCCCAACTGCTGCGAGCCGGTTTCCACCATCAGACCATGCGGAATATGCTGCAATTGAATGTGGGAGAAGCGGCAGGTGCTCTTCCCTCTACCCCCATCTTCAGTGAAATCGGCCAACTGGCGGGTGTTTCCAATACCGATTGGAGCTGGGCCGGGCTGTTCGCGGATTTCGACAATGACGGGTGGAAAGACCTGTTCGTGAGCAACGGATACGCCCGCGATTATACGAACATGGAATTCCTGAAGTTTACGATGGACGAGCAATTGAAGGCACGCCAAACGGGAGCGCAAACAAATCCAATGGCCGTTATTGCCAAAATGCCGAGCATCGACGCCCCGGATTATATCTTCCGGAATCGCTCCGGCGATCCAGATAAGCAGTTAACGTTTTCGAACGAAACAAAAGCCTGGGGATTTAACGAACCATCGCAATCGAACGGGGCAATTTATGCTGATTTAGACAACGATGGCGACCTTGATTTAGTGGTCAATAATGTGAATGCCGAAGCCAGTATTTACGAGAACCATACCGATAAACAAGGTCAGAATAACCATCTGACACTTACCTTGAAAGGCCCGAATCCGGCTCAACTGATGGGCGCTCGGGCAACGGTCTGGGCAGGCGGTCGGATGCAGGTTCAGGAGTTCATGCCCGTGCGGGGATTTCAATCGTCGATGTACGGACCTCTGTTGTTTGGCTTGGGAAAAGCTACGGCGGTGGATTCAGTACGGATTCGATGGACCGATGGTAAAACCCAGCTTGTGGGCCCCAAAGCGACTGGCCAACTCACAATCGCGTATGCCCCAACGGGCGAAACGCTGCCTTCTGTTACACCCAAACCATACTGGCAGGCTACTAACGGAATCGCTGTAACGCATCAGCAGGAAGCCATTAATGATTTCAAAATTCAGCCGTTATTGCCGTATATGCTTTCGCCGGTCGGGCCTTATTTTGCCGTTGGCGACGCGAACGGCGACGGTCGCGACGATGTATTTATTGGTGGTGGACGCGGTCAGGGCGGGCAGGTGCTTATGGGAGGAACTGCTGGATTTTTGCCAATGTCCCAGCCGGCTTTACTGGCCGACCGGGCTTGCGAAGATGCTGGTGCTGAGTGGGTTGATGTGGATGGTGATCGGGATTTGGATTTAGTTGTGAGTAGCGCCGGTTATGAACTTCCTGTAAATGATGCCCGACTGCAAGTGCGTTTATATCTGAATGACGGGAAAGGCCACCTGACTAAACTAACGACTTTTCCCGATGTGCGGGTAAGTGCGTCCTGTGTTCGGTCTGCCGATATAGATGGCGATGGTGACCGCGATTTATTCATTGGTGCCCGTGTCGTGTCGGGTCGTTATCCCGAAACGCCTGTTAGTCATTTGTTGCTGAATGATGGGAAAGGTCATTTTTCCGATATTACCAGCCAGCAACCCGCCCTTGCTCAACTTGGTATGGTAACCGATGCCGCGCTTGCGGACCTCACCCGCGACGGTCGTCCCGAACTGGTGGTGTCTACCGACTTTGGGCCTGTACAAGTTTTTTCCTTTCAACGCGGAAAACTACAACCGATTGATAATCTAATACCTGCAACGACTGGCTGTTGGAATCGGTTGTTGGTGCAGGATTTCGATAACGACGGTAACCCTGATATTGTCGCGGCAAATGCCGGGCTGAATAGCCAGCTTCAGGCATCGGCCAAACGGCCCTTAACACTTTATGGCATCAAAAGTATGACGGGATCTTTGTTGCCAATTCTGGCGGGCTATGATCGAAATGCCGGGACGAACGCGCAAGTACATCCATTCAATGCGCGTGATGAAATGCTTGATCAGGTCGTGAGTTTGCGTAAGAAATTCGCCGATTACACCAGCTATTCAAAAGCCACTATTACGGATTTATTTGATCCCGATGAATTAAAACGGTCTCAAAAACTCGACGCGATGAGCTTACAAACGGTACTATTTCGCAATACCGTCGGGACAAAACCTACGTTCGTGATGCAGCCATTGCCTGTTGAAGCGCAGTTTGCTCCGGCCTATGCGTTAGCGGCTGTTGATGTTAATCACGATGGGTTGCCGGATTTGATTATCGGTGGTAATCGCGAGCGTAACCGCGTTCGGTTAGGTAAGGATGATGCAAACCGAGGCCAGTTATTTCTGAACCGGGGAAAAGGGGATTTTGCGTATGTGCCGATGGCGCAGGCAGGCTTGTTGTGGGATGGCGATGTCCGCGACCTTGCTACCGTTCAGTCTGCCGGTCGCACTGAATTGTTGGTTGGTGCTACAGGGCAATCTGTTCGGGTATTTACACTAACGAAGTAAGAGCCCGACCACTTACACCCAGGCATTACGTAGAAAACGAAGCCAGTTTTTATGGAATATGTTTTCCAAATCTTCCGTCGAATAGCCCCGTTTCGTCAGTAAACCAGTTAGGTTTTGTAAGTCGGCGATCGTGTCTAAATCGCTGGGTGACTGCTCAATGCCATAAGTGCCATCCAGGTCGCTGCCGATGGCAATGTGCAGACTATTTCCGGTGAGTTGGCAGATATGGTCGTAATGGTCGATGATGGTTTCGAGACTGATGCCAAAGCTGGTCGGATTGCTTACGCGTTGGGTGAATCCCGGTTTCATCATCCAGGCATCGAAGCACCCGCCAATTACGCCACCACGTTCGGTTAACTGGTTGATTTGATCGTCGGTAAGTTGACGCTGGTGAGGCACCAATGCCCGACAGTTATGATGACTCGCCCAAACCGGCCCTTTGTAAATTGACAGGGCTTCGGTAAAGCCCTCGTCGGTGAGGTGGGTTGCATCTAAAATGATGCCCAGCCGATCCATCTCCTTGACTAACTCACGACCTTGAGCCGTTAATGGCCCGCTTAAACCGGTGCCGGGCGCATAACGCCCTGTGCTGTAATGGGCAGGGCCAAGCGCCCGTAGGCCGTAGTTATAAGCTTTTTCCAGATACGATAGATTGACCAGTGAGTCAGCACCCTCCAGACTGAGAATGTAGCCAACAGGTTTTTTTTCATTCGGAATGGCGTCGTTGAACCAGAGAACCAAGTGACTTTCCAATCCGGCCCGATCCCGAATCTGGACCATTTCACCGGCGTCGCTCATTACTTCATACCAAGCCCGCTGCGCCTGTGTCATGGCCCACGCCTGCTCGGGCGAATTCCATCCCGCCCCCGGTAAATTACCGTTGCTTTGGTTGAATCGGGCGATCTGCGTAGCGACCACTAAGCCAATATTTCCCCGGCGGAGGTCGGGCAGGGAAACGGTTCCTTTCGCCCGGTCGATTTTATCGGTCATGCCCGTTTCTTCCTGACGGATTTGATGAGCTGATTTTCGATAGTCACGGTTCCACTCCAGGGCGTTCAACGCCATGTCGAGATGGGCATCAATAATGAACATGAATACAATTACTTAGCTATGGTGATCTTCGTCGTCTTTCCCCAATTTTTTCTCTACAACATCAGCCGGATATTTCAGGGCTAACCTACGGATATCGTAGCTGAATTCCTCGTAGGTTTCCTTCCATAATTTGGCTTCCTCCGGCGTATAATCGTAAAAACCCTGCGCATTTAAAACGCCTTTGCCACCCGCTTTTACAATATCGTCGATGAGTTTAGGCACCTCGGTCTGGTTGCTGAGGGTTGGAAATAAGTCCTTCATAACGGTGTGGTAGGCTGGTACACCCGTCAGGTCCATCCACCGGAAAACACCAACCAGCGTCATCCAGTAACCGGTATTGTTTCGGCAAGCCCGATCAACGTCCTCAACTGTAGCATAGCCGTTTTCAACCAGATTAAAAGCCTCGCGATACATAGCATACATCAGGCGATTGGCAATAAAACCCCGGATGTCTTTGCGCACCAACGTCGGTTCTTTACCCCAGAAATAAGCTAATTTATAAAGCCATTCGGCGGTGGGTATATCGCTTAGGTCGCCACAAATAATTTCCAGAAAGCGGGTTGTATGTGAAGGTTCCGACCAGTGTAATCCCAGAAATCGTGCGGGTAAGCGAACCTCCCGCTGAAGCAGACTAATTGGAATAGCGGATGTGTTGGAGGTAATAATGGCGTCGTCGGAAACAACGGCTTCGATTCGCTCATAGACCGACTTCTTGATCGCGATGTTTTCGAGCGTACATTCCACGACCACCGTGCAATCTTTCAGAAGGCCGTAATCCTCCGTAATGCTGAGTTGCTGGAAATAAAACTCAGGACTTTTCGTGAGTAGTCCTTCTTGAAATGCTTTGGCCAGATGCTCCCGAATGCGTGGCTCGGCTGTTTCCATATCGACCGGAAGGGGCGCAACGGCCACGACCGGATGGCCCGATAGTAGCAGACAAGTAGTGATGCTACAGCCCATTAACCCCAATCCCACTACGCCGACGGGTATTTCTGAAGGATTTAAGGACTGGTTCATCGTAAAAGTTGGGTCAAATGAGTTGATTAATATCGACTATTTTAGGCTTTCTGGTGAGCAAATGAATAATTATCCAGGCGACTAAATAGGTGAATCCGCAGATGGTAAACAATACGTTATACCCACCAGCCAGATTGCCAGCCGCTTTGTAGGTATCCAGTAAACTGCCGACCAGCATCGGGAAAAATATTCCACCCACGGCTCCGGCCATGCCCGCTATACCAACAACTGAACTAACGGCTTGTTTGGGAAACAGATCGGAAGCCAGCGTAAATACGTTGGTTGCCCACGCCTGATGCACGGCCACGGCTAAACTAATCAATCCGACGGCTACCCAGACATCCGTAGCGAATTGGGCAAGAATAATGGATAATTCCAAACCGGCAAATACGATAAGGACCGTCTTTCTGGCTTTCAATGTCGGCCACCCTCTTTTTATTAACCAGGATGACAAATAGCCACCACCAATGCTGCCGACGGTTGTTGCTGTATAGATGAGCATTAACTCAAGGCTTGGTTTTTTTAAGTCCAGCTTAAACGTAGACGAAAAATAGGAGGGGAGCCAAAACAGAAAAAACCAGTAAATGGGGTCAATGAGTCCTTTGCCCGTAATTAAGGCCCAGGTTTGAGGAAGGGTGAATAGTTTGAACCATTTTATGGTGACCTTTTCGCCCGTTTCAGCTTCCTGTCCGCTGGCAATGTACGTGTATTCTTCTGCCGACAAACGTTTCTGTTTGGCCGGAACGGTATAGAAAATCTGCCAAAAAACTAACCAGATAAAACCTAGGGAACCCGTGATCCAGAAGACTTCCTGCCAGCCGTAATGATTCAATATCCAGGGGACAATGAGCAGGGCCGCTACCACACCAATGCTGGTGCCGGCATTAAAAAGTCCCGTTGCCAAGGCTCGCTCTTTTTTAGGAAACCATTCGGCTACGGTCTTCACGGCTGCCGGATAATTTCCGGCTTCACCCAAGCCTAGACCCACGCGGGCCACGCCGAAACCAAAAGCACTTTTGGCTAACGCGTGAAGCATACCGGCTACACTCCACCAGATGATCGTGACAGAGTACCCTACTTTTGTCCCTACTTTATCAATGAACCAGCCAAAAACCAATAATCCGATGGCGTAAGCGGCCGTAAAAGCGATAACAATACGGGCAAAATCCGTTTCGGACCAGGTAAATTCAATCTCCAAAATGGGTTTTAACAATCCTATTATCTGACGGTCGAGGTAATTAATTGTTGTGGCCGTAAATAATAAAATGACAATAATCCATCGGTAATTATTGATTTTTGAAATAGCCACAGGATTTGATTTTTTGAGTAAAAGGAGTAGGTATAAGTAAGGTTTTAATCACAGATGTACCGCAGCAGCGTACCGTAAAGAACACAGAGTTTTCTGTCGTTTATGTGATGTTAGATTTAAGAATCTGACATCACATAAACGACAGAAAAAACATAAAATTAATTATTTTTCACCCAGCGCTCTAGGCATCTGGCTAACGAATTCCTGAAAATGTTCTTTCAATCCAGCCCAGTTTTTTTCGTTGATAAGTTTCTTGTCGAAAAGATGACCGCCAATGCCTAACCCATCTGCACCGGCTTTAAAATAAGCGTCCATATTGCCAAGACTAATACCACCGGTTGGCATTAATTTTAATTGATTGAGGGGCGCTTTTATATCTTTGACATAATCGGGGCCAAGGGAAGTTGCCGGATAAATTTTGACCATCGACGCTCCTAATGACCAGGCGGTATAAATTTCAGAAGGCGTAAAAGCACCCGGAAAAATAGGGATACTGCGCTTTACGCAAGCTTTAATAACTTTTTTGTTGACGATCGGGGTAACAATAAATTGAGCGCCAGCCTCCAGCGCTTTATCTAAATCATCTAGGGTACAGACAGTTCCGGCACCAATATTCAGACCTTCGCTATTGTGTTTCAGGGCGTCCTGAATAATAGATTCTGCTCCGTTGGTATTCATTGTTATCTCGATGGTTGTCAGCCCTGCTTCGCGATAAATTGGTAAAATCTGGCTAATTTCATCAGGTTGTAGGCCTCTGACAATACCCACTATAGGTATTTTTGAAAACAGTTCCCAGGAGAATGCAGGTTGGATTGTATGGCTCATTTAGGTAAGGATACTAATTGGTTTTGGGCTATTTTAACTTGTCCGGCAATGGTAGCTTTATCAAGTAGGTCGGCTGAAATAGTGGTTGTTCGTCCAGTTAAATAAAGTTCTTCCATAGCTAATCTGTATAATTCATATAAATTATTTCCACTGCATAATATTAATTTCCATTGCGTCTGATTAACAAGTGTTTTTAACTCTGTACCTATTAATAATCCACTTAAATAAAGTGCATTTTCTTTTTTAGTTAATTTGTTAAATAACTGATTTGTCCGAACTCTAAATAAATTATTTAAAATTGACGAAGAATCTGTTTCCGTAATGCCTAATTTGAATGCCTCTAATTCATTTTTCGAGAATGTATGTAGTTCAGTAGAGTTTACAGAATCTTTTAAAATACTATAATGCGCCATGAGATTAAATACCTCACCCGTCATGAAGGTTTGAAAATCAATTATTTGTTGATTCTGGATGTAAATATGTTTGGAATGAGTGCCGGGAAATAGCAATATAGAATCGTCAACGGCAATATGCAGTGTGTCTAATAAAGCCAGCAAGCCAACAAGTTGAGTTTCTTCTCCGCGCATAACATCGTGCTGCGTTCGGGCACCAGAAATCAATATAATGTCGTGAGGAAAGTTGATTTGAACAGGTAGCCGCTTAATACTGGCAAGGCTACCATCGACCGGAAAAGGCAAAGTAGCATAGGGGACTTCGGCCATACCAATAGAGGAGGAAGCCATTCCGGAAACGACAATTGAAATACCATTCAGGTTGATGCCTACTTTATCCGCTAGTAAAGCGACCTGCCTTTTAAGCTGTTGACGAAAAAACTGCTCTCTGGAAATGCCCAGGTTTTCTCCATTCGTTTTCCAGGAAGTGAATGTGCTGGCCACCCCTTCCTGAGAAATGATCTCCCCAACCAGCTGAAGATCAGTACTGTTTATTAGCCGTAATCGGAAAGAGGACGTTCCCCAATCACAACCGAGTAGATAGTTTTTCATTACTTCTCTTTTTTATACTACTTACGGTAAGGCAAAGGCCACATACGAACCACCTGATTTGAGTCCATAGCGGGTGCCGCCGGCAGCAATGACGATGTACTGCTTTCCATCCACCATATACGTGATGGGCGTGGCGAAACCTCCGGCGGGCAATTTATATTCCCACACGATTTTACCCGTTTTTTTGTCAAATGCACGAAGCTTTTCATCATACGTCGCAGCAATGAAAATTAATCCACCTGCCGTTACAATTGGCCCGCCATGATTTTCTGTTCCGGTCTGGATGGACCCGGTGGTTGGCTTACCTTTCTTCGTTAATTCCGGGTACTCGCCCAGTGGCACTTGCCATACATACTCGCCTGTATTCAGGTCAATGGCGTTCAACGTGCCCCACGGCGGTTTAATGGCTGGGTAATTGTCCTGATCCCGAAACTGGGTATTGCCATTATTTAAGTAAGGCGGACTGTATGGAAAGTCAGAACCTTCGGGTGTAGGTGTTGCCACAACTGAGCTATGGCTATCATTGGCCACTGTTGATTTGGTATCCAGCTTCAGCAAAAACCGAATAATTGCTTCGCGGTCTTCGCCGGAGAGATGACTAAAAGAAGGCATCCGACCGCGACCCGTTGACAGAATAGCACTTATTTGCTCTTTTGTGAGCCGCTTCCCAACGTCACTCAGATCGGGATACGCCTGTGCCGTTTTGCTGGCGTCACTCGCTTTTCCGTTCATGCCGTGGCATACTGCACAGTTGGTATTGAATAAATTTCCACCGCGCGAGAGCGCAACACCATCAGGCTGGGTACGAATGTCCCGCATCTTCAGCCACCAAAGCATGGTGTTGGCATTCTGATACAGGATGCCATCCGTATCGGCAGCATTGCCACCCCATTCTGCCCCTCCGCCAAAGCCATAAAACAGTGATCCTTCCAGGCTGGGCGGCATATATTTACTGCCATGCCGACTGTTGGTAAAACGGTCGAGTACATAGGCATGGGCTTCGGGTGTACGGGTCGTGATTTCGTTTTCGGTCAACTCCTGCCGGACAAACGGGGCGGGTTTTGTTGGAACAGGTTGCGTAGGCCAGGGGTGTTCGCCGGGCAGCGCGGGCGAGGTTGGAACGGGTACTTCATTGACCGGAAATAGTGGCTTGCCGGTATCCCGATCAAGGACAAACACGTAGCCGTCTTTAGTCGTTTGCGCTACCGCATCGACCAGTCGGGGACGACCATCGGGGCCGTTGTGTTTAACCGTTATAAGGTTGGGCGGACAAGGCAAATCACGATCCCACAAATCGTGGTGGACGGTTTGGAAATGCCATACCCGCTTGCCCGTTTTCGCATTGATGGCAATAACGCAGTTGGCAAATAGATTCTGTCCTTCCCGGGCACCGCCATAAAAATCGACCGAGGGCGATCCGGTACCCGCGTAAACCATGCCACGCTTTTCATCCAGCACCATTCCGGCCCAGCAATTGGCACCGCCTAATTTTTTGTATGAATCTTTGGCCCAGGTTTCGTAGCCATACTCGCCGGGTAGCGGAATCGTGTGAAATACCCATTCGAGCTTGCCGGTGCGCACATTAAACGCCCGAATGTAGCCCGGAGGAGCGTCGCCACCCTCGTTAACGGCAGAGCCCGTGATCAGCAAATCTTTGTAAATAACGCCCGGTGTGGTAGCGCGTATGGAGAAATTGGCTACGTCGTAGCCAAGCGTTTCTTTATCGCCAAGCCCTTCGTGTAGATCGACCGTACCGTTTTTTCCAAAGCTATCAATCGGTTTTCCCGTCGATGCATTTACGGCATAAAGGAAAGCGCCAACGGTATACAATATCCGTTTGTCCGGGCCATTTTCCCAATACATAACTCCCCGAACGGGGTGGAATCGGGGTTTCTTCTCGGGATCAGCGAACGGGTCAAATTGCCAGATTTGCTTTCCCGTAGCGGCATCTACGGCAAAAAGCTTCATTCTGGGCGACGTTCCATAAAGAACCCCTTTTATGACAATTGGCTGGCATTGAATGTCCATACCACGTTGGGATGGATTGTTATTATCCCCCGTTTCATACGTCCAGGCCAGTTGCAGCTTTTTTACATTCTGCGTATTAATTTGAGACAGATGGGAGTACCGATTGCCGGCATTATTGCCGCCGTAGGTTGGCCAATCATCGCCGGGGGGCGACTGATTTACCAACTGCCTTTTGCTGGTTAATGACAGGTAACTTCCCAGAATCAGTAGGCCGAATAAGGATTTTAGGAGAAAATTCATTGACTTGTTGAGTCTATTAACTATTGATAAAGAAGTAGTTATCTGTTTTGTAAGTAGCCTGTGGTGTCGGCTTCTCAAACCTGGCACCACAGGCTACTTACTTTGTTTTTTCGTAGAATTCGTACGCTATTTTCCATTTTATTTCCTGTCCGGGCGCGACTTTGAGGTGTATGTATGGCTCTGGGCAAGAGGTAGTGGAGCAAGCCCAATAGACCAGTTTTTCCAATGGTTGATCGCTGGTGATGTGGATTCCAGCGCCCGTTTTCAGATTTTCGACGCGAATGTCATAACTGGTCGATGAAGCGTCAAATCCCTGTAAGCCAGCGCTAAAAACCTGCTCCTTTTTCTCTAATTCACGCGAATAGACAAGCCGATTGCCTTGCGTTTGGATGGTACTCCCAAACCCCTTTCCCTCAGCTTTCACCGCAAATGGAAACTCAATATTCACCGTTGGGCCGCTGGGTTGCTTGTCGATGATGAAGAAGTTATGATCGTAGGTGCTTGTCTCAATGGGCCGAGTGCCGGTATTTCTCAGACTATGTTCTAATATGAGTTCTGGTTTGCCTTTACTCAACCGAACGGTTTTTGTGTAGCGATACCCGTAACCTGTCGAGTCGGTAAGTTCATGGGTAAAATCAAGGTGGTTCTTATAGGGTTTGGTCGTCCATTTCCCCTGGTTCACCACGTCGTAATACGTTGCAAAAGCGTATGGTTTATCGTCGGGCTTTCGAAGTACGCCCACACCGATTTTTATAAACGTACTTCCGGGTTTTGCATCTGTGTATCCTAAGGGCGTAAACTCTTCGGCAGGGCCGCTAATCGCGTCGTGTAGTTTGGGATCGTAGTTTTCAAACCACGGTTCAATGAAGCTGTGTCCCTTATACGTAAGATTTTTGAACGCTCCGGCCCAGTCAAAACGCGTGCCCTGATAATATCCCTGATTGGCATCGGGCAGGTATAAAGTTGTCTGAATGATGCCATTGGATAGTTCAGCTTGCGGCCATTCTGCCAAAGGCATTGTGCTGGCGCACAAGCCAAACATGACCAACATTGCACTGATTGACTTTTTCAAGATGGTACGAGTTTGATTAAGACCTATAAGGTTTCAAAAACCTTATAGGTCTGATTTGACAGCTTACTTAATTCAAATTTGGATTCAGCGACGTATCTGAATACGGCAGGGGAAACCAATAATTCGCTTTTGTGATGGCTTTTATCGGCTGCAGGTCGTCGGGGCTCTTGGCCGCATTGGCTGCTTCTACCTGTTCGAGCCGTACCAGATCAAACCAACGGGTACGTTCAGCAGCAAATTCCCAGGCTCGCTCCAGCACTACAGCGTCGGCAAATTGGGCGGCTGTGAGGCCGTCGGCAGGAGCCAGCGCCTTTGTTCCCGTGGGCAAACCTCGCAAACGTATCTGATTTAGGGCATCATACGCTGCCTGATCTGGCCCACCCGTGCCCCGCGCTTTGGCTTCGGCATAAATGGTCAGTACGTGAGCATAACGCATCATGACCGATGGTAACGAGATGCTTGACGTTACAATATTTCCCTTGATGTACCATTTTTTGTAATATGGATGCTTGGTCAAGCTCTGTTGCCAAGGAATTGTGGTAGCGCCCAACCCAAACTGCGTTTGGAATGTAGCGTCTTTGCGGGGACCTTCAGGGAAATTTTTGAAGAAATTAAGTTCGGCAAACATGTCATCCCAACCACCTTCTTCGCCCGGCATGGCCGTGTTTCCGTACGTCGCGTTGGCCGTACCGCTACCGGCGGCAAACCCACTGATCTGGTAAACGGCTTCGGCGGTGCTGGCAACGGCCGGATCGTTATCAAAGACGGCGGCAAACGTAGGCAGCAATTGAAAACCGTAGGTGGCGCTGTTGGTAATTACTTCTTTGGCTTTGGCAGCCGCCAGATCGTATTTGTCGGTTTGTTTCAGTGGCCAGCCAGCCATTGTTAGGTAAACATCTGCCAAAAACGCTTTTGCCGAACCCGCATTCGGACGGCCCGGATCGCGTTTGGTATTCGGGAGCATTGTTTCTGCCTTTTGCAAATCAGAGACGATCAGGGCATAAATCTGGGCAGGTGTCGATTTCTTGATAGTCAGCAAACTATCCGAGTATTCGCCCGCTGTAACTAACGGAATGTTGCCGTAAAACCGGGTTAGCCAGTAGTAGGAAAATCCCCGAATGAAATATGCTTCGCCCGCAATAATGTCTATTGTCGCTTTGGTACCCGGCACCTTCGCGTAATTATTTATGACATTGTTAGCTCCCTGAATGGCTTTGTAACACCCGTTATAAACCGCACCCGATCGTTGATTCGTCGTCGATACGTTAAACTGGTCAAATTCGCGCCAGTCGGCTTTATTACTGGCCGGGTGCGTGGTCACATCATCGGCTCCTAACACGGCTGCGTTGGCCGACGGGTGAATAAAACCATATGACCATTGGGAACCCAACCCTTTGTATGCTCCCGTCAGGGCAGCTTCCAGACCATCCTGAGTTGATAGTACGTTTGGGCCATACAACAAACCCGTCGTGTCTTCATTAAGGTAATTTTTGCAGCCAGCTACCAGCAGAGCCGCAACTAAAAATAGGGCTATCTTTTTCATGATTTCAGAAAGTTGATGAGCTTAAAAACCTAGGTTTAAGCCGATTGTATAGGTTTTTGAATTTGGGTAAGAGCCGTAATCAATGCCAATGGCCGTATCGGTTGCCGAACCTACACTACTCGATTCTGGATCGGGACCTTTGTATTTCGTAATCGTTACGAGATTGGTGGCGCTGGCGAATACCCGTATCGTGCCTTTATTGCGAATGAAGGACGTAGGTAAATTATACGACAGACTCACGTTCTTCAACCGAACGAAACTGCCATCTTCTATGAACCGGCTGGATTGGGTAAACGGCTGATAAGTAGTGGTAAAGGCCGGAATGTCAGACGTTTCATTACCGGGCCGGTAATAATTACGGATTTCAGACAGGATGAACTGACGCGCATCACCTGATCCGGAAAGGGCAGCCGCTCGGGTATAATTGAGTTTATCGACGCCAAATACGCCATTGATGAATACGTTAAGCGTCAGCCCTTTATAGGAGAATGTGTTGTTCCAGCCGCCCGTTAATTTAGGAAATGCATGGCCTATGATCTGAAAATCATCGGTCGTAATGGAATTATCGCCGTTCAGATCCTGGTAATGTGGATCGCCCGGAACCCGGCCAAATTTGGCGGCAAGGTCGGCTTCATTTGGTTTAAACGTGCCAAGGTATTTTAGGCCCCAGTACGAACCAAGGGGCTGGCCGGGCATTAACATAAACTCATTGGTCGTTGACAAACCAGCGCCAACGCCCGTACCTGTCCCAAGCCTGGCTAATCCACCCAAACTGAGTACCTGGTTTTTCAGCGTTGACAAATTCAGATTGGTCTCCCATCGAAAACCACCTTTGTCAATAGGCGTGCCGCCGAGGGTAAATTCAAATCCTTTATTTTCAACGGCACCTACGTTTCGCGTCTGCGTACCACCACCGGCATAGCTCGGCAAGGAGACATTGAGCAACAGATCGCTGGTATTTTTGTGGAAATAATCGGCTTCAAACCGGAGTCGGCCTCTAAAAAACTCCATTTCCAGACCCACGTCGGTCTGTTTGGTCGTTTCCCATTTCAGGTTTGGATTTCCCTGATTTCCCTGAATGACACCCGCCACCGCTGCCGTATTATTGAAGGCAACAAAGGCTGTTGAATAAGGCGATAAGGTAGCGTAAGGTTGAATGGCCTGACTACCCGTCATGCCCCAGCTACCCCTTAATTTCAGGTTACTGAAGATGTTGAGGTCTTTAATGAATTTTTCTTCCGATAACCGCCAGCCAAGGGCCACGGATGGGAAAACACTGTACCGATTCGCCTGACTGAATTTGGACGATCCATCCCGACGAACCGCTGCTGTTACCAGGTATTTGTCTTTATAAGCGTAGTTTACCCGGCCCAGCATCGAGAGCAGCGTCCATTTTGAAAACCCCGACCCAACCGAAGCTGCCGAATTGGCACCGATATTACTGTAGCCCAATTGTGGGAACGTCAATCCGGTGGCGTTTGCTGTAAAGTTTTTGTCTGTAAACTGCTGCGATTCCAATACGGCCACCGCGCTGATTGTGTGGTTACCCAATGTCACATTGTAGCTCAGGTTATTGGTATTCTGCAGCGTCAACTGATCCGACACATACCGAGATGCCGTGGGATTGTTGTTGGACAAGCGCTTTCCCGTAAAGTTTTCGTTTTGGGCATTCAGGTAGTTAACGGCGTACTGAAGGTCCAGTGTAAGCCCTTTAATAGGAAGCTTATAATTTAGTCCGCCATTAACATTAAACGTAGTTCGGTCTGCATCAATGGATTGATCGTACAGATAATCCAATGGATTGCGATAAACGGAACTAGTCGGGTCGGTAAATGTAGGCTGACCGTCGGAGCCATAAGCTGGCGTCGTTGGTGCCCAGGCTAAGGCCTGAATAAGAGCTCCGCCACCATTTGTATTATGATTTTTGGCCTTTGTGCCCGACAAATTCAACCGAAGGGAAAGCTTGTCATTCAGTTGCGTATTGATATTAGCCCGAAGAATATAGCGGTTAAAATCACTGTTCTGGACAATACCCGATTGATTTACGTAGTTACCTGATATCAAAAACGTCGTTTTGTCACTACCGCCTGAAACCGTAACCTGGTGTTGCTGACCGTGACCGGTTCGATACACCAGACTTTGCCAGTCGGTGCCTCCGTTTTGCTTGAATCCTGCCACTTGAGCGGTTGTAAACGGGGGATTAGAACCCGTAGCAGTAGCGCGTGTATTCACAATATCGGCAAATTCGCCAGCGGGCAATACGTCATACCGTTTGATTACATTCGATACGCTTCCCTGACCTTCATAGGTTACTTTGATTCCTTTAGCTCCTCTCTTGGTCGTTATAATGACAACGCCATTGGCGCCCCTGCTGCCGTAAATTGAGGTTGATGCCGCATCTTTAAGCACCTGAAGGGTTTCTATGTCACTGGGATTCAGAAAGTTAAAGTCAGCCCCTATATACCCGTCGATTACATACAACGGGTTATTATCACCCAGTACCGAGTTGGCTCCTCTAATTCTGATCCGGGCATCGCCACCGGGGGCTCCACTGGCCTGAGTCACCTGAACACCAGCTGCGCGGCCCTGCAAAACCTGATCCAAGCGTGTAATGGGTTGCTGAGCAAATTCCTTTGTAGAAATTGCCGTTAAAGCGCCCGTTACGTCCGTTTTTCGTTGCGTTCCATACCCCACGACAACGACTTCGTTAAGCGTTTTTAAGTCTTCTGCCAACTGTACCTCAATAATGGAACGCCCATTAACCGCGACGGTTTGACTAACGTAACCAATGTTGGAAAAGACTAGTGAAGCATTTCCTGCTGCGTTCAGTGCGAAATTTCCTGACGCGTCGGTAGCGGTGCCCAGCGTGGTGCCACTCACCTGAACATTGACACCGGGTAATCCCTGATTGTCGGGCCCGGTTACTTTGCCGGTCACTCTGGTATTCTGTGCGAAGGCATACCCTTGGCATAGAAGCAGCAGTAAAATGGAAAATTTTACAACTTTTTTCATAGTAGA
>CAXVWN010000232.1:0-12537 GCA_964263725.1 Spirosoma sp.
AATCGTTGGTGGGGGAGCGGGTTGGCTACTGGAACAGGTGCTAACCCGTTGCCAACCCAACCGAATTGTGTATCTGGAAGCATCGTCTCAGATGGTAGTCCGTGCCAGTCGCCGGATGATTCATAAATCGCTGTTAGGGTCGGTCGAGTTTCGGGTTGGTAACGAAAATGACTTGCTGCCCGGCGAGCAGTTCGACGTTATTATAACGGCCTTCGTTCTGGATCTTTTCAGCGAAACCGCTCTACAAACCAGTTTCATTCCTAAACTTCTGACTGTACTCAAGCCGACCGGGCTGTGGTTTATTACGGATTTTGTACAGACGAACAGCTGGTGGCAGAAAGCCATTTTGGGGAGTATGATTCAATTTTTTCGACTTACAGCAGGTCTCAATGTAAGGACGTTAGCCGATTGGCGGCAATGCCTTCATAAGTCGGAGTTGGCCCTTCTGGACCGTGAAAGTCAGGTAGGTGGTATGGTTTCGACCGAAGTGTGGACGCGGTGAGGAGTTTTTAAAAGAGAAATTTATATTGCTGGCACGAACGAGACATTCGCGCCAGCAACGGGCATATTAATTGCCAGCTTACTACAGCGCACCAAGTGTCTTGATCAGCGTAGATAAACCGCTGATATCATACCATTCATCACCACCCAAATTCAGCCATTGACCAGCACGCTTGGGACGTTTAAGCTGCGCATCGTCCGGGTCGTAATCATGATCGTATACGTTGCTCATTACGTGTTGCAATGTTGACCAGGGCATGGTTTTGGTTTGTTCGTGCCGGTTTTCAATGCTCATGATTTTAACCGTACGCTCAGCGAAGGAAGCCGTTAAGCGCAGTTCCCGCTCGACTTGCAAACCGCTAAAATTCAGATATTGTAGCTCAAAAGGACGCTCACGGCCAACCGATTCATACGATGCCTGAATCAGTTCCTGCATCAAATACTGCCAATCGTCGGCTTTGGCGGGTTTGCCCTGAGTTTTATTTCCGCCATCTGCTTCAACGGTGATGTCCCAGAAATCATCCTCCTCATCCAACTGGTCTTCGTTGATTGGTTGAAAACGTGTTTTGCGTACCAGATTGTCGATGGTTTCCCACCAGTTTCTAGGCAATCGACCCGACCACGAAAAATCATCATCACGCGTGTACCCTTCAGCGATTAGTTCGTCGTCGTCAATATCGTCGCGGTCGGGATAGATGATAGCAAGCTCTACCTGAATGGCATTGGTCGCAATGGCCTGAATGGTCAGTGTGTAATAGTACGAATAGGGTGCGGGGAGCGATCGGGCCGTCTGGTAGCGAATTTGGAGACTTTTGAAAGACATAGAACGTCGGTTAACAAGTCCGGCAAAGTTAGCGGATTTGCGCTACTGTCGCCTTATGATCCACTTTGCCAGTGGGTGTTTCCGAAAACTGGACCACTGTAATGACTTCTCTAGGTACGGCATATGGGCCCAATTGCTCCCGAACGGCTTCCTGCACGCGTAACCACTGCCCGGTATTGATGGGCAATTTCTCCCTGAAAACTACGATTCGCTGTCCCAGTCGTTCATCCGGCAAGCCCACGACGAAAAGGCGCGTGGCTGGAGGACGGTCAAGGTCTGAATCAATGGTTGCTAATACGTTCTGAATCACCTGCTCAATTTGCTCGGGTTGCACCTTAACGCCCCCGCTGTTAATAACCCGATCGGCCCGGCCCAGTAACCGAAATTGCGCGTTCCCGCCGTTGTGGCTAGCCATAAGGTCAACCACATCATTGGTTTGAACACGGTCGAAATTTGTGGCGGATGAGGTGATGTGAAGGCAATTTCGATCGTCAATGCCGAGGGTGACGCCATCAAGAGCCGTAAATAAGTCCCTGGCATGAGGGCCATTAAGTCGCCGGAGCGCAATGTGGGAGACGGTTTCGGTCATGCCATACGTCGCATAAACGGGAGACGTAATGATTTGCAACGACCGTTCCAGTGACGGGCTTGTGGCGGCTCCACCCACAAGAATGGCATTCATAGTGTTCAGAATCGGCAATTTATCGTTGCTAGATTCTAAGATAGTCTGTAACTGAAGCGGCACAAGGGCCGTAAAAGCAAAGCGGTCGGTGAGGGGATTAAAAGGTACCAGAGGATTACTCGATGGCTCAATAATCGTCATGGGCAAACCGAGTTCCAGCCCTCGCACGAGCATCATAATACCGGCTACGTAGCGAATGTTCAGGCAAACCAGCGCGGCATCGCCCCTTTGTAAGCCAAGCGTTTGTCCGGTCAGGTGCGCACTGGCTCGCATCTGCGCCCGTGTAAGCTGAATCGGCTTGGGCGTCCCTGTCGAGCCAGACGTATATAGCGTGAATGTCGACTGACCCGTTAGCCAGGCCCGACAAAAAACCAGCGCATCCTCTTCGTAAGGCGTTTGGGACGTCGGCCAGGAGTCGGAATGATCGGGGTAAAGCGTCATGCCTTAATTGTGTACGCGTATGGTACCGGCGCTAAAGTTGGAATCGACCGAATAGACCGTGAGGGGTAGCGTGGCCGGACCAACAATTACTTTCCCTGCGGTATCGAAACGGGAGAGGTGGAGCGGGCAGTAGAATTGGTTTTCAACTGATTTATAGGTCAATATCGTCCCTTGATGCGTACACTTGGCCGAAACGGCCACATACTTCCCGTCTTTTGTTTGGGCAATAATGACATCGTCGACAACCATATAGCCCCCTTTAACGAGCAGATTTTCGTTGACTTTATCATCTAAACGAAGTGTAAAATCAATCTTCTGGCTCGGTGTTGGATCTTCATTGCCTTGTCTTGAACAACCTGCCATACAACGCGTTAAAAGAATAACGCCAATACTGGTGCCAACAAGCCGAAAGAATTCGTGGCGGGGCATTGCCGCATTGTCCATTGGGTGAAGGGTGGTTTCCATAACCGTTTTAGCGTACTTTTGTGGTGATAGGCCCGTTTTGGGTGTAAATATGCGTTATTTTTTGTCATTCAACGACAGCAAACAAAGACGTTTGCCGGGCAGTTACCCAACTAAATAGTATGGAAGAAGCGAAAGTATTCATCAATCCGATTTCGCCGGATAAAGTTGCCGAAGCACCGGGCCTGTTGGCCTATGCTCACACGGCGGGCGGTGCCGTAATCCGGCCCGAAGACAAAGGGAAAATTACGGGCAGGGCCGTGGCCGCCATGCGCGAGCAAACGGATATGCAACTGAGTCAGTTGTATAAACAAATGCAACTGCTGGCCGAGCAGGCGACTGCCATTCGGCATCGGGTTGAGGTGTCGGAGCGGATTTATTCGGCCCATATGAGCTTTGAGCCCGTGGTGGGCCATACCTACTATTTTTACCAGCGCAAAGGCACCAACAGTACCGATGTTCTGTCAATGATCGGCCCAACCGAGTGGGGACGCAAGTTTCCATTTGAACGCTGTCTGGCCACCGTCCGCATGATGGCCGACCACACCTGGGACGTATTTTATCACGAAGTTTCATTTAATGAGTGAAAGGGTCAAAGAACGAAAGTGTGCCGCAACGGAAGTTGACCGATGCATGACCTTTCGCTCTTTCACCCTTTCGCTCTTTCACTCATTATTTATGCAAAGCAACTACCCCTGGGAACCGATTAAGGAATATCAGGAAATTCTGTACAGCTACTACGAAGGAATCGCTAAAATCAGCATCAATCGGCCGCACAAACGCAATGCCTTTACTCCGCTAACCGTCACCGAAATGTCGGAAGCGATGGAATTGGCCCGGCAGGATGAGCGCGTGGGTGTTGTCATTCTAACGGGCGAAGGGGGCGAAGCCTTTTGTTCAGGTGGCGATCAGTCTATTCGTGGTCATGGTGGATACATAGGTGAAGACAAAGTTCCCCGTCTGAATGTACTGGATCTGCAAATGCAAATCCGACGTATTCCAAAACCGGTTATCGCGATGGTGGCGGGTTATGCTATCGGGGGCGGGCACGTACTACACGTGGTTTGCGACTTGAGTATTGCCGCCGAGAACGCTCGTTTCGGGCAGACCGGTCCTAAAGTTGGCTCCTTCGATGGTGGCTTTGGCGCGTCGTATCTGGCGCGGGTAGTAGGCCAGAAAAAAGCTCGAGAAATCTGGCTTTTGTGCGATCAATACGATGCAAAAGAAGCGCTGGACATGGGCTTGGTCAATAAAGTTGTACCGCTCGACCAGTTAGAAGAAGTGACCATTGAGTGGTGCCGTAAGATACTTGAAAAAAGCCCACTGGCCCTGCGCATGCTCAAAGCTTCGTTCAATGCGGAGTTGGATGGTCAGGCGGGTATTCAGCAATTAGCGGGCGACGCCACATTGCTTTATTATTTAACCGAAGAAGCCAAAGAAGGCAAAGACGCTTTCCTGGAAAAGCGCAAACCCGATTTTAGCAAGTTTACCCGGCTTCCGTAAGGGATCAAATCTGGCTGATGCAAGTTGCTGTTAAGCCATTTATATATTTGACGAAACGCACACATAGCCGCTCATTGAGTTGCTATGTGTGCGTTTCGTTTTTAGGAGCTTAATGTAATAAGGGATATACTATCTATTTTCATAATAAGCTAATCAACTCGCGAGTTTTTGGTTGATATACTGACTTAGTTCGTCAGGAACTGTTGTGCCGATTCTCACTTTTCGACTTTCACCTTTTAACGTTAACTCAACGGCGTCAAATCCAGATACGTTATAGAGGGTAAACGTTGGACCAACTCGAATACCCCATCCTGACCAGATCGAGTTTTTAACCGCTTTTGCATCAAGCACTTGTTCGAGTGGGATGCTACGTCGAATCAGGCCGATGCCAAACCTGAATTTGACGTTTTGATCTGTTACCTGAATGTCTAGTTTGTAAAACAGGACCAGAACTAGGCCCAATATGACTAGAGCGGTCTTTGCATCGGCTGTATTGAGCCAAACAACTAGAAGGGCAACAATGGCCAGAATTATTAAAGTCGAAATACCAATCTGCGAGACTTTCATTAAAGTACGGCTGTTTTATAAATGCTTTCAGGTGAAGTTAAGATCAATAGTAATCTAATCATTTCGCAATCATCTGAGATGAACGAATCGCACAATTGATTTTATGTCCTGTATTTTTTAGAAAAAGACAAGCTCGAGCTTGAAAAGACTACACAATCGATTCTATTTAGTAGCTGCTATCTCCTACCTACTTCAACCGATAATTAATGCCAACACTCACCTGCCAACGGTTATAATCCGGAGTTAAATAAGACGATTGGACCCAACTCCGTTCGGCGGTTGCCTCCAAAGACCAGCGTTTTCCTAATCGGTAATGTGCTCCTAAACCAGCGTTTGTTTGCCAAGTGTTGTTTCGTATACCATTCATAGAAGCTATTGGATCTACCGGGTCGTATTTGTCATATTTGCTTTGACCGTACACGGCACTAAGTTGGGCAAAAAGCGCAAACCGATTGGTTCGGAGAAAGTAATATCTGGTCGATAAACCAGCGCCCAGATACGTAAAAGGGTAAAAAGAATTAGATTTTAAATAACGACCTTCGAGCGCCACCGACCATCCATTGGCAAGAAAATATTGGATTCGAGGCACATAATAGTTTGTTGTTGAATAACTTCCTTTGTAGCCTTGCCCAACAGAAAAACCTACGTTCACATGCCCCCTCCCGAGTAAATCCTGCTGATGCTCTTTAAGAACCGTCTGAGCTGAACCAATAAAGGGTAAGAAAAGACCTAGTAATACTACATAACACTTCATGACGATGATGTTTTGGTTTACCAGAAGATACCTTCAAGTCCAAAACAGTTGCCGTTCATGTCAGTTATTAAGCCTTTTTAACTTCTGATCAGTGGGGAAGGGGCTGCTATAAAATCATTGACTAACAGGGATACTCACGGTGTCTGTTTCGATCACATTACTTTCATTCAATTCCCGGTCACGCATTCGTATTCGAAACTTAACGGGCACCAGTCTATAGTTGCCTTGATAGAAGAAAATTTGACGATAATCCAGCGTACCTGATTGAGGCAGGCTACCGCTTCCTCCTAAGCCAACAAAAAGTTTAGCCGAAGCAGCTGTTGTGATTTCTGCAAATGTATTATTTACCAGTTGAAACGTACGAATTTCGTAATTACCCCAACGTTGATTGCTAAATACCTGATTAAGGCGAGCCGTATCTCGAAGATTCTCACCTAAGTCTCCATTTCCATCACCAAAACTGATGGTGGTTATCACAGAATCCCGCTTAGGTTGGCTTGCGCTCATTCCGAGCGTAAACTTCTGAACTGATTTGTAGGCTATAACCGGACTGGAATTAATCGCTGGTTCATCTTTCGAGCAAGATAGGAGTGAAGCAATTAATCCGGTTAAGGCAAGTTGAGTTGATATTAGCTTTAGTTGCATTAGAAAAATTGATTCGTTTAAGTTACTGAGACGTCTAACCGAAAAATCGTTGTAATGCATAAGAAAAGCTACTGTGTAATCAATCTTGTCGTGCGCAAGACGCAACCATTTTTTGCTCCAAGAAAACAGGTAATTGCAAAATCCTTCCGATTTATTCAACACCCCGACAAGAATGTCTTATCGGGGTGAAGTGACTTACTCAATAATACGAAATAGTCGGCTCCAGCGGACTTTATGCCAAATGTCAGCCGGAACAGGATCGAGCGACATCCACACAAATACCGCTTTGCCAACAACGTGATCTTCGGGCACAAAGCCCCAATATCGGGAATCCTCCGAATTATGACGGTTGTCGCCCATCATAAAATAGTAATCCTGTTTGAACGTGTACGAATGTATCAACTGACCGTCGATTCGGATTTCGGTTGGCGTTACATCGACTTTGCTATTTTCTTCATATCGCTGAATGATAGATCCGTACGAAGCAATGGTTTGCTTGTTGATGGCAATGGTGACGCCTTGTTTAGGGACCGAAAGTGGACCAAAATTGTCCCGATTCCATTGGTAAGCAGCGTTGCCATAAATACCTGGCTCTGCCTGGCCGGGTTGATCAGTCATAGAATCAATTCCCTTAACCCAATCGAAGGTCTTAAATTTAGCCAGTACGTCCTGCGTCATGTTGACTCGGTAGCCAACCAGCGTCGACGTTTTGGTCGAGTCATTAAATACCTCAAGCGGTTGCCAGTTGATGAACGGACCCTCGGCCGATTTGAAATCATTGACTATATCGTACTTCCGAAAAAACCGCTCATCCAGTACTTCGGTTGTTTTAACAAAGTACATTGTTTCGGATTGGGGTGGCGTTGGAAATGCCTTACCGTTGATATAGACTTGCTCACGACGAATCTCAATTACGTCGCCGGGAATACCAATGCACCGTTTGATGAAATTGGTCTTTAAATCGGTTGGGTAAGCGGGTTCTCCGGCTTTAGGCGGTGGATAATTGAAGACGACGACGTCGCCGTTTTTCACCTTTGTAAAACCGGGGAGTCGATAAATTGGTAGCTGAATGGCCGTACTGAAGGACGGAATGTTGGTGCCCCAGATTTTCTGATGGGTCAGCGGGACCTGCAACGGCGTTTTGGGTGTGCGGGTACCGTAATGAAGCTTACTGACAAATAAGAAGTCGCCTACCATTAGGCTATTTTCCATTGAAGGCGTTGGAATAGCGTATGCTTCAAACGTCAGAAATCGAATTAACGTAGCAGCAATAACCGCAAACAGTACCGAATCGAACCATTCCCGAATAGGCGTTTTTTTCTGTTTGAGCGGCTTGTTAACAAGGCTTGTTTTTTTTCTGAACATGACTTAATGATAAAAAAAGTGGGGAATTGCCTGCTATTAATTGTAGATCAGCAGACTGAACAGCCTAATGAATGGGTAAATGAACCATACCTCTCGATAAACTGGCTCCTGTTTTACACGGATGGTTCTATGGATTGATAAAGCGCGTAGGGTTTTCCAACAAGGGAAACCCTACGCGCTTTATCAATTTGCCTGAAGAGTAGTTTTTATTTACAGACTGACCTTTCTTATTTCAGCACGTCGGCTAGTTCGATTACCTCAAAAAAGGGGTGCATCTGGAAGTAATGCCGGAGGGGCAACATATGCGACGAGCCAAACAGGACAATGTGTAGTTTATCGGTTGGTTCGGCCTGCCGCAAAATGTTCGTAAAAATCTTTGCGTTGCGGTCGTACCAACTCGTAATAAATTCAACGCCCGTATAATCAGTATCATAACCCGATGAGGGCGCATAAACGAAATAATCGGCACGGTTACCCGCATCGGCCTCCGGGGAGTTTACGTAAATAAGGTACTCACTTAGCGTAGACGAGGCTAACTTTTTGGTTCTCTTCGGATACGGATACGGCAGACTGAGCAGTTTATACGCTGCCATTTTGCGTAGCGCCACAGAGTCCTTGCTGGACTTTTGCTCAAACGCTTCGATTTTGTCGTAAGGAAGCGGTTGATGATGATCGACACAAATCACCCGTGGCAGGTTTGTTTTGCGGGCGGTACGCAGGGCGATCTGAAAAATTTCGTTTCGCAATGCCGTCGTGTCGAGCGTTCCCCGCCGATATTGGCTATATAAACTATCCCAATGAGCCTGCCGATCCGGTTCGTTCTCAATAAAAATCTTATCGGGTTTCAGCCGCGCCAGTTGGCTGGTCAACTGTTGAAGTTCCTGCTGTCGCTTCGCTGAGAATAAGTCGTCGAACGAAATTTTACCCTTATCGCCCGTGTCGCCAAAGTGAAATGTGCCGAGTAATAAAATTTTGATTTTTGGGGTTGGCTGCGCGTAAACAGACGCACCTATTAAAAAAATACTCAGAAAACAGAGAATTCGATTCATGGATAAGTTTAGTTTTGCTCGATTACACCATCTACATAGATAAGAAAAAAATGAATAAGCTCAGTAAGAGTTATAGTATGCACTTGTCATAATATACAAATTGGTTTATAGCAAAAAACGAGTATTTTTACTGTACATCGTTCATCCTCACGTACATAAGCTACCATGTCTACTCGCAGGACCTTCTTTCGTCAAACCGCAGCCGTAGCAACCGGCGCCCTGACACTCCCTCAGTTTTTACCCGAAACGTTTGCCCGGCCCGTTCTCTCTGCCGATGCCGGGACGAAATCGGCCGCCGAGTGGGCGCAGGATGAAGATTTCTGGGCTTGGGTAAAGTCTGAGTATACCGTATCGCCCACACTTCTTAACCTCAACAATGGGGGCGTTTGTCCGCAACCGAAAGTGGTGCAGGATGCGCATATTCGGTTCTACCAATACTGTAACGAAGCGCCGTCCTATTATATGTGGCGGATTCTAGATCAGGGGCGCGAAGCGCTACGCGAAAAACTGGCCGATTTAGGCGGCTGCTCCCCCGAAGAAATTGCGATTAACCGCAATGCCACCGAAGGCTTGAATACGGTTATTTTTGGCCTGAATCTGAAGCCGGGCGACGAGGTTGTGCTCACCAAACAGGACTATCCAAACATGCTCAACGCCTGGAAACAGCGCGAAAAACGAGACGGCATTAAACTGGTTTTTCTAGACTTGGAACTCCCCAGCGAAAACGACGACGCCATTGTCGATCAGTATGTTAAGGCGTTTACACCCCGAACGAAAGTGGTACACGTAACACACATGATCAACTGGATAGGGCAGGTGTTGCCCGTTCGGAAAATTGCCGACGAAGCGCACAAACGAGGGATCGAAGTGATTGCTGATGGCGCTCATTCGTTTGCCTTATTTGATTTCAAAATTCCTGATCTCGGTGCCGACTATTACGCCACCAGTTTACACAAATGGCTTTGTGCGCCTTTTGGTAGTGGGATGCTTTATATCCGGCAAAATAAGATTCGCAACGTATGGGCGTTGCTGTCGAACAACGAACCCGACGGCCCCGATATTCGTAAGTTTGAGAGCCTCGGTACGCGTTCGTTTGCTTCGGAAATGGCTATCGGTACGGCCGTCGATTTTCATAACAGCATCGGAACGGCTCGTAAGTTTGCCAGGGCGCATTACCTCAAAAATTACTGGATGGAACGCGTTCGGGAGTTACCGGGTGTTAAAATTCACACGTCGTTCAAACCCGAATTTGCGGGCGCCGTTGGCCTGTTTTCCATCGACGGGATGAAGACCAGCGAAGTTGATGGACAATTGCAGAATAAATACAAAATTCATACGACCGGAATTGACTGGGAAAACATTCATGGCGTACGGGTAACGCCCCATGTTTATCATACGCCAAAAGACCTCGAGCGGCTGGTGGCGGCAATCACACAGATTTCGGAGAAACAGGCTGTAGCCAGTAAAAAGAAAAGTTGATTAGAAAATCCCCCATTTATCCTTGTTGTCTGATAGGCATTGGCACGTAGCTTACCGGCCTGTTTTATGCATCAGAAATATGGATCAAGTTAAGTGGGGCATTATCGGTTGCGGAGACGTAACCGAACTGAAAAGTGGTCAGGCGTTCAATAAAGTGCCTAATTCGAGTTTGGTAGCTGTAATGCGGAGGGATGCTGAAAAGGCCGCCGATTATGCAAGAAGACATAATGTGCCTACCTGGTATGACGATGCCGACGCCCTGATCAACGATCCCAATGTCAACGCTGTTTACGTGGCTACGCCCCCGGGAAGTCATGCCGATTACGCGATTCGGGCCATGCGGGCCGGTAAACCGGTCTATGTAGAAAAGCCGATGGCCCTGAATGCGGCCGAATGTGAAGCCATGAACCAGGTTAGCCGGGAAACGGGCATGCCTCTTTTTGTGGCGTTTTACCGCCGGGCGCTTCCCTATTTCCTAAAAATAAAAGAACTGATTGACCAGAATGTAATTGGCGATATTCGATATGTTCGGGTTCAGTTGAACTGGCAACCTTATGCTGAAGAAGTGGGCGAAAATCCACAACCAAGATGGCGGGTTTCTCCTGAGATTTCGGGAGGTGGCCATTTCCACGATCTGGCTGCTCACCAATTCGATTTTTTGGAATATGCTCTCGGTCCAATCAAAACGGCGACTGGATTTGCCCGAAACCAAGCCGGTTTATACAACGCCGATGACATTGTGGTGGCCAATTTTGAGTTCGAATCGGGTGCATTGGGGAGCGGAACCTGGTGCTACACTGTGAACAAAGAACAGCGTATCGAAGAAACGCAACTCATCGGCTCCAAAGGGAAAATTACCTTTTCCTTCTTTGAAAAATTCCTCATCAAAGTAGAAACCGAAACCGGTTCTGTTGACTATACCGTTCCATTTCCAGAGCATGTACAACAACCCCTAATTGACCTGATTGTAAAGGACGTACGGGGAGAAGGAAAAAGCCCAAGTACGGGCGAAACAGGCGCGCGTGCCAGTAAAATAATCGACTGGATTACAGCTCATTAATGGGCATTGATGTAGAGACCGCACCGGCGGACCGACATCCTTGCGTCTCTACATGAACACCCGTCGCCTGGACGACCAATAGCAACTACCTATGGCTCCCAACCAGCCGAGTGCCAGCCACGCGCCAACCGGCAGGCCAAACATAATGGCCAGTAGGCCACCGATGAAACTCGCGAATATGCCTGATAACCAGCGTTCGGGCAGGATGTCAAAACCGTAAGCGAGGCTGTGCAGGAGCATAAGCCCACCCCAACCGGTCAGCCAGAGCCAGGCGATGTAATCAAGTTGGATTTCGGCTGGGCAATTGCGTAACAGAATTAGCAACTCGGGTAGCCAGAGCAGGCCGTAAGTAAGCGCGTATCGACCGAACCGCTGCACCCACGACAGCGGCAAATTTTGCAGGAAAAGTAGATACTGCCGCTCGAATGCACTTATCTGTCCACCTACTTGTGCATGCCCAAGAATGGCTAACAAAAGGCCAATGAGTAGTAGTCGCTGATCGTAGTCGTCGGTGGGGTAGAGTCGGCAAACACCGGCCAGTAACAGACCGGAAAAGGCTTTTGTCAACACGAGCGAGAGCGGTTCGTGCCGAAGCCAGTACGTTGGAAAGAAAAGTTCGTAAGGTATTTTAACCGTAAAGTTTGGTAAACGGATCGTATTCGGGCTGGGATGGCGTAAGCGATAATCGTTCATCCCGGCACCTATAACAATCAGGCTCAGCAGGAACAAAACGATGGCAATCAGCGAGTCCCATCGCCCATAATGAGCCGCGATTTGCACCATCCAGCTTCCATAAGCGAGTATGGGAGTTAACAATGCCGTTTGTATCGCCAGCCACATTGCCCAGCGTTTTGGCGTGGGCACCAGCCATAATGTTTGCAGAAACAGATGTTCGGGGGCCGTTAATGACTGCCGAACAAACGCAACTGTTTTCAGGAGGTACAAGCTCCACGAAATGAACACGATAGCCAGGAAAAACGGTGAGCCAAGTGCCGCTGTTATCAGGGCTTTGTGCTCAACAGCGCTCAAAAAGCCAAAGGCCAGCAGAATAAAGACCAGAAATGTCCCCGCATTTTTGGCGTAGAACTGACTAACCAAAACACGATTAAGAAGAATAAGCATCGGATAGTTCAGGTTGCGGGTGTAATAAGACCGTTACCAACCTGCCAGGTGCCCGTTAGCGGCAGACCCGTCAGACTAATATCC
>CAXVWN010000233.1:0-5377 GCA_964263725.1 Spirosoma sp.
GTAAGGTTATTTACTTGCCGGTCTACATCTGCCTGAGCAAAATCTGTGTTCACAGTAAGATCGAGAACGGTATTCGGATTGATGGCCCACTTAGCGTCACCACCGAGTTTAAGTTTTGCCGCCTGACCATATCCTACTTCTGTACCCGTATAGCGGTCATCGCTTATTAACACGTATGGTTGAATACGAATATTCGGTGAAGGTGGTGGCGGCTTTAAACCGGTTATCAAACCCGAATAAGCAACCCGACTCGATGTAAACGCTCGTGGGTATGGGGACCAGGCCGATAACTCATTAGAGTACCGGCGATTGCGATAGAAGTTAATGCCCCACGATTGGGTAGAATCGGCCGAGCGGGCATATCGTAGTGTTTGCCAGGGAATCTGCATTTCGGCCACCCAGCCCGAATCCGTGCGGCTGGTACGTACTTTCCAGAAACCGTCCCAATCTATATCATACAGTACATCATCAAATGACAGCAGGTCGCGCTGGGTACCATACGGATTGGTGGCAAAGGTCATCGCATTTCGCCGATCATTGAAGCCATCAATGACTACCCCAAATAAATCATGTGACTGATTTGAAAAATCCCGTTTGAAATTAGGCGCCCGCAATCCACGCCGACCGAGCGAGTCGTAGTTGATGGCGGCTATATACAGATAGTTGCGATTGTATAATACCCGTACGTCGGTGTCGAACGTAGCCGGTTTACCCTGTTTTGGATCAACCTGCCTGAAGTGCCGGACAGATTTTCCCCGGAGCCAATCGGCTTCGTCTAAACGGCCATCAACCTTAATTTTATCGTTGATCTCAACCGCCTGAATAAGGCGACGCTGTTTAGCTGGCGCAAAAATTACGGACTGCCCATTTGCCGTCTGTTCATTTACGGCGTTTTCTTCACCGATTTTTGTACGGCTTGTATCCTGTTGAACAACATCAGACTGAGCCGTATTGGGCGCAACAGGATTCGTTTGGGCGAATGAATAAAATGAAAAAAGGCTAAAAACCAGGCAGTAACGAGCGGCAAAGGGCAACATGTGATGTGGGCAGCTTAATTGCCCAAAAATAGGTACACGACATGAATCGCAGGTCTATTTTTCGTTGAACGGCCCTTTAGCTGTATTCATCGGTAGGAAATTAATAATCCCCCCCAGCCCCGCCACCACCGAAACTACCGCCACCAAAGCCGCCGAAACCACCACCTCCTCCGCCACCTCCTCCGCCACCTCCACCAGAATTACCCCAACCGGAGAAAGTTGACGTTGGGAAGAAGATCGGGCCGCCAAAGCCGCCACCGCGATTGCCGCTGCTGCCGCCACCCCGGTTTCGGCGCGATATGACGAAGATTATAACCAGAGCGATGATGAGTATAATAAAAAATCCACCCGGCCCGTCACCATCGCTTGTTACCGGTTCGCCCTTGTACTCGCCACTGGCCCGCTGGATAATTTCGCTCGTAGCCGCATCTAACCCCTGATAATATTGCTCCTGTTTGAAAGCCGGCGCAATCGTGTTAGTGATAATACGCTTAGCAATGGCATCGGGAATGGCTCCTTCTAAACCGTAGCCCGGTGCAATAAATACTTTACGCGTTTGTGTAGCCCAGGCAATCACCATACCGTTGTTTTTATCGGTCTGACCTACGCCCCACTTACGACCTACCTGAAAAGCGAAATCGCCAATTGGGTAAGGTTCTGTGGTTTTAACGATGACAATAACAATCTGTGTTGAGGTTGAGTCGTTGTAAGCGCGGAGTTTTTGCTCCAATTGATCGCGCTCGGTACTACTTAGAATGCCGACTAAATCATTGACTAAACGGGGCGGATTCGGCTTATCGGGAATAGGCGTATTGACCCCACTATCAGTTGCAGTATCCTGGGCCAGCAATCTGGCCGGGCCTACAAACAAGAATAAGATTAGTAATCCGAGCCGTAGCAGTCGGGCGGTATTGGTAACGAAAGAGAGTACGTTCACAGCAGTGTCAGTCAAACGAAATATCGTCGGCGAGTTCGTTGGTGTCGTCGCTGGCGTAGGGGAAGTACTGTTTTAACTGTTGCCCGGCCCGTTCAATTCCCCGGCTTAGGCCTTCAGCGTAATTTCCTGCGACAAAATGGGTAAGAAGCAATTCTTTAGTACTCACCCAAAAGTTATCGGGCACCTTCGCATCAATTCCCTGATCGCCCAAGACGGCAAACTTCCGGTCGACATGAGCAAGATAAAATAGAACACCGTTGTGTTCTTTAGTCTGGTGCATTCCCAAATGCGCAAACACCTCAATAGCCCGTTGCAAAGGGTCAGCATTGGCACAGTGCGGTTCAACATGCACCCGAATTTCGCCCGATGTGGCCTTTTCGGCTTCCCGGATGGATGCTACAATGCGTTGCTGTTCGTCGGGCGTAAACGGATTGATTGGCATGAGAGTAGGGTTTTAGGCTAAGAGTACGAAGCCAGGAAATATAATCCTATGCTCCGTACCCTCACCTCATGCCATTAAAACTGTACTGTTGGGGCATTTTGAGCTGCTTGCGAAGCCTCGAAGAACCCTTTTACAGGGAAGCCAAAAATACCGGCGAAGATATTGTTAGGAAACGATCGTACCGACTGATTATAGGTTTTCACGGCTCCATTAAAATCATTCCGGGATACAGAAATTCTGTTTTCTGTACCTTCCAACTGTGCCTGTAATTCCAGGAAATTCTGGTTTGCTTTCAGATTTGGGTAGCTTTCCGCAACGGCCAACAGCCTTGATAGCGAACCACTAACCTGCTCCTGAGCTGCCTGAAACTTCTGAATATTCTCGGGGGTCAACTGATCCGCCGTGAACTTCACCTGGGTTGCACTGGCACGAGCCTGAATAACGGCCGTTAACGTACTTTTCTCAAAATTAGCGGCACCCTGAACAGTCTTAACTAAGTTCGGGATCAAATCGGCCCGGCGTTGGTATTGAGTTTGGACTTGCGCCCATTTTTCCTGTACGTTTGTATCGGTCTGAACTAAACCGTTATAGGAGCTACAGCCGTACATACCCAAAAACAGGGCAATAACCACCACGATAATTAATGTCTTTGACATGGTCTGTTGAAATGCAAATAGTTAGTAATGGATTCAAAGTTGCCCAAAACTAATACTTTGTAGACGTAAAACTACGCCAGTGGTATTTTTCCCCATTTTGCCTGGGGTTTGTATTGATGACTGGCATTACCGGATAACTATATTTTTCGATGAATCTCACTCTAACCGGAAAGACAGCACTTGTTTGTGGTAGTACGCAGGGAATTGGTCGTGCTACAGCCATCGAACTGGCGTTGCTGGGTACTAACATCGTATTAATGGCTCGTAATGAGCAAAGCCTTAAAGCTACGCTGGCTGAATTAGATACAACTGAGGGGCAAACACACCGCTATATTATTGCTGATTTTAGTCAGCCAGAGGCTGTACCGATGGCACTCGCACAACATTTAGCCCTGTTTCCCGACGTACATATTTTAATTAATAATACGGGTGGTCCGGCTGGTGGCCCGCTGATTGACGCCAAGCCAGAGGAGTTTGTGCAGACATTTCATAACCATCTACTCACTAATCAGTTCTTGGTTCAAGCAGTTTTTCCAGCTATGAAGAAAGCTGGTTTCGGTCGAATTGTTAACGTTATTTCAACATCTGTCAAACAGCCAATTGTGGGCTTAGGCGTCTCGAACACTATTCGGGGAGCGGTTGCCCAATGGGCTAAAACGCTTTCTCTGGAAATTGCCAGCTTTGGGATTACGGTTAATAATGTGTTGCCGGGTTATACTGAAACGGCCCGCTTGGCGGCTGTCTTGACCATGCGGTCGAAAGCTTCCGGCAAAACCGAGGAAGAAGTTGTCAAACAGATGGAAAGCGAAATTCCAACGGGGCGATTCGTCAGAGCCGAAGAAGTAGCTGCGGCCATCGCTTTTCTATGTACACCTGTAGCAGCTTCTATCAATGGCATTAACCTCCCGGTAGATGGAGGAAAAACAGGAAGCCTTTAGATACAGAGTTAAAGTAGATTGGCCTAATAAGCTTCTCATTTAGACTAAGCTATTTTTAAACGCATAGGCTACCATGCCGGCCGTATTTTTAGTACCGGTTTTTTCGAGAATACGTAATCGATGACCTTCAACCGTACGAGGGCTAAGAAATATCTTTTCACTGATTTCAACCGTCGACAGCCCTTCACAGATAAGCGTTAACACTTCTTTTTCGCGCTCGGAGAGCAAAATTTTACTATTGTAAAAACCATTAACGGGCTTCGCTACGGTCGTTTTGTTAGTCATTTTTCGGAGCATCGCTTTCGACACGAATTCGTTCAGGTAAACGCCTTCATCCATCACCTTTCGAATGGCTTTTTCCACTTCTCCAGCTTCGGCATCTTTTAATAGATAGCCACTAACGCCCTTTTCGAGCAGATGAAGCACCATGCGGTCCTCATCGTGCATCGTTAGCACGACGATTTTAATAAGGGGGTAATTTTCTCGCAGATAGTCAGCTGTAGCGGTGCCGTCCATCACCGGCATTTGAAGATCAAGCAATACAACATCGGGTAATTTCCGGGCAATTCTATCAATTAATTCCTGCCCGTTTGCGGCTTCCAGAACTAACTCAAAATCGTGAATTTGCCCAAGTATAGTCGCCATTCCAACGCGGAATAAAGTATGATCGTCGCAGAGGGCCAGTTTAATTTTTCGCATGGAAGAGGAAGAGTTTAGATGCTGATGCCGTATTTGTTGTAAAGGCCAACCATTGGGCAAACAAATTAACTCAATAAATCAACAGGTTGCGCGTCATAAAGGCGAACCTGTATATGAATGTGTGAGCCGCGACCGGGGGCTACATCGAACGTAACATGTCCGTTCACGACACTCAAACGACTTTCAATATTTCGCAGTCCCAGCCCGCCCTGTTTATTTTCCATGATCGCGTCAAAATCAAACCCAACTCCATCATCAAGCACCGATAACCGGACTTCATTATCGACACTAACCAGTTGAATGATAATATGCTGGGCGCGGGCATGCCGAATGGCGTTATTGACCAATTCCTGCGTGATTCGATAAAGCATCAGATCCAGAGCAGGTAAAAAAGGAATTACCAATTCAGGATATATTAACTGTACTTCTGTATCACTATCGGTAGCACGATCGGCCAGTTCTTCGAGGGCGGCAAGCAAGCCAAAACGTTCGAGGGTTGTGGGGACTAAATTGCGGCTAATACGCCGAACGTTAGTCATTGTTTCGTCGATCATAGATCGGGTTTTCTGAAATTGAAAACCTAACTGTACATCATTCCCTGCTTGTCGTTCCAGCTGATTAAGGCTCATTTTGGTCACAGACAGCATAGTACCAATGCCATCGTGCAT
>CAXVWN010000234.1:0-5988 GCA_964263725.1 Spirosoma sp.
ATACAACCGGCAGATTACCACCATCAATAATATAATTTGCCCCGGTTATGTACGAAGCCGCTGGCGAAACAAGGAAGTAAACTAACTCGGCCGTTTCTTCAGGCTCTGCCATTCTTCCCATCGGTACACCGCCAAGCCTTGCCATCAGATTTTGGGTCATTTCTTCAACTGTAATGCCTGCGCTTTTAGCTAAATCCGTTAGAAAATTCGCCATTGCCTGCGTTTTATTTAGTCCCGGAGAAACAGTTATTACTCGTACTCCGTGGGCAGCCACTTCGGTAGCGAGCGTTTTACTGTAGGCATTCAGCGCGGCCTTGGCCGTGCTATAAGGCATCGTGGACTCCCAAATTGGCAGCAGGCCGCTGGTTGACGAGATATGAATGATAACACCGCTTTTTTGTTCCAGCATTTTAGGCAGTAAAGCCCTGTCTAAACGGACTGAAGATAACAGATTTACCTGCAGCTCATTATCCCAATGTTCATCGGTCAGCACGCTAAACCCTCCGCCAGGACTGGTGTTCGCTCCCATGTTATTGATCAGTATATCGACCCGGCCAAATTGTTCATTGATCTGGTTTGCCACGTTAGTAACCTGCTCAGTCTTAGATAAATCTGCGGCAATAAAATGATGTGTCAACGCTGTTTCGCCCGGGTGGTTTCTGGCCGTTACGATAACGGTGGCTCCCGCCTGCGCTAATCGGTTGGCAATCGCTTTTCCAATACCTTTAGTCCCGCCCGTAACCAGGGCAATCTTACCGTTTAGCGTTTGATTCTGATTAGTTTCCATATTAATTTACTTTGGTTTCGTAAAGAAACTAAAGTAGTTTTGGATAACTTATTAACTAAGTTAAATTGACAGTTACCAAAGTGTAACCAAAGGCAATGAGTGGTAACCTATTAGTAACTAATGCGAAAACTTCTTGAGAACCCGCTTAACTGCGCGGTCGTGCGTACAGTTAACATCATAGGAGGCAAATGGAAACCCATTATTTTGATCAGACTCCTAAACGGCAGGGTACGTTTTGGAAAATTGACCGTACTAATACCGGACATATCCCGTAAGATATTGACCCAGCAACTCAACGAGCTTCAAGATGATGGCTTAATTATACGACACCAGTTTCAGGAAAAACCTCCTCGTGTAGAATATGAACTAAGTGAACGTGGAAAGACCCTAATACCAGTGTTAAAAGCGATGTTCGATTGGGGTGTTGAGCTGGAAGATCCTAAATCAAGAGCGACCTGGGCCCCTGTCATTCCAGCGTAATATTGATCATTCGTTTAGTATCGAAAGACGTCGATACGTAGTATTATGGAGAGTTTATCTTATGAGAAAATTCCCATGCTGTTTCATCGTCAATCGACCGGATTTATGTGAGTACTAAAGCGGAGACAGGTTTTGGATCGAAACTTGGTATGGGTTTGGAGAAGTCTGAAATAATATCACCTTTTCAGACTCTCAGCGGGCCGTTTTTCTATTTTCTGTAATCCTTTTATGCCGCTTCGGAATTAGAACTTAACAACTTTTGTCAACACCCGGATTATTTGGCCGTAACCTGCACAACATACGTACGCACGACCTCACCGGGTCCTGTTCCACCAGATGGCTTTTTAGAAAAAACTACGTTTGCCGTACCAGCAGTGATACCTTTAATTTGGAAAATTGTTGGGCCGGTATTGTTGCGATTGAGCGTGTCAACCGCTGGAGCAAGTTGCTGTCTGGACACATCGACAACTTCCTGATTGTCGGATGTTCCAATTAATTCCGACGAACCATCTCCACGACTGGATAACGATAGGTCTTTAATTTCTCCGACAGAAATTCGCAGTTTTTTCTGATCACCGGAACTCGGCTGACCGGTTTGACTACAAGCCAGTAAACTAAACATAAACCAGAAAAGCACAATTTGTTTAGTCACTTTTCTGATGGTAATAGCTTTATCTAATGTCGTTGGAATTGTATATATAGGAGCCATACCATTTATAACCACTCTGCAACACAAACGGTTATAAATCAGTCTCAAGGCCGGTTCTTGCCGTTACGAGTTAGCTTTCACAAAGGCATCGGCAAGCTTTTACCCAGCGGTCTTTTCATTTCGCCTTTCGTTGATAAAAGACAAACCCGTTTTCTTCACCTGTTTTCCTAACGTCGGATAGCGAATCGAGCAAGGTTGGTTGGTCGGAGGCTTTGCGAATAAACCAAACGTCTTTGTCGATCCGGCCCCGCAAAAGCCATTCGTCATTGTAATAATTAGGATTCGTAACAGCCTGTTTCTGTGTATAGAAATAAGGGCCGTAACTATGATAGCCGTAGGTTTTCACATACACATTTTTGCCCTGCGCCCGCTCAAAAAACCGCATGGCAGCATCCTGTGAAATCCCTTCAATTCTTCCAATAAAAAACCAGAGAGTCAGGGTGATAAAGACGGCCATCCCAACGAAAAGTGTTAGGGAAGCGCGGGCCGTTTCGCGCTGATTGAACCAGATAATGGCCAGAATCAGAATGGCAAACAACCATACACCGGGCAGCACCTCCCATCCCGTCCAATTAATTTTCGCATCTAAATTGGTCTGGGTAAACGCATCCTGATCAGCGTACGATTTCACGACGTCCATGCGGTGAGCCAGTATAGGCAGACCGACAATAGCTACCACATAAATGCCTCCAATCAGCATCAATCCTGCCCGTAACCAGTTGTTAAACTGAATCTTACGTTCCTCAAGTTGTAACAGCGTCAGGGCAGCAAAGTACGTCAGCGGGAAGTAGCACAGGGAGGAATAATGCACAATTTTCGATTGCACGATACTGAACAGAATCAGCACAACCCAGAATAAGATCAGCATCCACCGCCGAAATTCGCGTTGGTAGTTACGCTCAATAAACAGTGGTCCAAACGCCCGTATGGCGAAGATCGACGCGGGGAAACAACCGACTAATAAAATGATGATATGATAGCCAGGAAAGCCAACGTGTCCAGCATCGGGAGTGCTGAATAACCGGAAGTTATAGGCCAGAAATTCGCGCATCAACGCCGGGCCATGCAGGTAAATATCAAGACCATACCAGCCTAACGAAACAACCGAAGCCGCCAGCGAAAACGTCAGAAATTGCAAAGGCGTAATGAACCACCGGAACCGGCTCAGCATCCAGTAAACGAACAGCACCAGGCAGACAATGAGATAGGCAACAGGGCCTTTGGTCATAATTCCCAGGCCCAGCACAAGCCCCGCCAGCAGCAAATACGTCCACTCATTTTTCGGTACGAGCAGCATACTACTCAATCGTTCGCGTTTCCAGGAGGCAAAAATCAGATTGACTAAACTGGCAAAAATAAACAGGTTGAAAAATGGGTCGATGATGCCGGATCGGAAATATAAGTGGGGGGTTACAGAGCCCAGATAAGCGAGTGACCAGAGCAATCCAAAGCGGTGACCGTGTAGTTTCTGTCCAAGATTGTAGAGATAAACTAGCGTGATAATTCCACAAATGGCGTTTGGCAGCCGGGCCGAAAATTCGTTGATACCAAAGACGTGCATCATGGTTGACTGAAACCAGAAAAACAGAGGAGGTTTTTCGTAAAATGGCTTGAAGTCAATATGTACGTGTAAGTAGTCGCCCAGCACGATCATTTCGCGGGCACATTCGGCAAAGTTGATCTCGTCCCAGTCGAATAGTCGAACGCCACCCAGGAATGGGATAAAAAATAAGGCCCCAAAACTGACCAGAACGAGCGAATAAAAAAGTTTTTGATTCATTAAGCAACGTAGTAATGTCAAAAAAGCCTTCCCTCTCCGTTGGAAAGGAAGCGCAAAAATAGAGGAAAAAAGATTGCCGGGATTGACGATATTCGCGCCGACAACTAGCGCAGGTTTGTCGTTTTCGGTGGATTGACGCCTTAACAGTTACAACAGCCCACCAACAAATGTAAACCGAGTACTGTAAAATAGAAATTCCTTATGCTCGCCAATCATCGATTCACCGATTTACCGGCTTATACTCAACTGCAAGCCCATTATCATAATCTGAAAGACCGCCACCTGCGCGATCTGTTCGCCGAAGACCCGACACGTTTCAATACATTCACGCGCCAGTTTGACGACATCCTTCTCGACTTCTCAAAAAATCGCATTACCACCGAAACGCTTGGTTTACTGGAACAACTGGCCGATCAGGCCAGCCTGAAAAGCGCCATTGACAAGATGTTTTCGGGCGACAAAATCAACCGGACCGAAGATCGTGCCGTATTGCACGTTGCCTTGCGAAACCGCTCGAATACGCCAATTCTGGTAGACGGCAAAGATGTAATGCCGGACGTAAATAGTGTATTGGCCCACATGAAATCGTTCACCGAGCGCATTCGGTCGGGCGAGTGGAAAGGATACACCGGCGAAGCCATTACCGATATTGTGAACATTGGTATTGGCGGTTCTGACCTTGGCCCGGTCATGGTGACGGAAGCATTGAAGGCCTACGCCGACGATAAAAAACTACGGGTTCACTTCGTTTCAAACGTTGATGGTGTTCACATCTACGAAACGCTACAAACCGTTAAACCCGAAACAACGCTGTTTCTGATTGCCTCCAAAACCTTTACCACGCAGGAAACCATGACCAATGCCCAAACGGCCCGGCAGTGGTTTCTGGATACCGCCAAAGACGAAGCGGCCATTGCCAAACATTTTGCCGCCCTGTCTACGAACCAGAAGGATGTTGAAAAATTTGGTATCGACCCCGAAAACATGTTTGGTTTCTGGGATTGGGTTGGCGGTCGGTATTCGCTCTGGTCGGCCATTGGCCTCTCGATTGCGTTGTACATCGGTTTCGACAAATTTGAGGAATTGCTGGACGGCGCTCACGCTATGGACGAGCATTTCCGCGATACGCCATCAGACCAGAATTTGCCCGTTATTCTGGCTTTGGTCGGTATCTGGTACAATAATTTTTTCGGGGCGCAAACCGAAGCGATTCTACCTTACGATCAATATATGCACCGATTTGCCGCCTATTTTCAGCAAGGTGATATGGAGAGTAATGGCAAATCGGTTGACCGGGCAGGCCATCCAGTTGATTATCAAACAGGACCGATCATTTGGGGGGAACCTGGCACCAATGGTCAGCACGCGTTTTATCAGCTTATTCACCAGGGAACGAAGTTGATTCCATGTGATTTTCTGGCTCCCGCCATTAGCCAACGGCCCATTGGTGAACATCACAAAATTTTAATGGCCAACTATTTTGCCCAGACAGAGGCATTGATGAATGGTAAAACCGAGCAGGAAGCCGCTGAAGAATTACGTAAAATGGACAAGAGTGAAGATGAGGTCAAAGCATTGACCCCATTCAAAATGTTTCCGGGAAATCGGCCAACAAACTCTATTCTGTTCAAGCAACTGACGCCCCGAACACTCGGCAGCCTGATTGCGATGTATGAGCACAAAATATTCGTTCAGGGTGTTATTTGGGACATTTTCAGCTTCGACCAGTGGGGCGTTGAACTGGGTAAACAACTGGCTAGCCGCATTCTTCCCGAGTTACAGGACGATGCAACGGTTAGCACGCATGACAGCTCGACAAACGGGTTAATGAATGCCTTTAAAACGATGAGAAGCGAGTAGGTACGCCTTGGGTTTGCCTTTATTTTGACCCGTCGGGCAAATTAAATTTTCCTAAAAGTCGTAATAGTTCAAAACATTGCTCAATAATGGCCTGTTAATGGGGTGTAATCGAGATTACACCCTTTTTATTTTATATAACTCAACGATCATACAACAACGTTATGAAACGTCAATTCTCCCTCCTGGCAATCTGCCTGTGTGGTATCGGCCTTGCGAATGCCCAGACCACAACAAACAGTTATTCAACGACTGGCACAACAACAAACTCCTCGTACTCGTCGCCTGCCACAACAGACAGCACGAATTCGATGAACAGCACATCGCCATCAAGTACAATGTCGAATAACAACTCGACTACGAACAACGGTACGA
>CAXVWN010000235.1:0-8047 GCA_964263725.1 Spirosoma sp.
GAAGGAACGGTCTATAAAATCAACAAAAACACAGCCATACGTATCGGCAGTGGTGGTAAAACATTCAAGTTCGAAACATTTAACGGCAGCATTTACATTAAAAAACAATCCTGATGAAAACGAGAAGCATAATGAACAATGTAAAATGTAAAATGAATAAGGAACAGTGTAAAATGAGAGTCAAGCTAGTATCCATTATTCATTATTCGTTATTCATTTTCATATCAGCCAGCCCATTGCTCGCTCAAAATGAAGTAAAAGAGCAGCTTGTGGTCCCCCTGAGTGACCCCGCCAAACCCGGTACATTACATGTGGGGCTGATTAACGGCTCTATAAAAGTAGTCGGTTACACGGGCAAAGACGTAGTGATCGACATTACAGCCAGCCCAAAACGTGGCCGACATGATGACAACGACGACCGCCCCGACAAGGCATCGAACGGTATGAAACGCATCACCACCGGGTCGCCCCTCGATGTTAGCGCTGAAGAAAAAAATAACACGGTTAATATCAACGCCAATTCCATGAGGCAGTCCATTGATCTGACGATTAAAGTGCCGCAACGGTTTGCGCTCAAAGTCAGCGCGGTGAACAATGGAAATATCGAGATCGAGAACGTAAGCGGCAATCTGGAAATCACAAACGTCAACGGTTACATCCACCTGACCAATGTTGCTGGTTCAGCCGTTGCCAATACAGTCAATGGCAACCTGATTGCTACCTTCAAATCCATTGATTCTGATACGCCAATGGCGTTTTCTACGCTCAATGGCAACGTCGACGTAACGTTTCCGGCTTCGGTAAAAGTGAACAGCAAACTAAAATCAGATCGGGGTGACATTTACAGCGACTTTGATATCGACGTCGATAAAAACCAGCCGAAAGTGAGCCGAACGAGCCAATCAGGCATGTATCAGGTGAAAATTGAGGATTGGGTGTACGGCAAAATCAACGGAGGTGGCCCGGAAGTCATGATGAAAAACATGAACGGCAATATCTATATCCGCAAGGCGAAGTAAAAGCCAATGCAACTGAGTTCTTAAAAAAGGTTGGTGAACGATAAAGGCCTAAACAGGCTCCGGCTGTTTGAATTACGACTAATGTAGCAGTACAACTCAAACAGCCGGAGCCTATTTGGGCCAGGGATGCAACCCGTTTGCAGAAAACTGCATCTTTCAACAAACCTCCAAACCAGACAACTACCCATGAAGGCCTGGCTTATCTCTGCATTTTTATTATTCCCATACGGACTTATTCATCCGAAGCGGGCCATTGCAATTCCTACGTTGCCTGAAAAGGCGCCGACGGATAATCCTTTGAAAACCCAGATCGACTTCATCGTTGAACAGGCCGCTCAACAATTTATGGCGGCACCACAATCGGTAGGACTTTCGGTGGGTATTTTTAAGGACGGGCAAACGTATGTATACAACTACGGCACGATCGCAAAAGGTGAGCAGCAACTGCCAACCAGTCAAACGGTGTACCCAATCGCGTCGATCACCAAGACATTTACGGGTGCATTGTTGGCTCAGGCGGTCGTCGAAAAGAGGGTGAAACTAGGCGATGATATTCGTACCTATCTGTCTGGCGATTATTCAAATTTAGCCTATGATGGGCAACCGATTCGGCTTTTTCACCTGATTAATCATCGGTCGGGCTTACCGTTTCTGCTGCCAGATCGCCCGGATGCGTTTGCCGACACCCATATTCCTTCATCGGCAATTGCCACCGAACTTTTGCAAAATTATACCCGAAACGACTTTTACAAAGACTTGCGTAAAGTCAGGCTCGATGCCGCACCGGGTTACACATTCAAATACTCCAATGCGGGTGCTCAACTGCTGGGTTATATTCTAGAACGGGTGTACAACATGCCTTTTGAGGACTTAATACGCCTGAAAATAACTCAGCCGCTGACCATGAGTAATACGAAGATTACCCTATCTCCGGCCGATCAGGAACAGGTCGCCAAAGGGTACAATTGCAATGGAGTTCAGATGCCGGACAGCCCCGATCAGCTTCAGGGAGCCAGTGCCCTGAAATCGACGGTAGCCGATATGCTCAACTACATCCAGTGGAACGTAACAGAGCAATCAGATGCGGCCAGGCTGACACATCAACCAACCTGGGGTAATGTCAGTCGGTATTCGGCCGGATTAAACTGGCAGATGCAGCAATCGGCCGGTTATCGGGCCATTTGGCAGGACGGCAACATCCCCGGTTTCAGCAGTTTATGCGTCAATTATCCCGAATTGGACATGGGAATCATTGTGCTTTCCAATGAATGTGATCGCACGACAGCCTCCCGAATTACGTCATTGACCAATCAAGTCGCAAAAGCCATCGACGAACGGGCCGTTACCTTACCCAACTGATTGCGTTGCCACCAAATTTTCCTTGTCCACAAATGAACGTAGCGTGTCCGAAATCGGACACGCTACGTTCATTTACACTTTACAATACCCTAACTAACAAATAGTTAACCATGCTGGTATAACATTTGGGGCTCTATGTCGAGTAATACGCTATGCGTTGCGAATTGACAGTATTCTCTCACCTATCTTCTCCTACCCTTATGTCATACATCGCCATTCCCATTTCCTCCTTGCCCGGAAAACAGGACATCGAAATTGATGTTACGATCAACGGGCAGAAACAGGCACTGCATTATCGCGTCGAACTGTTCTATTGGGGCGACTGCCATGTTCCAACATTCGACCGGGTGGAGTGTATTCAGCAACTCCTGGCCGATTACGACCGCGACTGGACTCTCTATTATATTGGCTCACCAACCGACGAATTTGTGCCGATTACGTTCGTAAAAAAAGAGGATTTAATAAAACAGCGAAACATGTTGAGGGCGGCTTAAGGTCAGTTATCTCCGGACACGAGTGCTGTAAAAAGGCGTGATAGATAGATCTGTAAGGCTATCCGTCACACCCGAGCATTATCGTCTATATATAAGAAAATTATATATATTTGCTTCAACAGTAAACGATGATTTATACTTTCCTTTCACCCAGATCTCATGTACCGAAACTACGTCAAAATCTCTCTTCGCAATTTGTGGCGCAACCGTAAGGTCAGCGTTATCAGTATAGCTGGTTTATCGGTCGGGCTGGCTTGCGGCATTGTCATTTTTCTGCTGGTCAGCTACATGTTTAGTTTCGACCGCTACCATGCTAAAGCCGACCGTACTTATTGGGTTGTCACGGATATAAAGCAGGAAAATACGATTCCGACCGATGCCACGCCCCGGCCGTTAGGAGAAGTTCTGCGCCGGAACTTTCCCTTTGTCGAAACGGCCGTACGGATTGAAAACATCTTTGGTCGCATTATTGGTGTACCTGACGGAAAGGGTGGTTTCGACAAAAAATTTGAGGAATCGCGTAACTTATGCTTCACCGAACCGCAGTTTTTCGAGGTCTTCGATGCTGACTGGATAAGCGGAAACTCTAAAACAGCCTTGTCGGCCCCAAACACGGTGGTGCTTACTGAACGCTATGCCCGGAAATATTTTGGCACAGCCAATCCGATTGGCAAGGTGTTACGCTTTGATAATCAGTCGAATCTGACCGTTACGGGCCTTATCAAAAATCTACCGTCCAATACCAAACTTCGCTACGATGCCTTCATTTCCTACGCTACCGTACCAACCTTACTCGGCGAGCAGGGCAAACAGGCCATGCAGAACTGGGAAGGCGTTACAACGGTATGTTTTGTTACCCTTCGCGAAGGCACACCCGTTGAGCGACTGCTCGATGCGTTTCCAGTTCTCCGTCAGAAATATCTGACGACCAAGGAAGCAAAGAAGCTTGATTTTCATGCCATTCCGCTTGGCGAGTCCGATCACACCCCCCAATATGGCGGGCGATCACCGAGACCAATTTTGTATGCACTTAGTATTGTCGGGCTGTTTTTGGTGCTGGCTGCCTGCATAAACTTCATTAACATAGCCACCGCTCACGCCCTGAAACGATCAAAAGAAGTGGGCGTTCGGAAGGCGGTGGGCAGTTCGCGCAGACAATTGATCGGGCAGTTTATGATCGAAACAACGCTAGTTACTCTGGCGGCCGTGGTCCTGGCTCTCTTACTGGCTTACCTCTGCCTGCCCATGCTGAATAACGCCCTGTCTATCATGAACACCGACATTTCCATTAGTAACCTGTTTCGGCCCGATTCGCTGGGTTGGTTTAGCGGGTTGATCGGGGGCGTAATTCTTCTGGCCGGTTTGTATCCGTCGCTGGTGCTGGCCCGCTTCAATCCGGTGGCAGCTTTGCGCGGACGATTAACGACACAGCAGGTAGGTGGCGTTTCGGTTCGGCGGGGGCTGGTTGTTACGCAGTTTTTTATCACCCAGCTGTTCATCATTGGTGTGGTCGTTATGATAGCCCAGATACGACACATGCAAAAAGCGGATTTAGGTTTCCGAAAAGAAGCTATCCTGACGGTATCTATACCGGCCACTACTTCGCAGAGACAAGATGTAGTACGAGCGCAGCTAGGGCAATTAGCGGGCGTCGAAGCCGTATCGCTGGGCGCTGAGCCGCCTGCTTCTCATCGGCGCTTGCCGGTCGCCTTCACGTATGACACCCATACCGAACCCGAAAAATTTCAGACAGCCGTTAAAGTCGGCGACAAAGAATATGTTTCCCTTTATGACATTAAACTGCTGGCCGGGCGTAATTTCCGAAACAACGACACCACAAATAACGAAGCGCTCGTCAATGAAACAATGGTCAGGCAATTGGGCTTGCATTCGCCTGCTGATGTACTCGGAAAACGCATAAATATTTGGGGTGGCGATAAAATCGTGGTTGGCGTAGTTAAGGATTTCCATCTGAGCGAACTGCGCGAAAATATTCCACCCACAACCATCTTAAACTATTATCACGAAAACAGAATGACTTCATTGAAGCTAAATCCAGCCAATATGCCAGCCACATTGAAGGCGGTTGAAGATACCTGGAATAAGCTGTTTCCTGAGTATGTTTTCAAAGCCGACTTTCTGGACGATTTGTTACAAAACTTTTACCTCACCGAGCAAATACTACTGGGATTAGCACAGGTATTTTCGCTGATTGCGATTCTGATTGGCTGTCTGGGTCTCTATGGATTAGTAACGTTCATGGCCGAATCGAAAACGAAAGAAATTGGAGTTCGTAAAGTGCTGGGAGCAACTTCAAATCAGCTTGTGTGGCTGTTTGGCCGTGAGTTTAGCCGATTGGTATTAATTGGTTTTATACTGGCGGCTCCGTTGGGCTGGTTCCTGATGAACGGCTGGCTACAAGGCTATGCGTATCGCATTAATTTCGGCTGGTGGGTCTTTGCCATTACGCTTGGCGTGGTCACGCTAATTACCGCATTAACAGTTGGTTATGAGTCGATAAGAGCAGCCCGGATGAATCCGGCAAAGAGTTTGCAAACAGAATAAGCTAACGTTTCATAATTTTCATTTTCCTCAAAAAAATAAATTATTGAATCTATCATCTTTGCGTTAAAAGCTTACAGATGAAACGAATAGCGGCACTTGTCTTGCTGGTAGGCTGGTTAGTGGCGGCACCGGCGATAGCCCAATCCGGGCTGAAAGGGGAGTATTATAAAGGAACAAATTTTGACCAAAAAGTCCTGACTCGAACTGATCCGGAACTCAGCTTTAATTGGCGGGGCAGCAGCCCTGCATCCGGCATGCCCAAATCTTATTATTCCATCCGCTGGACGGGTAAGCTGCTGGCGCCTGTAACGGGAAAATATGGATTCTTCGCCAAAGTAGACGATGGTATCCGACTTTGGATTGGCAATCAAAAAGTAATGGATTCCTGGCAACTAAATGATTCTAAAAACTATTCGGGCAGTATCGTGCTGGAGGCAGGTCACTATTACGATTTACGGGTCGATTATTTCAACGATATGCTGGAGGGCGAAATTGAGCTTTACTGGCAACGGCCCGATGTAAAAAAAACACCCATGAGCCCGGTTAACAAGTCCAGCGAATTGATAACAGCACAGTATTTCTTTCAAAAATCCCCTCCCATTGCTGCGCTGCCCAAACCAAATCCGGTACCACCAACGGAAAAACCAATTACGCGCCCTCAAGTCGTTGTAAAGCCTAAGGTAGTGGCGCTCCCTAAACCAATTGCTAAAGCCGTAAGCAGTCCAACACCTAAACCGATAGTGCTCGAAAAACCCATACCAGACACAGCTACCAGGGTTGAAAAAACCGCCCCTGTCATCAATCCACAGTCCGATTTTAAGTCCGGCACGACAGTCATTTTATACAATGTTCAATTTGAACAAAGTAGCTATGTGTTGTTATCCGAATCGTATACTGATTTGGATAAACTGGTGCTGGCCATGAAGACAAATCCCCTTTGGTACATCGATGTAGCAGGCCATACCGATAATATTGGCGACCCTCGCCTGAATCTGGCCCTGTCAGAAAATCGCGCCAAAGTGGTTGCCAATTATATGAAACGAAGAGGCATTGCCGATGACCGAATGACAACAATAGGCTATGGCGGTACTCGCCCAATTGCCGACAACGCCAGTGAGCGCGAACGACCTAAAAATCGGCGGGTGGAGATTACAATTAAGTAAAAACAGAACTAGTAGAGATGTAAGACAAGTTTATTTTTTTTTGACAGGATTACAGGATTTGTAAGATTTAAGAAAATCCTGTCTGATCCTGTAATCCTGTCAAAAAAAGCGAAAAGCCAACTGTCCGACAGCGAACAAATCTCGTCCGTTGTCGGACAGTTCTGTAATTTAAAATAACATACATAACCCTAATTATCAGCACCTTATTCTAAGTGGCACGACACTTGCCAACTAACTTATAAATGCATTATAGCCAGCACAAGGCTAAAATTACCAGACGTCGTGCAACCTTCTTTGGCCTAACGACATCTTTACCACATAAACAGATAAACCACATGAAACGCAACCAGTTTCTACTAACCCTACTCAGCGCAGGTACACTGGCGCTAACCTCCTTTGCCGGTACTCGCAGCGACGACCAGCCTCCCTATCAAACCAAAACCTTTTCGGGTAATATCAACGCTGTTCGTGCCGAAACGTCGGGCGGCAGCCTGACCATTGAAGGTGGCTCTAAAAGCACCAAAGTCGAGATGTATGTACGGGCTAACAACTGGAACGACAAACTCGATAAAGCTGAAATCGAAGATCGCTTGAAAGACTACGATATTTCTATTGCACAGGAAGGCAGCACGATAGTAGCCACGGCTAAACATCGGGGGGTTACCACGAACTGGAAAAAAACGCTAAGTATCAGCTTCAAATTCTACACACCGCGCAACGTCACCACCGACCTCCGCACCTCTGGCGGCAGCATTCAACTCTCTTCGCTAACGGGTAACCAGAAGTTCCGTACCAGTGGCGGGAGCTTGAGCCTGACCGATTTGGAAGGTGACATCAACGGCCAGACATCTGGTGGTTCTATCAGCATGGATCGTTGCCGGAAAGAAATAGATCTGCAAACCTCCGGCGGTTCAATTGAAGCGAAAGAGTCATCGGGCAAAATGCGCCTGCATACATCGGGCGGCAGTATCCGGCTCACCGAGTTGAAAGGCACGATTGATGCGCAAACCAGCGGTGGCAGCGTAAGCGGCAACGATATTGCGGGCGACATCAAGGCAAGTACATCGGGTGGTTCGGTACGTTTGTCGAAAGTAGCGGGCAGCATTGACGCCAGTACCAGCGCGGGCGGTGTTGAGGTGGAAATTGTAAAACTGGGCGAATACGTCCGGCTGACGACGAGTGCAGGTGGCATAAATGTAAAAATGCCCCTCGACAAAGGTCTAACACTGAATTTGAGTGGCAACAGAATAAAAATTCCGCTCAACAATTTCAACGGCGATACCGACAAAGAGCGTATCAAAGGCACATTGAACGGCGGTGGTATTCCGGTAACGCTTTCGGCTAATAGCGGAAGTGTGAATGTGAACCAGTAACGAATGAAAAATCGGGGACGCCCGTGCGGTAGAATGACCAATGGATAATTTTACCGCACGGGCGTCCCCGATTT
>CAXVWN010000236.1:0-7702 GCA_964263725.1 Spirosoma sp.
TGGAAGAAGCGACCAAAACGGATTCGCTGTTTCCTTTCCCCAGTTATGATACATATGACTGGTACCTGAAGTTGGGACCGCTCTCTAACGTTAACAAGCTGCATTTCAAGGAGAAGCTACTCACCTGGAACGACTTTGTGAAACACCCCAACTATGACAAAATCTGGCAGAAACAATCGCTTATTTCCCGCATCGACAGCCCAAAAATCCCCATTATGAACGTAGCGGGCTGGTGGGATCAGGAAGATTTTTACGGTCCATTAAAAGCGTATCAACTCTGGGAGAAACAAGATAAATCGCATAAGAATTTTCTAGTGGCTGGTCCCTGGAATCACGGCGGTTGGGGCCGCTCCGATGGCCGCACATTAGGCAATATTCGGTTCGATACGGCCACGGCAATTACGTTTCGGAAAGAGATTCAGGCACCTTGGTTTGCTTATTATTTAAAGGGGAAAGGCGCCGGAAATTTTGCCGAAGCCGTTACGTTCCAAACTGGATCGAACGCCTGGAAACGCTATGAAGCGTGGCCTCCCAAAGAAGCCACTACCCGTAATCTTTATTTTCAGGCCAATGGAAAACTATCGTTCGACGCACCCAAAACCACATCCGGCTCCGACGCTTACGTGTCTGATCCGGCCCAGCCAATTCCGTACCGAACACGCCCCATTGAAGCAACTTATGGACCGGGGTCTCGTTGGCGTACATGGCTTACTGAAGATCAGCGGTTTGTGCACGACCGACCAGACGTACTCTCCTGGGAAACGGACGTGCTTCAGGAAGATGTGGTAGTAACGGGCGAAGTCTGGGCGAAACTGTTTGCCGCCACCACCGGCAGCGACGCCGACTGGGTTGTTAAATTAATTGATGAATATCCGGCTTTTTATCCGAAAGAACCTGCCATGAGCGGTTACCAACTCATGGTGACGAATGATGTTTTTCGAGGTCGGTTCCGAAACAGCTTTGAAAAACCCGAAGCCATCCAGCCGAACAAAACCGAAACGTACACCATTGATTTGCACACGATCAATCACGTTTTTAAGAAAGGCCATAAGTTAATGGTACAGCTACAAAGCACCTGGTTTCCAATCATTGATCGCAATCCCCAGAAATTTGTACCTAATATTTTCGAAGCGAAAGAATCCGATTATCAAAAAGCCACCCATACAATCTTCCGCTCAGTAACCTCCCCCTCGCATTTGGAATTGAGTGTAGTTAACAAATGATCGCTTTTATAATCTAGTCATATATATACTGGGCTTTCCTGGATTCACCCAATTAGGGCTAAAATTGGGTGAATCCAGGAAAGCTCGGCCCCTATAACCGTGTAGAATCAACTGTTTTTTTTCCTCGATCTTCCGTTTGTTGACCCGTCTAGCTCATAATGCAACTTTTGTTTCTTGCTGTTGTATACCGTATAGGTAAATAGTTGAAGCCATCGGCATTCAGGTCTGCCTACTCAATGATTGACCCTGGCAATTGATAACCACCTGAGGTTCAATAACTCCACGGATTCATAACCTGATCAGGTCAATCATCCGTTTCCGTACAGAACATCGGATTCCGTTGGCGACAAGTTATTTTTTTTGTCAACATAGCCCTTAAATAGTATTTGTTCGGCGCCCTTCTGCGTTACCCTAGAATGGGACTTTTTAATTTCTTAACCAGCGACATTGCGATTGACCTGGGAACGGCGAATACGTTGATTATTTATAATGATCAGATTGTGGTGAATGAGCCGTCAATTATTGCCATGGACAAACTCACCGGAAAAGTGCTGGCGATTGGCCAAAAGGCTATGCAAATGCACGAAAAAACGAACGAAAACATTAAGACGATTCGCCCCCTGAAAGATGGGGTTATTGCCGATTTTACGGCCGCTGAGCTAATGATTAGGGGTATGGTTAAGATGATCCATACCGGCAATAAGCTATTCTCGCCCTCTCATCGAATGGTAGTTTGCATTCCGTCGGGCATAACGGAGGTCGAGAAGCGGGCCGTTAAGGATTCATGCGAACACGCCGGGGCCAAAGAAGTATATATGGTGCATGAACCGATTGCGGCCGCCATCGGCATTGGGATTGATATTACCCAGCCTAATGGTACGATGATTGTCGACATTGGGGGCGGCACCACCGAGATTGCCGTTATTGCCTTGTCGGGTATTGTTTGTGAGCAATCCATCCGAATTGCGGGCGATGTATTTACGCGCGACATCGTGGATTATATGCGCCGGGAACACAATTTGCTGATTGGGGAGCGCTCGGCAGAACAAATGAAAATGCAAGTCGGATCGGCTTTATCTGAGTTAGTAAATCCACCACCAGACTATGAAATTCGTGGCCGCGATTTAATGACGGGTATACCGAAAGAAATTAAAGTGACGTATAGTGAGATCGCTTATTGCCTCGACAAGTCTATCTCCAAAATTGAAGAAGCCACTATGAAAGCCCTGGAAATGGCACCGCCAGAGTTATCTGCGGATATTTATACAAATGGGATTCACCTGACAGGAGGTGGCGCATTAGTACACGGCCTAGACAAGCGTTTATCGGCTAAAACCAAACTGCCGATTCATGTAGCCGATGATCCGCTCAAAGCCGTTGTGAAAGGTACGGGCGAAGTAATCAAGAACCTGGAAATGTATAAATCGGTCTTGATCAGCTAGATAGCTCTACTTTACGGATTCAATTTTATAAATTAATATACCTCAATTTCCCCGGTTCAAACGGAAGTCCTTTCGTTTGAACCGGGGAAATTGAGGTTGTACCTTTTAGTTAACTATGGGTAGGCAAGAGATTATTCGGTGAATTAGCCTACTGATCAATATCAAAGCGTTTCATTCGTTCATTGTATAAATCCAGGGCGGCATCATCAACTGCGTTTGCGTCTTCCAGATCAAGCAGAAGCAATACGGCCCGATGGGAAACCGATTGGGCCAAGGCTTCGAATCGTAATTCTTGGGCGACCCACACCGAGTTTTTCCCCAGTTCGCCGGCTTGTTTGATGACCGCAGCCACTATATACTGTGTTCGACTTGCATCGCCCGTTGCCTGCTGAAGTCCCGCTATAGACCTCACATAATCAGCATAAGTAAGTAGCTCACCTGGCAAATCAGCCTGTGCCCACTCTACAGCTAGCTGACGAATTACCCGACTAGTCTCATCTAAATCCATTGCGTTCTCCTCTACCCAATTCTCAACCCGTTTTCTAACGCGTCAACATGTCAAGCCAAAACTTTTGCAGAGCGTAACCACTCAGGTTTGGTCGTTATAACCTTGGCTTTCAGTTCATTCAACATGGCATACAGACCGTAATACGTCCGGTTCACATACAATCCATCCTGCGAACCCCGAGCAACTTTCGAGTTTTTCAACTCCTGCACGTTTGCTAACCCTTCAGCAAACGCATATACTTTGGTAAAGTATTTATCGTCGCCAAAATCGAACGCATCAACAGCAAACGGCTCAGCCAGCATCAATGTCATTTCCTTAAACAAGTTCGAGAAAAACACACGATCTTTTGGTGAATCGGCCGGGGTCAGGAACTCCAGATTATTAAAGATTTCTTCGGTCAGAACGGGATCTTCCAGCGTATCGGGATTAACAAGCCGGAAATAATTGTCGTAGTAGAAATCAGGAATAACTTTTACACAACCGAAGTCGATCACGCCCATTGTGCCATCGGCCCGCATCAGGAAATTGCCCGGATGTGGATCGGCGTGTACCTGCCGGAGCGTGTGAATCTGAAAATCATAAAAGTCCCACAGGGCCTGCCCAATCTGATTGCGAACCTCCTGTGAGGGATTCGTTTTCATGAACTCCTTCAGATGCAGCCCGTCGAGCCAGTCCATCGTCAGAATACGTTTCGACGATAATTCCGGGTAATATTTTGGGAATATGACGTCTGGAATGTGGGCACAGGCTTCTGAAATCTCAATAGATCGTTTCAACTCCAGCACATAATCCGTTTCCTCCAGCAGCTTGGATTCCACCTCGCCCATGTAACGGTCAATGTCGCGTTCGTTGAGATTCAGCAACCGCACCGCCAGCGGTTTGGCAATTTTCAAATCTGAACTAACAGCATCGGCTACACCCGGATACTGTACTTTCACTGCCAGTTTTTTACCATCTTTCCACGCTTGATGCACTTGACCAATACTGGCAGCATTAACGGCCTCGATGGTAAACTTATCGAACAATTCGGATGGCGTTTTACCAAAATACGTTTTGAATGTCTTGACAACCAGCGGCCCCGATAAAGGGGGTGCCGAATATTGTGCCATCGTGAATTTATCGGAATACGCCACCGGCAGCAAACCCCGATCCATACTCAACATCTGAGCCATTTTTAAGGCAGAACCCTTCAGCTCACTCAGGGCATCATAAATATCGGCGGCATTATCTTTGTGAAGTTCATCTTTCGACAAACTGGGATCAATCAGCTTTTTACTATAATGCTTAATATAGTTACCGCCAACCTTTACTCCGGCCTTCATAAACTGGCTGGCACGCGCAACTTTACTCGTTGGGACGGATGTTTGTATTTTCATACTGAATGAGTGAAAGAGCAAACGAATGAAAGAGCGAAGGAGTAGATATTGAAAAACCACTCGTTCGCTTTTTCATTCGTTTGCTCATTTATTTTGGTACATAAACTTGGCAAAGTCGAACAGGGTATCTAAGGGCGAACGGCCAATAAGATCGAAGGCTGTATTGACTGATTTCTCGATGGCAGAGTCGGTTTTTTCGAAGTTTTTACTCACGTCACGCACCCAGAAATCGAGCAGATAAAGCGTTTGGCCCCACAGTGCATTTGGGTAGCGATCTGTTATGAACGGACGCGGCTCAACTTCTTTGCTTTCACGGCCTTCGGCCAGCAAATCACGCGAATAATCGAAAAATACGTCTTTAAATGGATTCAGGATTGGCGACTTAGCAGCCAGACCCCGCGGCCCATTACTTTTACTCTCCGCCTTTAACCGCCCGTAACTATACACAACAAAGCTGCGCTGAGATTTGAGCAACTCAATCCATGTATAATAGAAGGCCAGCAGTTTCTCCCGAACGGAGTAGCCCTGATACGTTTCATCGGCTTCGACGGTAGTTTTAGCGCCATTAAAAAACTCAAGCCAGATATCGGCCTCAATGGCATCGAACGATGTGTAATGAGTATAAAAGTCTGCTTCGGCGATTTTCAGTTTCTTGGCGAACTGGAAGACAGACGTGGGTTGTTTACCGTTTTCGAGTACGTAATCAGTGTACGCTTTACGAATTTTTTCGAGCATTTCCATACACAGAGAGAACGGTACGTTGAGTTAAAAAGTTTAAGGCTTTTCGGCATCTAAAAGCCCGAGAACTTCCCGTATTTTTGCTGTGTGATACCCTTCCTAATCGAAAAGGTAAATAAGCTATTACTAACCAATTTGCAGTGACTGTCATGAATAAGATAACGATATGGTTCTGTTGCCTTAGCCTACTCTTAAGTGCCCGGAGTTTTGGTCAATATGGCGGCTATGGTGGCGGTGGCATGGGAGGTGGAGGAATGGGCGGACGCCGGATGGGGGGTGGCATGGGCCAAAATATGCCCAGTTCTCCGCCACGAGCCTCAATACCTAATATTGCCGGGGATTTGGCCCAAAAGGAAACCAAGTGGCTGAAAGAGAATCTGGATTTAGATAAAGACCAGGCTAAGGCCGTAAAGCAACTCAACAACGACTACGCCAGCCAGCAGCAGGATGCCATCAAAGACATCCTTGGCACGGGTGGTGGTCGCCCTTCTCCTGAAGCCATACAGCAGGTAAAAGATGTGATGTTAATGTTTAACGAAGAAAAAGAAGAGAAACTACATCCAATTCTTACACCAGAACAATGGACGATGTATCAATCCAAGAAAGCGGATATGCAGAAGGCAATTGGCGGCTTTCGTCCACCAGCTCCCAAAGGCATGCAACAGGCGAAGCCGGACTCGACAGCGCCATCGTCGGTAAAGCAGTGATATAGTTATTCATTTAGTACGTCAGGATTTGATCAAATCAATATTTCTGACGTACGCTAAGTTTTACTCAACAAACAAGTCTAATTGTTGATCTATAACGTAGGTGTGGCTGTAACCCTATTTTTAACACGCCCTACTTACTTATGAAACGCTTACTTACCTTACTTCTTTTGCTCAGCTTTTGGGCAAATACGAGCTTTGCTCAGCCGGCAACCAGCACAACGCAGGCAATCCGCTACATTAAATTAGCCAATACACTTCGGGCAGTCGATAAATCGGATGAGTCGATAAGTCTGCTCAAAAGAGCCTTACCAGCCGTTCGTACAACCAATTTCTATTGGGAAGCCGTTGCCAATGAACTGCTGGGACTTTCGTATAGTGATTTACGTGATAGTGCAACGGCTATACAGTACCTTGAGCGTGCCCGCGCCCAATATTTAAAACTAAAATACGTGGCCAGTGCCTGGGGAGTCAACGAAGTGGTTCGGAGCCTTTCCAATAAGAATTTGTATGCCGGTATTCAGATTGGCACGTCAACAATAAAACTGGCGATCCTTAAAACAAAGTACGAGACCGATTTCTACGAGAAAGAAATTAAGTCAACAGTCGACATAGCCAATCCGGCGGTTACGCTATTTGCTGATGCATCGGGTGGATTTCGGCCTGTGCAGGATGCCTTAAAAGTATGTCTGGATTCAATTCAACGTTACAACATTCCTAACGAGCGCGTCTTTATCGTATTAAGCAACGACGTTCGGGAAGAACTCACGCGAAGTCCCGAGAGTAGAAAAAAACTTTACGACCAATTATCGCGGGTGTTGCCCAATAGCAACCTTAAAATAGATACGACGTTAACGGCCAGCCGGGAAGCCGAGTTGTTTACAACGGGAGCTATACCTCGTAAAGTGTGGCCAACAACATCGGCTTTAGACATAGGCAACAATAGCACACTAGGTGGCTACTTCGATCAGGGTGCCGCCCCAGCCGCTAAAACGTTTCATAGTATTAGTGTACCCGTTGGCATTAACTCGCTGGTCAATCAGATCGACAGCAAGCATTCCATGAATATGGATGCTTACAAAAAGGAAGCGCAACGCGTTATTAAAACTATTTCAGAAACCGAATTAGCGACCCAGGTTAACACTAAAAATAGTGGGTTACAGCAACGTAAAACAGTTGGTTTGGGTGGAGACATTGCCTGGGCGCTCATCACATACATACATCCTGAGCGAGCTGGCGTTACAGCTGTAGCCATCACCATGGACGATGTCGAACGGTTTAAGAAGCTGGCTTTGACGGACTATAAGGAGCTTACAAAACCCAATTTAAGCGCCATTTCGAATCAGGCCATTCGGACTCAGGCCGAGAATGACATTAATACGATTCAGAATCAACTCAATGAAAAACAGGTTATTGCGGGAGCTTTGTGGCTGGAATCTATTATGAAGGCTTACTCAACATCGGCGAGTCCGAAACGTTTTGTATTCGTTCGTAATGCCGATGTAGGTTGGGTAACCGGCAAGTTTCTGGAGACCATCAATTACGAGTATGAATCAACGATTGCCAAAGGTTCATTGTATACTCGTTAAGATCTGTATTCACAAAATATAAAGAGGGGGGCAGAAAAAAGAAAAAAATTTTTTTTATTTAATACCCCCCCAATTTATTAAATTATTTAATGTGCATTATTTAAAAAAATTAAGCAAAA
>CAXVWN010000237.1:0-12480 GCA_964263725.1 Spirosoma sp.
ACTAAGATTACCTCACTTTGTGTTTGTATCTTTGTGGTTCGTTTTTAACGGCTAACGACATAATAAAAAGTACTAAAATCGGAGGGCTTTGAACCCTCGCAGATCACACAATGAGCAAGCACGGACGTATTTTGGTCGCTATGAGTGGCGGCATTGACTCTTCACTGGCAGCGGTTTTGCTACACGAAGAAGGGTATGAGGTTATTGGTATGACCATGAAAACCTGGGACTACGCGTCGTCGGGTGGCACCAAAAAAGAAACTGGCTGTTGCAGTCTCGATAGCATTAATGATGCCCGCAACATTGCCGTTACACTCGGGTTCCCACATTATATTCTAGATATTCGAGAAGAATTTGGTGACGCTGTTATTGACCACTTTACGGGTGAATACCTGGAAGGCCGAACGCCCAATCCCTGCGTTATGTGCAATACGCACATCAAATGGGATGCCCTGCTTCGGCGAGCCGATCGGCTTGACTGTGAGTCGATTGCCACAGGGCATTATGCGCACATTCGAGAAGAAAATGGACGGCATATTATCTCCAAGGGTGTTGATTCATTGAAAGATCAGTCTTATGTACTGTGGGGTGTTTCGCAGGATAGTTTGAGCCGAACAAACCTGCCACTCGGCCATTTGCGTAAATCCGAAATTCGTGACATGGCGACAGAACGTGGGTTCATGGAACTGGTCACCAAATCGGAATCCTACGAAATCTGTTTTGTGCCCGACAATGATTATCGTGGTTTTCTGAAACGGCGCATGCCGGGACTGGAAGCTGAAGTAGCCGGGGGGAATTTTATCATGGAAGGCACCGGAAAAGTTATGGGCAAGCATCAGGGCTATCCATTCTACACCATCGGCCAACGGAAAGGGTTAGGTATGGCGTTCGGACAACCGATGTTCGTAACTGAAATCCGGAAAGACACCAACGAAGTCGTTTTGGGTCTGGATAAAGATCTGCTTCGCGATGGCATGATTGTGAGCAAATTGAACCTACAAAAGTACGACCGCATTACCGGCCCGCTCGAAACCGTTACGAAAGTGCGTTACAAAGACGCTGGCACACCGGCCACTATTTCGCAAACGTCGGACCCGCGTACGGGCGATAAAATCGAAGTGCTTTTCCACGAAGGCGTGTCGGCCATTGCACCGGGTCAAGCCGCTGTTTTTTATGAAGGCGACGACGTAATTGGTGGTGGCTGGATCATGAAAAGCTTCCGCCAGGGTGAGAACCAAAATAGCCAGCCGTTTGCGATGAGTAATATGGTATAATTAAGTGTTTTTTGATTGTAAACCCGGCTCAACGCAAAGAAAAGAAAGTCTTTGTATTCTTTACGTTGAGCCGGGTTTATGTCCATTTCCAGTACCTCTTACATGAAAAAATTATTTTTGCTTGTTGGCCTTATGTTGGCTTTTACAAGCCAGCTTATTGCCCAAACGCTCCCCTCCAGTGGCTCCAGTGCGGCACCATCCAGTGGAGCACCTAAAGGGCATCCCAACCCAAGTGGCAGTGGCTGGAAATACCTTTTCGAGAGGGACCTTTCTGATGCAGGTTTTCCCAAAGGCGTTTGGAGTATGGACGATAGTGGAATTTTGACGGCCACCGCCGATAAAGCGATCTGGACGGCCATACCTTACGATGATTTTGTGTTGGATTTACTATTTAAAACCGCCGATGGCACCAACAGTGGCGTGGTCGTGCATGCCAGTGATACAACCAACTGGATCCCGAACTCGGTAGAAATCCAAATCGCCGACGATTACGCTCAAAAGTGGGCCGATTCGCCCGCGAACTGGCAGTGCGGAGCTTTTTTTGGGCGCCAGGCAGCCACGAAGAAACTGGTCGTCAAAAAGCCCGATCAGTGGAATAGATACACGATTACGTGCCAGGGAAAAATGATTTACGTGGTACTGAACAACGAATTAGTGAATACGATAGATCTGTCGAAATTCACTTCAGCGAAAACTAATCCCGATGGTTCGCCGGTACCTGAGTGGCTCAATAAAGCACCGGCCGACTTACCATTGCATGGCTATATTGGACTACAGGGCAAACATGCCGGAGCGCCCATTTACTACAGAAATCTGAGGATAAAGACGTTGTAAGTAGCGCGGACGGTCCTGAGGCTAACCACCCTGCAAACGAACCCTACCCTACGTGACTTATTGTTCTCTACTTATCGCATGCCAACCGATCCCCAAACTCGTCATAGTCCCGCCCTACCCGAATTGCGTTTCTCACTCAATTTACTCTATGTGGGTCGATTGCTGTTAGGTATGAAATCGCCTTCGCTCACGACCGACAAAGGCATTGATGTGTTCGATGAGCGTATTGAAGATGTAACGGATGAGTTGGTATCAACGGAATTACTTCATGAAGCGGCTATTTTAGCTGGTGATATTTTACCGGCAACACCACCAGACAACGAGCTTTAACCTTTTCTTTTCTCATGCCCAATGCATCTCCGGCCCTCCCGTGGGCCGCTCTTTTTGATATGGATGGTGTTTTAGTTGATAACACCGATTTTCACGTTAATGCCTGGTTGCAGTTCGCCCAGCACCATAATCGCCCCCTGACAAAAGAACAATACGTCGAAAACATCAACGGGCGCGTCTCGGCCGATGCCATGGCCTATGTGTTTCAGCGTCCGATTTCGCCTGGCGAATTAATCGTTTTAACGGAAGAAAAGGAAGCGATTTACCGCGACTTGTACCGACTCCATCTTCAACCCGCGCCGGGGCTATTGGATTTTCTAACCGCCTTAAAAGCCCAGGGAGTAAAGGTGGCCGTAGGCACATCGGCCCCGGAAAGCAATGTTCGGTTTACGCTCGACGGGCTACCCCTCAGATCTTATTTCGATGCCATTGTGGATTCCAGCATGGTTCATCGCGGCAAACCCGACCCTGAAATTTACCTGACAGCCGCCAACCGAGTGAGTGTAGAACCGGCACGATGCGTGGTATTTGAGGATGCCTTTGCCGGTATTGAAGCTGGCCTTCGGGGAGGCATGAAAGTAGTAGCAGTTGCGACAACGCACACCCGCGAAGAGTTGGCAGACACGGGTGCTGCCCTGATTATAGACGATTTTACCGGCTTGACAGTAGATACTATTGCACAATTAGTAACACAAATTTGACCGCTTAACGTGGTCTAGTTTTGTACCTTTGCGAACAAAAATGGCATCAGTGCCAACGTTATACACTTGAATACCAACGCTAAAACTACGCTAATTCCCGCCCGAGAGGGCTTTTTCTTTCCGGCCGAATGGCATCCTCACGTGGCCACCTGGCTCAGTTGGCCACATACCGAAGCGTCCTGGACCCGCGAGCGTCAGGAACTGATGTTCCCCGCCTACATTGAGTTCATTAAAGCTATCGCCGAGAGTGAGCAGGTGTGCATTAATGCACATAACGATATCGTCATGCAGGCTGCTACAGCGCGCTTGCTGGCAGCGGGGGCCAATATGAGTCGCATCACACTCCTGCCCCACCCGACCAATGATTCGTGGTGCCGCGACCATGGTCCGGCATTTCTGATCAATCCCCGGAAAAAAGAGCGAATGATTGTCAACTGGGGTTATAATGCCTGGGGTGGAAAATATCCACCCTACGACCGTGATGACCTCATTCCGGTAGAAATTGCCCGGTATCGTAATCTGAACTACGTGACGCCCGCAGCATCCACTGGGGCAGCATCCACTGGGGCAGCATCCACTGTGAGCATCATTATGGAAGGCGGTTCGGTGGAGTTTAACGGGGCCGGAACCGTGCTGACCAGTCGCGCTTGTCTGCTCAATCAGAACAGAAATGCTCACCTGACGCAAGCCCAAATTGAGAACTACCTGTGCGACTATTACGGCGTTCAGCAAGTATTGTGGGTGGACGAAGGTATTGTTGGCGATGATACCGATGGTCATATTGACGATACGGTACGCTTCGTGAATGAAGACACGGTTGTTGCCGCCTACGAATCAAATCCAAACGATGACAACTATCCGTTTTTACAGGATATTCATCGGGAGTTGAAAGAAATGCGGCTATTAAACGGCAAGCAGCTCAACATTGTCGAGTTACCCATGCCCGATCCGGTCGTGAGTGATGGTCTGCGCTTACCGGCTTCTTATGCCAATTTCCTGATTACCAATGGTTTCGTTATTGTGCCAACGTTCCGCTGTGCCAAAGATCAACCAGCATTAGATATTATTGGCCAATGCTTCCCCGACCGAAAAATCGTTGGCATCGACTCAACTGATATCGTGTGGGGGCTGGGTAGTTTTCACTGTCTGAGCCAGCAGGAACCAAGTATCTGATCCTGTACAACCAATGGCGATTGTTCATCGGGGGAGTCTATTGTTGATGAAATTTCTGCTTACGTTTTATAAAATGATGCAACGCTGTTTACTCTTTTTGCTTACGATTCTGGCTACCTCCGGCTGTGCCCGCCAACCCGTGCTTATGGCCGAATTGACGCCCCGTTCACTAAAAGCGGTGAATCTGGAAGAAACAGTAAGTCGGCGGGATGAATTGATGATGGCCTACTCGCTCACCAGCTACGACGCCCAAAATAAAGCGGTAGCCGTTGCTAATGGCGGTTGGGGCCTAGAAACGGTGCAGAAAGATCAACAGGTTGACCTGCAAGCCGTCTCAAGTTCGGCCGAACATAGCCCGGCAAAGGCAATCAATCTGGAATTACCCCGCAATGGTCGAATCGTGGCATCGCTGGTATTAATTGAAGTAGACGATTACAATCGGGCGAAGCAGACGCTGGCGAAAATCCAGAAAATTCACAACTTAGTAGCCGTTCCGGTGGGCCTGTTAATGATAGCAACCGAGGTATTAACGCCGTTGAAATATGTCTCGGCCGGGCTGGTGGCTTCGGGCGTTGGGCTTCAATTATTGGATAAACTCGATGACGACGATTTACTCGGACAAAGTAGTGTTGAACTTCGCGAAGCGGATGTACGCAAAAAGAAGCAGCGATTTGTTCGGGTACCCGCCGTTTTTACAGGGCAAAATCTGAAGGATTCGTTTGAGTATCGGCTTGAGTACGATATCACCCTGAAGTCGGTGAAAATCCGGCCTGTGCGCCAATAAGCCCGCTTGTATAACGTTGCTTATAGATACGAATGTTTTTGCCCCCGAATCTGTTTTACTAGTACTTCCAATATCACCTTTACAGACGCTATGCGCCATTTCACAGGCGGTTTTTTTCTGGCTTTCCTTGTAATAGCCTGTAAAACAGCCGCACCAGTTGTTCAGCAAACACCTCCCAAACCAGTTATCCTGACGCTGGGCAACAAAGCATTTACAACCGACGATTTTTTTCAGTCGTTCACCAAAAATCAGCTATCATCTGATTCAGCCCAACGAACCGACGTAAAAAATTACTTTGATCTCTATACGAATCTGAAGTTAAAAGTGCTGGCCGCCGAGTCTGAAGGACGCGACACGACCGAAGCTTTTCGGGAGGAAATGAACACCTATCGCAAGCAACTGGCGCAATCCTATCTGACCGACAAAGTACTGGTAGAATCGCTGGCGGCCGAAGCCTACCAGCGGATGCAGCAAGAAGTCAATGCGTCACATATCCTCATAACCGTTTCGGAGTATGCGTTGCCTGCCGACACGCTGGCGGCTTATCAAACCATACTAGACTTGCGCAAACAAGCACTGGATGGAGCGGATTTTGCCAAGCTGGCAAGGGAACATTCGCAGGATGCAGCTACGGCACAAAACGGTGGTAATCTCGGCTATAATACCGCGTTTGGCGTAGTTTATCCACTGGAAACGGCTGCTTATACAACATCCACTGGAGGTATTTCGCAACCTGTCCGAACACGTTTTGGGTATCATCTTATCAAAGTCAATAATCGTCGGCCAAGTCAGGGGCGAGTGCGAGTGGCGCATATTCTGGTCAGAATAAGTCCCGCTGCCGATGAAGCCGGTCAGAAAGTGGCCCAGGAACGCATCGACGGCGCTTACGCCCGACTCCAAAAAGGAGAACCGTTTGACCAAGTTTGTCGGCAGCTATCCGACGATGCTACCTCTAAGGCCAACGGGGGAATTCTACCCATGTTTGAGCCCGGCCGGTGGGTGCCCGCCTTTGAAGAGGCAGCCTTTGCGCTGGCTAAACCCGGCGACTATTCAAAACCCGTCCGAACCAATTATGGCTGGCACATCATTAAACTCGTTGAGCGTAAAGGTCTGGACTCTTATACTACGCTGGGGCCTTCGCTGCGGCAGCGCGTTACAACGGATAGCCGCGCTGACATTTTACGGCAAGCCACAGTACAGCGATTGCGAAAAGAGTATTCTGTTCAGGAAGATAACGCCCTACTAGAGAGTGCTTTGACTAAGGCCGACAGCAATTTACTACATGGACAGTGGCGCTTTACCGAACCGCTTGAGCCAACTCTGCAAAATAAGACCCTGGTAACCATTGGCAAGCAACCTTACACGGTCAACCAGTTTTTTTCCTACGTTCGTCAGCGGCAACAACCTCAGCGCAACCCGGCATTGGCGGCCAATTCGGCAAACCTATCGGCAGATCGAACCGTTGGCGGCTCACCAATCGTTGCCATGCGTCAGCTATTCGATCGTTATGTTGGCGATCAACTAATGGTGACCGAGGAAATGAACCTAGATAAAAAATCACCCGAATTTCGAGCCTTGCTAAGCGAAATCAGGGATGGCGTTCTGCTCTCGCAGGTTATGGAACAAAATGTTTGGGAACGTTCAATGGTCGACTCGACAGGCCAGCGGCAGTATTTTGACCAACACAAAGACAAGTATCGTTATCCCGAACGAGCCCAGGCTACTATAGTTATTGCACAGGACGACAGCCTTCTGAAACAAGCGACCAGTATGCTGAGTGGGCGTCCACCGTATCAACTCCGGCGCTCGGCCGCTCCAGTAACATTTGAGAAAACCCAGACAACATTGACCACCAGCCTTCGCGAAACGTTGTTCGACATACTGGTTGTTATGGGCACAAACCCTGATTATGTGGTTGAAGTAAGTGGTTCACACGATCCTACCGAACGCGATTCAGTATCGGCCGGTCGGATTCGAACGGTGGTGAGTTATTTGCAAAAAAACGGAATATCGCTGAGCCGCATTATGGAAAAAGACTTTCAGGGCGCACGACCGGGAGCTATCAAAGAAGCCCAACGGAACGTAACGTTTCAATATTTCAGTAATGCAAAGGACGACGTCGCGAAAGTTATTAACAGCAAGTATTCGCAACCTACCAGTGCGTTGCGGTCGGAAGCCGGCACTCCGCCCATTCCGGTGGTGACCATGACAACAGGTTTGTTTGCTCAAGGCGATAACCTGTATATAGACAGCATCAATCAATGGAAAGTTGGTACGAGTACGTTACGTCGCAACAACAAATCTGTTGCTGTTGTAATCGACCGCATCGAGCCAGCACGTGCTAAAACGTTCGCCGAATCTCGTGGAACTGTAATCAACGAATATCAGGCAACACTCGAAAAACAGTGGTTATCCCAACTCCGGCAAACCTATCCGGTAAAAGTCAATGATGACGAAATCCGAAAGTTGGCCAAGTAATTTACCATCATGTTTCTGCGGATTCAGTTTTGGCAGCATGATACAATAGTTTTCATTCTTAAAAATGCTTAAAACACAGAGCAACAAGCATTCTGTGCTTATCTTTAAATCATGAAAAAAGTAATCAGCAGTGCGCTCGTTATTTTGGTTGGCTGGTTCCTGACCGCGCCCACCTTTGGGCAGGGCCAGGGCGTTAGCCTAAACAAAATCATCGCCAAGGTCGATAACTACTATGTGCTTCGAACCGATTTGGAAGAAGCTTACCAATCGTACGTCGGTCAAAACCAAACGCCCCCGCAAAAGTGTCAATTGCTGGAAAGCCTTGTCATCAACAAAATGATGCTGGCCAAAGCTGAAATTGACTCAGTGGTGGTAGAAGAAAAGATCGTAGACAGCGAACTTGATTCGCGGATGCAGTACATGGTCCAGCAATTTGGTTCCGACAAAAACATCGTAGAAGCCTACGGCAAAAGCCTGGAAATGCTAAAAAGCGAACTGCGGACGCAGGTGAAAGAGCAGAAAATTGTGCAGAAAATGCAGAGTAAAATCACGACCGACGTGAAGGTTACGCCCCGCGATGTTCGTAAGTTTTATGATGGCATTCCGAAAGATAGCTTGCCCTATATGCCTGCCGAGGTAGAAGTGGGGCAGGTTGTTCGTTTTGCAAAGCCAACCAAAGAACAAAAAGAAGCCCTTCGACAACGATTAATAGATCTTCGGCAACGGGTTGAAAAAGGCGAAGATTTTGCTAAACTGGCTAAAGAGAATTCCGAAGATGTCGGTTCAGCCGAAAAAGGTGGGGATTTGGGCTTTGCCAAGCGTGGTATGATGGTCGCTCCATTTGAAGGGGCAGCACTGAAACTAAAACCCAACCAGATGTCGGACGTAATTGAATCGGATTTTGGTTTGCACTTAATTCAATTGCTCGAAACACGCGGGGCCGAATATCACGCCCGGCACATCCTGCTTCGGCCCGACTACAATCGTCTGGATCTAAAGGGACCAACTCATTATTTAGACAGTCTGCGAAACCAGATCCAGATTGACTCGCTAAAGTTTGAAAAAGCGGCTCATGAATATTCCGACGATAAAGCTACGGCCGATGCGGGTGGCCTACTTCGCGATGCACAGTCGGGTACCAGTCGGCTGGCGATGGACGGATCAATGGAATACGCTATGTTCCAGATGCTCGATACCATGAAAGTTGGCGACATTTCGGCTCCGCTTCCCTACAGAACGGAAGATGGCAAAAGTGCGGTACGATTATTGTATTTCAAGAGTAAAGTGGCACCCCACAGCGCCGATTTTACAAAAGATTTTGAGAAGTTGCAGACCATTGTGCTTCAGAATAAAAAGAACCGGGCCATTGACGACTGGTTTAAGAAATCTATTGCTGACGTGTACATTACCGTTGACCCTGAGTTTCATAGCTGCCGAATATTTGGCACAACTCAAGGCAGCGCAGCCAGCCTCAGCAGCGGAAATGAATGATGAATTAAGAATGATGAGTGATAAATGACTACAGCACTTGCTTTCTCATTTATCACTCATCATTGCTCCGGCAACTCAGTTATCATTCATCATCTTTAATTCATCATTTTTAATTAAAAATCCTGTGCCCTACTCATCGGATGTTGCGGCTGCCGAAGCCCTTACTGCCTCTTACCAGAAATTAAAAACCGAAATTTCAAAAGTCGTTATTGGTCAGGATGAAACAGTGCGATTACTCCTAACCGCCATCTTCTGCCAGGGGCACTGTCTGTTGGTAGGGGTGCCGGGTCTGGCAAAAACGCTGCTGATTCAGACGATTGCCGGGGCGCTGGACCTCGATTTCAACCGGATTCAGTTCACACCTGACTTGATGCCATCTGATATCCTGGGCTCCGAAACGCTCGATCAGGAACGTAATTTCAAGTTTATTAAAGGCCCAATTTTCGCCAATATTATTCTGGCGGATGAGATCAACCGGACGCCACCAAAAACACAAGCTGCCCTTTTGGAAGCCATGCAAGAATATTCGGTGACGATTGCGGGACAGAAATATAATTTAGGACGGCCGTTTTTTGTGCTGGCAACGCAAAACCCCATTGAGCAGGAAGGTACGTACCCGCTGCCGGAAGCGCAGTTGGACCGGTTTATGTTCAATATTTATCTGGATTATCCGTCATATCAGTCGGAGGTGGACATTGTTAAAAGTACAACTTCCGATAAACGATACGATGTACAGCGCGTAGTTACGGGCGAAGAAATCCGAGAGTTCCAACAGTTAGTCCGTCGCGTACCCGTCGTAGATAATGTTGTTGAATATGCTGTTAAACTTGTTCACAAAACCCGGCCAAATACCGAGATGGGGTCTGCGGATGCCAACCAGTATCTAGAGTGGGGCGCCGGTCCACGGGCATCACAAGCACTGATTCTGGCCGCCAAATGCAATGCTTTGCTAACAGGCAAATATTCACCCGATATTGAAGACGTTCGGGCGGTAGCGATGCCTATTTTACGCCACCGCGTTGTCCGTAACTTCAAAGCAGAAGCCGAAGGCATTTCCGTTGAGCAATTGATTAAGCGGCTGCTTTAGGTTGAAACAGCTTTGTTAATAAGATATTATATTCAGAAGGGCCAGCTTTTACTAAAAGCTGGCCCTTCTCATTTTTAACGATTCTCAACCAGCAGAGTTGGTTTAAGCAATGGCCATATTAGCCGCTGGCGTTACTGTAATGACAATTGATTTCGAGGTGGGCGTGTTGCTTTTTTCGGCTTTTGAATCAATCGGAACCAGCACATTTGTTTCGGGAAAATAAGCCGCCGTGCAGCCGCGTGGAATATCATACGGCACAACCACAAATCGGTGAGCCGTACGTTTTTGTCCGTCGTACTGGCTGTGCATATCAACGACCTGCTTTTCCTTCAACCCTAAATTGGCGATATCGTCGGGATGCATAAATACCACACGTCGTTCATTGTAAACACCCCGATAACGGTCGTCATTGCCATAGATCGTGGTGTTGAACTGATCGTGGCTGCGAACGGTCATCAACAATAATTCGCCGGTTTCCAGATTGTGGTGGGCAGGCGAATTTATTGTAAAATGAGCTTTCCCATCTTTCGTCTTAAACTCCCGAATACGCGGTCCATTTGGCAAGTAAAATCCGCCCGACTGGCGCACCTGTTTGTTGTAGTTATCGAAGCCCGGCACCGTATGCTCAATAAGGTCGCGGATGCGGTCATAATCGGCAACAAGGGCATCCCAATCCAGGTTATGCCGACTGTCTTCGTTAGTTGACGTAGTTTCGTTGCCACGACTTACAGGCTTGCTCGCTGAACCAAGCGTGGCTTTTGCCAGTTCGCCAATAATAGCAACTTCGCTTTTCAGATTTGCCGAAATAGGATCGACAACCCCGTGCGATTGTGCCACAACGCCGGTTGTACTTTCACAACTCACAAACTGCTCGCCGGTGGCTTGTACATCACGGTCTGTACGGCCGAAACAGGGCAAAATCAGGGATGTTTCGCCATGCAACAGATGACTGCGATTAAGTTTGGTCGATACGTTAACCGTCAGTTTACATGACTTTAACGCTTCAGCCGTGTAGTTTGTATCCGAAACAGCCATCGCGAAGTTGCCTCCCATGCCGAAAAATACCTTCGCTTTACCTTCATGCATGGCCTTTACAGCCGCCACGACATCATAACCCGATTCGCGGGGTGGCTCGAACTTGAATACCCTTTTTAGGGAATCCAAAAACTCCGGCTTTGGTTTTTCCCAAACCCCCATCGTGCGGTCGCCCTGTACGTTGCTGTGGCCGCGAATAGGGCTGGCCCCTCCCCCTTCAATGCCAATACTACCCTTGAGCAACAGCAGGTTAATCACTTCATTAATCGTTTCTACTGAGTTTCGGTGCTGGGTCAATCCCATTGCCCAACAGATTATTAATTTAGGCGTGTGCTTAAATAAATCGACCGCTTCCTGAATCTGCGTAACAGTCAAACCGCATTGGGCCGCTAATTCGTTTAACTCAAACTGGTCAAGACTTTTTACAAATGCTTCATAACCAGACGTGTATTGTTTGATGAAGTTCTGGTCAAGCACCTTGTTAGGCGTTTTTTTCTCTTCTTCCAGCAGAATCTTGCACATCGCTTTTATCAGCGCGAGATCGGAATTAATGCGTACCTGCAAGAAAACATCCGTTAGTTTCTGTCCGCCAAACAAGACATCGCGCGGGCTTTGCGGATATTTGAAGGCCAGCAGACCCGCTTCGTGCATTGGATTGACGGCAATAATTTTGGCTCCGTTACGCTTGGCCTGCTCTAATGGTGTCAGCATTCGGGGGGCATTGGTACCCGGATTTTGGCCCATAATCATGATGACGTCGGCTTTTTCGTAGTCCTCATATTTTACGGATGCCTTCCCCAAACCGATTGACTCCGCCAGCGCCACGCTGGTTGATTCGTGGCACATATTTGAACAGTCGGGCATATTGTTGGTGCCAAACATGCGCACAAACAACTGATAAAGAAAAGCCGCTTCATTGCTGGTTCGTCCCGACGTATAAAAGATGGCTTCGTCGGGTGAATCGAGTGCATTGAGTTCGTCGGCAATTAGTTTAAAGGCGTCCGCCCAAGAAATAGGTTCATAATGCGTTGCACCGGGTTTTAGAATTAACGGCTGCGTTAACCGCCCCTGCTGACCCAGCCAAAGATCATTTTTCTGAAGTAATTCGGCCACCGAATAACGCTGAAACAACACAGGCGAAGCCGTGTGTTTGGTCATAATTTCATCGGCCACGGCTTTTGCTCCGCTTTCGCAGTATTCACCAAGTTTAGAGCGGTCGCCATCAGGATCGGGCCAGGCGCAGGATGGACAGTCGAAACCATCTTTTTGATTCAGATCGGCCAAAACTTTTAA
>CAXVWN010000238.1:0-17400 GCA_964263725.1 Spirosoma sp.
TCCACCGCCGAGTTGCTACCCGTAATGTCATACGAGTTAGCAATGTTCGATTGGAACAAGCTGTACTGGTTGTTAGGATCTACGTTGTTTGAGTTACCCATCTGGCCCCAGCCACCCCGAATTTTCAGGTCGGAAATAAACGGCAGATTTTTCATGAAATCTTCACCCGATATCCGCCAGGCTGCCGAAAGAGCCGGGAATACGCCATATCGGTTAGAAGCACCAAAACGGGATGAACCATCTCTGCGAAGTACGCCAGTGATCAGGTACTTATCTAACAGACCATAGTTGACACGGCCGAATTGCGAATAGAACGTTACACCACTAGACAAATCACTGTTTGACTGCCGACCCGAAGCCGAGGATGTTGTGATGCTGGCATAGCTCGGATCGGTTGAGAATGGGTTAATACCTACACCACTCAAATTACGACCGAAGCCCGTATTCAGTGCTTCAATACCGCCTAACACATCAATGCTATGGATACCAAACTTGCGTTTGTATTGAGCCGTGTTCGTAAACGTCCAGGCAATGTTATAACCCGCTCCTTCATTAATTCGGAAACCACCATTGTTTCCTTCGGCGTTTTCGTAGGTATTACGGGAAGTGGTTTTGTTGTAAAAGTTACTAAGCGAACCACCAATGCTGCTGCGAATGGTTAAGTCAGGAATGACATCATATTCCAGGAAAGCATTACCAAAAAGCCCTAGGCTGAAATTGCGGTTATTCTTAGCCGCATCCCGGTTAGCTACTGGGTTTGATGGGTTGTTGAAACCTTTGGCTGCTGTACCGGCATAACCACCAAACTCGTCATAGACTGGAATAATTGGCGCAATCCGGAAGGCAAGCAGAATATCGTTTTCTTGCTGTGATGCCTGCTGTCCACTATTATCACCGATCTGGCCGGTGTTGTCGATGTACGTAGCCTGAATATTCTCACCAAACCGCAGTTTTTTATTCTTGAGAATGTCAAAATCCGAATTGACGCGGAAGGTATATCGGCTAAAGTTGTTATTTAAAATAATGCCGGGCTGTGATTGCTCACTAAGACCAACATAATACCGGCCACTTTCGCTACCACCTGAGAAGCCAAGAGTATGACGCATTAGGACCGGTGTTCGGGTAATGGCCTTATACCAATCAGTACCTGCTTTATTGGCACGGATTACCTGATAAATAGCGCCATTGGCTGCATTGATATTGTACTTTGCTGCTTCAGCGGCCAGATCGACACCGCCCGTTACACCAAAGCGGTTGCCTACCTGTAGGTATTCAGGTAATACGGGCGTTGCTCCGGCACCATACTGACCACTGGCTATGCCTGAGAAGTCGATGGGTTGTCCCAAAGCGATCTCCCGGTTTCTTACAGCATTCCAAGTCCAGTCAGCTTGTTCCTGAGGATTAAGCACAGCAGGCGCGTGGCCAGGATCAGTAAACCCGTATAAGCCGTCATACGTAACACTGAGTTTCTGAGCACGGCGCTGTCCTCTTTTGGTGGTAATAACGATGACGCCGTTAGCAGCCCGAGCACCATAAATAGAAGCCGCTGCAGCATCTTTTAATACCGTAGTAGACTCAATGTCATCAGGGCTCAAGAGACCGCTTCCGCCCGTTGGTACGCCATCAATGATGTACAAAGGCGTGTTACCACCAAAGGCACCAAATCCACGTACCCGAATTGTGTTGCTAGCCCCAGGCTGGCCACTGGCAATAACGGTAACCCCGGCCACCCGGCCCTGCAGCTGGGTTTCTACGTTGGCAGAGGGAATAGCCTTCAAATCCCGAGCTTTCACGGTTGACACAGCACCTGTATTATCCCGTTTGCTATCGGTGGTATAACCCGTTACAACAACTTCGTTTAGCGTAGAGGCATCTTCCTCAAGCTTAACAGAGACTGCTGTCTGGTTACCTACCGTTACTTGTACTGATTTGTAGCCGATAGCTGAAATGGCGATTACATCAGCTGCTCCTCGTAATGTTAGAGAAAAAGCTCCATTAGCATCAGTTGTGGTACCTGTGGTACTACCTTTAACAACTACGTTAGCGCCCGGTATTGGCTCGGCGTTACTGGTAACTGTACCGGTAATTCGGCGTTCCTGCGCGAAAGCGCTTATGCTCGACAGAAACATAAATGTCCCCAGTAGTAAAAACTGAAAGGTCATGTAAAACTTTGTGTTCATATAGGCTGGTACTATTGGTTAAAGATTATTCAATATTAACGGGTTAACTTCATTTTTCAAAGTATACATTGTTGTTTTTCAATGTGAGTATGATCTTATAGTATAAAGAAATCTGCTAATAATGGAATAATTCTTTATAAACTGCTTATTGTCAGTGAGTTGTTTACGATACTAGTGGTGACATCTGCTTTATGGTTATATTAATGTTTTTTACCGGTGTTGTCTTATACTTATCTGTTTCCACACGATTGGATATAGTTACTTTCCTTATGGTATGTGCGTCTGAGTGCATATTTTTTAATCAGCCAATTGAATAATAATAACCATTTTGTGTATTTTAGCTATTTATTCATAACCTTTATCCATGACTTACCGTTGCCTCTCTTTTGCTTTGTTTGTTTTGTTCAGCTGGCTCATCAGCTCCTGCCAGTTTTCTTCAAAACAACTGTTCACTCTGTTACCAGCCGAAGAAACTGGAATTACGTTTGCCAACCGAATCACCAATAATGATTCGATGAGTATCCTTGATGTTGAGTATTTTTATAATGGTGGTGGAGTTGCCTTGGGTGATTTTAATAAAGATGGTTTACCCGATGTTTTTTTTACCGGTAATCAGGTAACAAATCGGCTTTATCTGAATAAAGGAGATTTTAAGTTCGATGACATTACTACATCAGCTGGCGTTACGGGTAACGGAAAATGGTGTTCAGGCACTGCTGTAATTGATGTTAATAATGACGGCTGGCTTGATATTTATGTAACAGCCACATTAAGCAAGGTCGATAAGAAGCGGGAGAACCTGCTTTATGTGAACCAGGGTTTGCAGAATGGCAAGCTGGTTTTTCGGGAAATGGCCCACGAGTACGGTATTGCCGATGATAGCTATACGACCAATGCCGCTTTCTTTGATTACGACAACGACGGTGATCTGGACCTTTATTTACTCACTGACCGAATTGACGAATCCCCTAATGTATATCGTACTAAATTAAATGATGGTTCTTCGCTGAACACCGACTTGCTATATCGTAATGATTTTAACCAGAAACTTGGGCATCCATTTTTTACGAATGTATCCAAACAGGCGGGCATTGTGCATGAGGGATATGGGCTCGGTCTAAACATTACAGATATAAACAGGGATGGCTGGAAAGATATTTATGTAACTAATGATTATCTCTCCGACGACCTGATGTACATTAATAATCACGACGGCACATTTACGGATCGGGCCGCTGAGTACTTCAAGCACACCAGCAACACGGCCATGGGTAACGACGTGACCGACATTAACAACGATGGTCTTGTTGATGTACTGGCGCTGGATATGCTGCCCCGGGATAATTACCGTAAAAAGATGTTGCTGGCGCCTAATAACTACCAGACTTACCTTTATAACGACGAGTATAAGTACAATTACCAGGTTGTTCGCAATACCTTACAGCTTAATCAGGGACTTCGGCCCAACTCAACCATACCTGTTTTTAGCGAAATTAGCCTACTAGCCGACGTAGCCGAAACTGATTGGAGTTGGACGCCGATGGTCGCCGATTTTGACCATGATGGTTACCGTGATCTGATTGTTACCAATGGCTTTCCTAAGGACGTTACCGACCGCGACTTCATGACGTTTCTGACGGAAAACTCCCGACTTGCTACTAAGGACTACAAACTGGAACAAATTCCTGAAGTTAAGATCAAGAACTATGCGTTTCGAAACAATGGCAACCTGACGTTTTCAGATGTTACTAAAAACTGGGGTATTAATACGCCGTCTTTTTCAAATGGTGCGGCCTATGGTGACCTCGACAACGATGGTGATCTCGATTACGTGGTAAATAATATTAATGACTCGGCTTTTGTTTACCGCAATAATCTCATCGAAAATGAGTCAAAGAAAGCCAATTACCTGCGAATAAAGTTTGCCGGCCCAGCGCAGAACCGAATGGGACTCGGAGCCTTTGTTGAGTTGCATTATGGTAAAGATGATAAACAGCAGCAGGTATATGAGCACAGTCCCTATCGGGGTTATTTGTCAACAGTTGAACCAGTTGCCCATTTCGGTTTGGGTGCGGTCAAAACAGTCAGTGAAGTGCGTATTATCTGGCCTGCTCATGACAATCAGGCCGCCCGGCAGCAAACGATACGTAATGTAAAAGTCAATCAGGTATTACTGGCCGACATTCGTAATGCAAAGGAGGTAATCTCCCCGCCAGCCAAACAGCCCGCTAGTCTTTTTAAGGAAGTAACAGATTCATTGAAAGTAGCATTCCAGCATCAGGAACCGGAATATATTGACTTCAATACCCAGAAATTACTGCCGCATAAGTTTTCGCAGTATGGCCCCGGCGTATCGGTTGGGGATGTAAATGGCGATGGGTTAGACGACCTGTTTATTGGTGGTTCGAGAGCGAACAAAGGACGTTTTCTAATTCAAACAGCAGCAGGTTCGTTTGTGGAGAACGATTTGCTGCCCGATGAAGCAGGGCCTGATGGTAAGGTTGAAGAAGATATGGGTACGCTTCTTTTCGATGCCGACGGCGATGGCGATTTGGATTTGTATGTTGCCAGCGGAGGTATTGAAGGGCAGGCAAACACGCCCGTTTTTCAGGATAGGCTATATATAAACGATGGCCCTGGTGGAAAAGGGAAGTTTATCCTAAGCCCCAACGCACTCCCCAAAAATATGGTTAGTAAGTCGTGCGTAAAAGCCGCCGATTTCGACCGCGATGGTGATTTGGACCTTTTTATTGGTGGCCGTGTTGAGCCAGACCACTACCCAAAACCCGTGTCGAGTTTTGTGTTACGCAACGACCGGGTCAGTGGATCATCTAAATCGGGGCAGGCTCGGTTTACCGACGTAACAGCGACCGTTGCTCCAGCCTTGCAAAATATTGGTTTGGTATGCGATGCACTCTGGACAGACCCCGATAACGATGGTTGGCCTGATCTGATGCTGGCTGGCGAATTTATGCCACTAACACTTCTGAAAAACAAAGGTGGCAAGCTGGAAAAAACGACTTCCGGACTTGAATCGCAAAAAGGATGGTGGAACTCTCTGGTCGCTGGTGACTTCGACCGCGACGGCGATATTGATTATATAGCCGGTAACCTTGGACGCAATGCCCGGATGCAGGCCAGCAATGCAGAACCCGTGCGCATTTATGCCGGTGATTTTGATAATAATGGCTTCTATGACGCTATCCCAACAATTTTTATTCCAGATGCGGATGGCAAGCGTCAGGAATATACACTTCATGGGCGCGAAGACCTGATAAAACAAATGATTGCCATGCGCAGGCGCTTTCCTTATTTTAAAGACTTTACAAAAGCCAGCACCGATAAACTGCTTACACCCGAAGAACGACAGAGCGCGCTGGTATTAGAAGCCAATTATTTAGAATCAACCTACGTAGAAAACAAGGGTGATGGTACGTTTGCACTCCATTCATTACCCATACAAGCCCAATTCGCGCCTATTTTTGGGATGGTAGCCGAGGATGTCGACCGCGATGGAAATCTGGATGTTATGCTAGTTGGTAACGACTACGGCGGAGAAGTTCTGACAGGACGCTACGATGCGATGAACGGGTTATTTCTTCGGGGCGATGGGAGGGGTAATTTTGTGGCTCAATCCATTGCCAGCAGTGGTTTTTATGTGCCTGGTAATGCTAAAGGACTGGCGCAACTTACCGATAGTAAAGGCCGTGAATTAATGATAGCTACACAGAATCGGGGTCGACTGTACTTATTCCGCAATAGTAAACCGGCTACAAATTTACGGCTTCGACCAACCGATGCGTCGGCCCTGCTGACTTTTGCCGATGGGAAAAAACAAAAGGTAGAGTTTTGCTATGGCAACTCATTTCTGTCGCAATCAGCACGGACCTTATTGGTAAGCCCACAGGTAAAAGTTGTCGAAATAACTGATTCACAAGGTCATAAACGGCAGGGGCTCCACCAGGAACAAGCTACCCTGGCACGCCATTGACAAAGAAACTTGAGATTGGCTGACTTATTAACGTAGTGGACAAACTAATGAAGGGTAAATGCAAATGCGCATTTACTCTATTTTTCTTCTTTTCCGGTCTCGGGTCGGAACCACAAAAAGAGTACCTCTGGTAGTGATTTATAAAAAACCATCCCTTTTTCGAGTCTACATTTGGCTGCTGACTTTTACATCTCTGGGCGTAGCCATTGGTAGTTGCCATTCGGGTGCTGAGTCTGCATTAAGCGACCCATTTATTGCAGCAGGGCAGAAATTGGCGCAGCAACATTGCAGTACTTGCCACCTGGCTGTATCGCCCGATGCGTTGGATAAAGAAACGTGGGATAAGCACGTGTTGCCCGCAATGGCTCCTATGCTTGGGCTGGAAGCGTATGACGGAGGTCTATATTATGCAGGTTCGAAAGCAACCATTTCCTATGATGACTGGCAAAAAATAGTGGCTTACTATGTCACGCTGGCTCCGCCAAAGCTCAAACCTACCGACGGATCGGCGGTGAACGACTGGGCCATTTTTTCGCTCGAAAAACCTTTGCTCGATACGGCCCAAACGGCCGAAACAACATTGGTAGCAATAGATACCATCAGCCATCAACTGTATTCCAGCGATGGGCTGCGCAATGATCTTTCTCGCTGGGATCAAAAATTACACCCAATTTTATGGAAGCAGCTTAAATCTCCAGCCGTTAATGCAACATTTTTTCGCGACAGTAAGGGAACTGAGCATGGGTTATTTACCTGTCTGGGTACTATGGTGGCGGCTGATATATCGAAAGGCGAACTGATCGACCTGGCGCTTTCCAATAAACCGCATGCTGATTCATCCACGATTTATAGCAACCTTCCACGCCCCTTACAATCAATAGTGGCTGATATCAACAAAGATGGGTTGACCGACTGGTTTGTTTGTGGATTTGGGCACTTAGCAGGTGGGTTGTATTGGCTGAAGCAGGAGTCGAATCATCAGTTTACTAAACTGCCGATTCGTGAGGTTCCCGGCGCTATTCAGGCCACCACCGGCGATTTCAATGCCGATGGCTGGCCCGATCTTATGGTGCTGTTTGCCCATGCCGATGAAGGCGTCTGGTTATTTCTGAACGATAAGAAAGGAGGCTTTACCGAGCGAAATCTCCTTCGCTTTTCCCCTGTTTATGGTTCCACCAGTTTCCAGTTAGTCGATTTTAATAAAGATGGTCGATTGGATATTCTGTACACCTGCGGGGATAATAGCGACTATTCTAAAATTTTAAAACCCTATCATGGGGTGTACATCTACCTCAATCAGGGTAATTTTCAGTATAAACAGACCTACTTTCATCCCATGAACGGCTGCATCAAAGCCATAGCCAGTGACTTCGATCAGGACGGCGATCTTGATATTGCCAGTATTGCCTTCTTTGCTGATTTTCAGCACAATCCAACAGAAGGCTGCCTATATTTTGAGCAACAAAAAACAATGCAATTTCAGCCGCATGTATTGCCTGTTAGTGCGTACGGACGCTGGATTTGTATGGACGTGAACGATTGGGATCAGGACGGCGACCCAGACCTGGTACTAGGCAATTTCTCGAAGGGATTTATCAACCAGACTGACGTCAAACCAGCCTGGGATACACACTTACCGTTGATTGTATTAAAAAATACTACCCGACGATAGGCAAAAAAAGCTGACTTTTGTGCCACTATGCACACAAACTATTACTTTCTCCGGCAGCTCGCACCCGTCCTTGAATCGCACTTGTTATCTGGCTCCCTACCGGCTGTAACAGACCCTTCTGAAGTATTGCCGGGTCTTCGATTTATGGAATGTTTTAGCCAGGATCGGGATGAAGTCGTGCTTGTTTTTGCGCAGGCAAGGGGAAAGAATAACTATTACAAGCCGTTTCATATTAAAGCAACTCTTCGTCCTGATTTCTCGGGTCTGCTGTTTCCTGATAATGTCCAGCGTGCCCGCACAAATAGTGTAGACTTGTTTAATTCTGTGATTGGTGCAGTGGGTGAGGAGCGGGCCGTGATAGGCGTGCGGTCATTTTTGAATGAGCGTTGTCTGGCTATCATGCTGGAAGGCAATTTCTCGTTAGTGTTCAAATTCTTTGGTAATCGTCCTAACCTGCTGGCCTTTCATGAAAACCAGGTTATCGACTTGTTTAATCGACAATTGGCAACCGATGAACAACTCTTATTTGATGCTTTCGATCGACCTATTGATCAATCGTACGAAGCGTTTGTGCAAGCTAATTTCGACCACCGAAAATTATTTCCAACATTTGGTAAAGTGGTTAATAAGTGGATTCAGGAGCAGGAAGAAAAGAACGACGAGCCAGTAGAGGGGAAGGAAAAATGGACTATAATTCAGGATGCTCTACAGCGGCTGTCTCAGCCACACTACTACTTAATCCGGTTGGATCACAAACCAACATTAAGTTTATTACCTTTTGCCGAAGAGATTGGCAATCCGTTACCGCGGGAGTTTACTGATCCCATCGAAGCGGCAAATCGATTCTATATTGCCTTCAACGGCCTAACGACCTTCGAGCATGAGAAGGCGAATCTGTTGAGGCTAATCGAAAAACGCCGAAAACGCGCCGAAGCCCAAATTGACATTTCTATGCAACGGCTCTTGTTGAGAGAGGAAGGAGCCAGCCATGAAGAAATGGGGCATATCTTAATGGCTAATTTACACGAGATACCATCTACGCCCGGCGTTAAATCGCCCGAACGGGTAACGCTACACGATTTCTACCGCGACCAACCGCTCGTACTGAAGCTTAAACCTGATCTCAGTCCACAGAAAAATGCCGAAAATTTTTACCGTAAAGCGAAAAATGAAAAAATTGAGGAGCAGCATCTAACAGATTATGTGGCTGCCCGTGAATCTGAACAGGTACGTATTGAGCAGCAAAAAATTGATTTGGAGGCTGTAAAAACGTTAAAAGAACTGCGTCGGTACGCCAAGCAACATAATTTGTTGAATGAAGGAAGTTTGGCAAGTACTGGCGAAACGGCTCCCTTATTCAAAGAAATAACATACGAAACATTTCGCATCTTGATTGGTCGGAATGCAAAGAATAACGATCTGCTCACGCAGCGATACGCTTACAAAGATGACCTATGGCTCCACGCCCGGGATGTTTCTGGTTCACATGTGATTGTGAAATATCAGGCTGGCAAAACGTTTCCAAAGAGTGTTATTGAGCGGGCTGCGGAATTAGCGGCCTGGTACTCAAAGCGTCGGACAGATAGTTTATGCCCGGTAACTGTGACACCGAAAAAATATGTTCGAAAACCGAAAGGTTTGGCTGAAGGCCAGGTTTTAATTGAGAAAGAAGATGTAGTCCTGGTGGTTCCGAAAGGAGATTAACCAGTGAATGGGACACCCAGACAAATTGGGTATCCCATTCACTGGTTAACCAAACTACTGCTCAACACTGACACTCATTTGAGAGGTTATCAATCGATTCATCTCATTCCACGTATGGTCCCAGGAGTTTTCATTCAGGAAAGCATCAATGGCCGTCCAATTGCCAGAGTTGTTAACCAAGGCCTTTTCAATAGCAGCTTCAAACGCCTGGGCTGAATCGGCAATTTGGGCAAAATCTTTCGTCCCGTACATGCGTATCACATCCCGGATAGGAGTCGATACAACAGGCAAACCTGCGGCTAGATATTCGGGTGTCTTCGTTGGACTAATGAACTTCGTCGATTCATTTAGCGCAAACGGCAGTATCGCTACATCCCAATTACTGAAATAAGCAGGCAAATCCTTATAAGCCTTCATGCCTAAATAATGCACATTTGCGCTATGTGGTAGTAGGGCGGGATCAATCTTAACGATAGGGCCGAGTAAGATAAATTGCCATTCTGGTTTACGAGTGGCCAGTTCGCACAAAAGCTTGTAGTCAAACCGTTCGTCTATAACACCGCTGAAACCAATTCGTGGATTGGGCAACGCGCGCTGGTCTGCTGGATCTGGCTGGGGATTACGAGCTAATGAAAAATGCGAAAAGTCGATACTGCTCGGGAATGCAAAGACACTGGGATGCTGGTTTTGCTTGGCTTCGTACAGGCTATATCCGCCCGTAAACATAAGGTTAGCCCGTTGCATTAGTTGTTTTTCTTTTTCGATCAGTTGTTTTGGCGCCCCCCAAAACGCTGATAGTTCATCCATGCAATCATAAACAGTAAGGCTTGGCTGTAGATGATCGCTGAATGACAAGGCCATGGGCGTGTAATACCAGGCAATGAATGTGCTAATATGCTCACGCTCAATAAACTCGTCGAGAAGTTGTTTTTGGAGACGTATAGCCTCCTCAGGGTTAGTTCCGTGAGGAAGATGCGGCACCATCACTGTCAGACGATCGTTTTGCCGACTAACACTCATGTGCAAACTGTCGCCCCAGATAGGCTCCTCCACGAACCAAACCCGGTAGTTTTTCGAGGCCCGGTTGAGTAAGTGTTGAGGTCGCTGATACACAAAATTCCAGCGAAGGTGCGAAAAACAAATCAAGTCAAGGACCTCAGTCGCTGTAGAGCCGCCAGCTGATTTATGAGTAGATGTCGATATAGTTGACGGAACTGGTAGAGTGACGTCATTGACTAAAGAATGCGATGAACTTGGTATTTTCATAAAAATTAATACGGGGATTATATAAAATAGCCTACCATAGGTTGACTAGACTATTGGCTCTTATTGAACAAACTAAACCGATTATAAAATGTTAATCGGCACCTAATTTATTTGAGTAAGTGGCTCTGTAATTTATGAAAACCAGACGAAAAAACTAAATGGCAGCTTGACAAATCTCAGTGGGTTTTAATGAATTTTTGCCCTCGTTGGGGTCAAAAAATATCTATACGACCTTGAGATTAGATCTGCACAACGACATTGAAGTGGCTTCATTAATGACACAGCCTGATAAACTCTTCTGTAAATAGAGCCTAATAGAATCGACTGGCCAACGAAATCGTTAGCGCACTAAAACTACCCTGCTTTGTAAACTACCTTGTGTTTCGACCGTCACTGTATAGCGTCCGGCTGATAGTCCGCGTAGGCTAAGCATTCGGCTGTAATTGCCCGGTGCTAATGTTGATTCGTTTATTGTTTGAAGTCGCTGGCCCAGAGAGTTCGTTAATGCAATTTTTGTTGGTCCGCTTGTCGAAAGCGCAAAATCAACTATTACCGTTTCCGTTGTCGGATTTGGATATACCCGCAAGCCACTTAGAGCAGGCTCGTTGATTGCCGTTATAACAGTAGTCGTGGATGTAGAGGCCGCGATAGTAACGCTTTCCACGGTTTTCAAAATCCAGTTGTTCGGGTCAATAACCAAGCCCGAAACCGCACCTCGGGTAGGTAACGTGAATGTTTGATCGGCTTGATCATTAAACACGGTTACTAGTGTGTCGCCCACCACCGACTGCACCCGCATCTGGATAGGCATGGTAAACGATGCCGGATTCGTGGCCGTTGTATTGCGTTGCTCTAATCTTACCGTTACTGTATTTGTGGTATTTCCCGGCGATACTGTTGCTTTGTAAGTAGGGTATCCTTCGCCATAAATCCACTCTTTGAAGAAATAACCGAGATCGCGCCCTGGGCTGGATGGCCCAGAAACCTGCTGCGCCACGGCCTGAAAGTCTTCGGTAACGGCAGTATTATAAGCTAAGGCTGGAGTCGCCACATACGTTCGCAGGGTGCGGAAAAGCGCACTGTCGCCAACTATACCCCGGAACATATGAAGTACCGTAGCGCCTTTGGCATAACTTCGGTTAGGGTCAAAAATATTATTAAAGTTGCTGATGTCCTGCACGTAAATGGAGCCACGGGCATTACGGGCACTACTCATAAAACTGTTCATATAGGACTGATAGCCCGACAGACCACTGACAGATTCTGTGTAGAGCGCTTCGGCATAAGAGGCAAAACCCTCATTGAGCCAGATGTTCTGCCAATCGCGGCAGGTAATCTTATCGCCAAACCATTGGTGGGCCAGTTCATGAGCAATCACCGTTGGTGTAAGTGCTCTGGCTTCCATAGACGAAACGGTTTGATGTTCCATGCCACCGTTACCGAACGCAAACTGGGCATGACCATACTTTTCCCGCAAAAACGGATAAGCCCCGAACCTGTTGGTGAACAACTGGAGCATAGCGGGTGTCAAAGCAAGGTTAGCCTGAACCAGCGGTAACGTTTCGGGATAGATATAATGCGTTACAGGCATTGTCTGATTTCCATAGGTAAACGGCGTTTCGTACTGCGCATAGTTCGACACGGCTATCGAAATAAGGTATTGGGCAATTGGATAGCTGTTTTTCCACAGATACGTTCGCGTACCGTCTGTATTTGTTGTCGTGCTGATGAGCTTGCCGTTAGAAACCGATACCAATTGGGCAGGAGCTGTAATGCGTACCGAGGAGGAGTCGGCTTTGTCAGCCGGTGTATCGCGGCAGGGAAACCAATCGGGAGCGCCATAGGGCTCGCTTAAGCTCCAGATGACCGGATCAGCCGTATTCTCATGTTTATCAAAGGCAAACCCCAGCGGATTATTCCTGATTGGCACGCCGTGGTAAAATACAGTTAGCGTTAAAGCCTGCCCATTGGTTAATGCCTGAGGAGGAGTAATAGTTAGTTTATTTTGCGCATGTTGAAAGGTTACCTTCTGGCTGCCAACTTTTACCGAATCAACCCGTAATCCCTCACCTGTAGCCGCCGTAGTTGAGTTGAGATCCAGAAAAAAACTAGTCAGGTTAGCGGTTGTACTTTTGAGGGTGATCGTTGCAGATGCCTTCATACTGGCAGGCGTGGTGGTCAGGCGAAGGTCCAAACCGTAGTAAGTAACATCGATGGAAACATCGCCGGGGTAAGCCAGCCTTGCCTTTGGATTGTTGGTCAAACTCCCAAAATAACGAACCTTGCTCATCTGGCAAAAATACCCGCCATCGATATTGGTCTGGGCATTGGCAAGAAGTGGAAATACGAGCAGAAATAGGTAACGAATTCGCATAACGGATGAGTTTTTTCTTACCTAACTATATACTCTAAAGTAAGTTAGAATATCCTTAACTTTCTGTCGTATTGCCGGATTGCAACAGTTTTATTGACTGTGCTTTATCCTCGGCCTGTGCTTTAAGGGCTTCCAATTGTTTCTGTTCAGCTTCGGGTAGTTGGAGCTGCCAGCCCATCGAACTGGCTAGTTGGTACATCATATATTGAATCTGATTATTGGCAATTTTAGGCAAGTCACTCTGCATCGCCCGCTCGTTCATCGCCTTCTTCGCTTCGTCCAAAATCTGGGTATAGTCGGCTCCGCTAAAGTGATTGAGAATACCCGCCTGAATATCGTAAAACTTGTAGTCGGTATCAATTGATAAGACTTCGGGTTGTGGAAACGATTCGATTATTAACTTCTTCTCATCAGTGTCCGACGCCCGAAATCGGACTTTGGCGAAATCAAAACCAACCAGCACTTTCGCTTTGGCAATGACCATCGCTTTCTTCGGATCATTTAAAACGTATAATATTTTCTTCTGGTCCTGATAATTATAGATTTCCGAAAAGTAGCCTTCCGCCATCACAACCTTAAACACTTTTTCAATGCGTTCCAACAACAGTACAGAATCGCGCTGAACGTGTGTTATGCCAGTTCGTTTACGTAGGGTGTTTGCTAGTGCAACACCTCCACCTGCGCCAACGAGTAATAGTAAAGCGGTGGTCAGAAAATCCATTTCTTCAGGTAAGATTAACATGAAATTATAGGAACGCGAATTAACCGAAACGGCGGACTGTGAGTTAAACAGATTTGAACAGATTTCTATCCGTTTTCATCCGCCTGATCCACGGTCCGCCGTTGCGGTTTAATTCACGTTCCTATCTAAACTGGTCTTATTTGGCGTAGGCTACCGCCCGCATCTCCCGAATAACCGTTACTTTAATCTGGCCGGGATACTGCATTTCTTTCTCAATTTTTTGAGATATTTCGTACGATAGGGTGCCTGCCCGCTCGTCGGAAACATGCTCAGCGTCAACCATGATGCGCAACTCACGCCCGGCCTGAATGGCATAACACTTAGTCACACCAGGGAAATTTCCTGCTAATTCTTCTAATTCTTTCAGCCGTTTTATATACGACTCCATCATCTCGCGACGGGCACCCGGCCGTGAGCCAGACACGGCATCACAAACCTGAACGATAGGCGAAATCATGCTCGTCATCTCGATTTCATCGTGGTGAGCGCCAATAGCATTGATGACTTCGGGGTTCTCTTTGTATTTTTTTGCCAACTCCATGCCCAGAATGGCGTGGGGCAATTCAGCTTCTTCGTGCCAAACTTTACCAATGTCGTGAAGCAAACCAGCGCGCTTAGCTAGTTTAGCATTCAGCCCTAACTCGGCGGCCATTGTGGCGCAGAGTTTAGCCACCTCACGTGAGTGCTGGAGTAGATTCTGGCCATAGCTTGAGCGAAAACGCATCCGCCCAACCATTTTAATCAACTCGGGATGGAGACCATGAATACCGAGATCAATGACCGTTCGCTCGCCAATTTCAACGATTTCGTCTTCAATGTTCTTGCGAGTTTTGGCAACAATCTCCTCAATGCGGGCTGGGTGAATACGACCATCCTGTACAAGCCGGTGCAACGACAAGCGGGCAATTTCTCTTCGAACGGGATCGAAGCCCGAAATAATGATAGCTTCGGGGGTATCATCCACAATAATTTCGACGCCCGTTGCGGCTTCGAGTGCCCGAATGTTACGACCTTCACGACCAATAACTTTGCCTTTTACGTCATCGGATTCAATGTTGAAAACCGATACACAGTTCTCAATGGCGTGCTCGGTCGCTGTTCGTTGAATTGTCTCGATAACTACTTTTTTAGCTTCTTTCGTGGCTGTTAACTTCGCTTCTTCAATGATATTTTTAATGTACGAAGAAGCCCGTGTTTCCGCTTCGGCCTTTAGGTTTTCAACGAGTTGATCACGCGCCTGATCAGCTGAGAGACCGGCAATTTTTTCAAGTTGTGCTACCTGATCGGCGAGCATGCGGTCGGCTTCCAGCTGCCGTTTATCTACATCTTCCCGGCGTTTATTGAGAGCATCAATTTGTTGCGTCAAGCCATTTTTCTGCTGACCAATCTCATTTTTCTGCTGATTCAGTTCACCTTCCCGGTTTCGCTGCTGGTCTGCTTGTTGAACCAGTTGTTGTTCGCGCTGCTTAAGTTTCGTTTCGTTTTGGAGGAGTATATTTCGTTTCTGATTCGTCGTTTCTTCAAATTCGGTTTTCAGTTTCAAATATTTCTCTTTGGCCTCTAGTATCCGATCTTTCTTAATGTTTTCGGCCTGTATCTCAGCGTTTTTTAAAATAGCTGCCGCTTTCTCCTCTGCTTCTTTCTCGTGCTTTGCGCGAACGCCCGCCATCATTTGGCGGCCAATTAGTATGCCAATGCCCCCTCCTACGAGGGCGGCAAGAATCGTTAACCAAACTGGAATGTCCATTGGACTATATCGTTAGGATTGAACAAATAAACCATCAACCTGCTGCGATACGAGTGCTCTGAACGCCAACCCGGAGTATTTTGGGGTGGAAGCCCGCCGTTTTTTATGTCGTGATGACCGGCGTGACGACCTGGTCTAACTGAGTTATTTTGTCAAACACCATTTGTTGTAATCGTTGCATTTGTCGTTCTCCTCTGAGCTTGGTGACCAAGCAGTCGAAAGCTATCATTGCCAAGGCTTCCTGTGTGTCGGAGAGTCCTTTTTCCCGGTATTGCTTCAGCTCATCCTGAATCAGCTTGGCGGCTTCGCGTACAATAGCCTCTGATTCCGGCTCTACAGCTAATTTGTAGAAACGGTCGGCAATTTTTACGCGAATTGGCAATTCTTCCATCACTGCAGCCGGCTCAGATGGGGTTAACCCCGGAGCCAATTTGGGTTTATGACAAACTACTCAAGTGAGCAATGCACCGTTCCAATTCCCGGATATACTCGTCGAGTTGTTGTTTTAATTCAGCATTCGTATCTGTCTCAGACAGATTGTCTTTTACAATTATACCAACATCTTTCGACTTTGGTGTATTTTTTTCCGAAATAACAGGTTTTTTCCGTAACTCCCTTACTAAATTCTGCTCTTCTTTCAGACTTTCCTGAAGGGTATTTTTTTCCTCTTCCAGCTGTTCTACCTGTTTTTTTGCCGTCGTGTACATGCTCGTGAGCAACTCAAGCTTGTGCTCGAATCGCTCTACCAACGCAACGATTTGTTTTTCGCTAACCACGGTTTTAAAAAGTAAAATAGCAATTGAGATTGTTTAATACGAGCAATCTCAATAACTCCATTATTTACGAATAACGGCGCCTAAATCCTGCTCAAAAGCAGTGATAAGACGCTGCATCGTTTTGTCAATTGTCACGTCAGTAAGGGTTTGAGTTGTATCCTGCAACATAAAGCTGACTGAGTAGGACTTTTTGCCTTCACCGAGATTTTCACCTTCATAAACGTCAAAAACATTAATAAAGCGTAACAATTTTCGCTCTGTCTGCCGAGCCAATTTGCTGATTTGCTCAAAGGTAACCTCTTTGTTGAGCACCAGTGAAAGGTCACGCCGAACTTCAGGAAATTTGGACACTTCTTCATAACGAGCTTTATTGGTAGCTAGTTTGAGGAGTGCCTGCCAATCAAAATCAGCGTAGAATACGGGCTGTTTTAAATCCACCAATTTCGCCAGCTTAGGGTTAACAAGTCCCAAACTGACCAACGGTTTTTTGTTTACAACATACGTTAGGCCATACTGAAAAAGCGTTGAATCGGCCGGTTGCGTATCGAAGGATTTGATGCGAAACAGATTTAGTACTCGCTGCACAGCAGTTGCTAAATCGTGATAAGCTACCGGTTGCCCTTTTTGATTCCAACTCTCGGGAGTTTGATTCCCAATAATAGCCAGACTCAAGCGCATTCGCTCAACATACTTCGTAGCTCCATCTTCAAGTTTTACTTTATAATAGACCTTGCCGAATTCAAACGTTTTTATATCTTTCTGTCGCCGATTAAGGTTATACACCAACGTTTCGAGAGACGAAAATAACAACGTTTGGCGCATGACCGACAACTCCTCGCTAAGCGGATTAAGTAGTATTACATCGGCACCCGGCAACGATGGCCGAATGGCATCATGATAGGCTGGACGGGTGAGTGAAAGTGTCAGAATTTCGTAGAAACCATTGGC
>CAXVWN010000239.1:0-22686 GCA_964263725.1 Spirosoma sp.
TAGGCTGTTGCGGTAGTTGAGGTAGGTTTTGTGCGGATTAGATTTATGGAGTGTGCCCCCCCCAACATGATACACCGTCGATTGCCCGCAGGCCCAAACCTCGTAGCCCAATCGTTGTACACGCCAACACCAGTCAATTTCCTCCATGTGTGCGAAAAACGACGCATCGAAGCCACCAGTCTGATGAAAAACCTCGGCTTTTACAAACAGACAAGCGCCCGTTGCCCAGAATACCTGTCGATTGTCGTCATATTGCCCGTTATCTGTTTCGAACGTAGCGAAGACCCGACCCCGGCAAAATACATAGCCCAGCCAATCGACAAAGCCACCGGCGGCACCAGCATGTTCGAATAATTCCCGTTCACTATACGACCGGATTTTAGGTTGGCAGGCGGCAATCTTCGGATTCGCATCCAGTAAGGCCAGCACCGGCGACAACCAACCGGGTGTTACCTCAATATCAGAATTAGGCAAAACATAGTACCTAGCACCCCCATAATGAGTTCTTATGTGTTCGAGGGCCAGATTATATCCACCGGCATAGCCGTCGTTTCGGGGGAGTTCAATAATGCGGACCGTGGGGAAATTAACCCGAAGAAATGAGACTGATGAATCCGCAGACGCACTATCGGCCACATAAACCGGATGCCCGTCAGCATTAGCAAGTACCGCAGGAAGGAATTTGGCTAAAAACGGTTGCCCGTTGTAATTAAGAATAACAATGGCAAGGGTATCCACGGAATGGGTTTGTGGTTTGTTGTTCGTAGTTGAACCAAGCTCGTCTGACTACAAACAACAAACTTACAAACACTTTCCTACATTAGCCCATCCAGATTCAGACCGGGAATGTTTGGGAGTAGCCCTTCGGTTGCCTGACGGAGGTGTTCGCGAGCTTTAGTTTCTACATTACCCATCGCTATGTTGGTAGCGGCCACAATAAGGTGCTGCAACATTTCGCGGTCTTCTGGCTTTATTAGATCGGGATCAATCTCAATTTTCAGGACGTTTTTCAGCCCATTAACCGTCACTTTTACTAAGCCCGCACCCGATTCGCCGGTTTCTGTAACAGCGCTGAGGTTTTCCTGGGCATCTTTCATTCGGGATTGAACTTCCTTCATCTTCCCGAACATATCCATCATATTCATATTTGAGCAGGGTAAGTTAGTAACGGGGCCAACGATGCGGCCAATACGTTTAGTAATACGACTATTGTCAGCAACTTACTGACTTTATCGTACTAGTAACAACGCACCGGTACGAACAGTTTTCAGACCAGTCAGGTCTATTACCTCAATACGATACATATATTGCCCGGCGGGTGCCGCCTGTCCATTATTGTTCCCATCCCAACCCTGGGTTTTACTCGTTGTGTTATACACGACTTCTCCCCAACGATTATAGATGTTCATCATAAACTGATCAACGTAAATTCCCCTGGCGAGAAATTCATCATTCATTCCATCCCCATTGGGTGTAAACGCGTCGGGCACTAAAATTCGCGCTTCGCGTCGGAATATAAAAAAGTTGGAATAGCTGATCGCACCTCCACTCGAAACAGTAATTATCCGGTATTTCTGCGATTGCAGGTTAGGGTCGTTTGGATCGGGTTCGTAATGCGTATTGGCACCGATGGAAATCTCACGCTTCGTACCATTCAGCGAATCAATTACTTCCAGCGTATAGTTGTCTATTAGCTCGGGGGTAAACGGAGAGTCAGCGTTCCAGTCGATACCCGTGCTCGATTTTGCCTCTAAAAACACAGTACAAACCGGTGTTGACGGTTTCGAGAGTAAACCGCAACTATTCTGGTACGTTACCTGATAACAGTATGAGCCAGCCGATGCGTTGGCATTTTCGTCGGTGAATGTACTTTTTCGTTCGAGTGTCGCAACGGTCTGAAAACTTCCCGACGGGCCAGACGCCCGACTCACGATCATGGTAAAACTATCCGTTGATCCAATGGTGGGAGGTGGGGTTGTAATTAATCGCGGGTGACCGTCTTCAACAGAGACGATAACACTACCAACATCGCCCGGCGTATCGCCGTTGATGCCGTTTACGCAAGCCTTAGCCGATGTTATAGTCGTTGGCCCAACGGTAGCCTCCAGGTTGTAGCAATATTGTGTTCCACAGTCAATTTTGCTGATGTCGGAATAAGTGCCGGTGCTCTGATTATTTACAGTGCCAACGGGTGAACTGTTACGGATAATGCGGTAAAGTCGAAATTGCGATGTTGCCGATATTGTACCAGCATAGGGTTGCCAGCTCAGGTTGTTCTGTTTATTAGCCGCTTTTACATCCAGAACCAGGCTGCATACTTCTTCAGATTTTGTAGTAGCACTATTGCAGGCGTCCTGAGCTATCACCTGAAAACATTGCACCTGTTTGGCGTCTGTATTAACCGTAAATGTACCTGCGCTAGTACCTTTCTGGCCCGTTGCCTTATAGGTTCCTCCCACTTTCTGGTAAAGTACTACTGAAACTCCCGCGCTTGTCTGGTACTTAATTTCTATGGAATTATCGCTGGTGGTCGTTAATGCCGTAATAATTGGTTGAGTAGCCGCTGCCAGTAGCTTAACTGACTCACCCCACAGTGTACTAGAGCAAATTGGAGATGCTATAGTGCCATAAATTCCTTCTACCATTATTACAGGCGAACTGGTAGTCGTATTACCATAGGTATGAGCAGGATTTGCCTGCATATCAGCCCGGCTTTTCTCATCGACACTACCATCGCCCCACCTGATAATATAGGTATCGTACTGACCCAAAGTTGAGGCATCAACCGTTATCGTCGCCCTACGTCCCAAGCATGCCTGTGCTGTAAATTTAACGGGGTCAAGAGGTACAACGGTAACTACTTGGCAGGCAATAGTGCCCGTAGATAGTCCACCACCACTACCGGCCTGAAGGATCGTATATGATCCAGGCTTGCTATAGGTAAAGCTTTTATCAGACTTAAGAATAACTTTATCTATTGAACTCAATCCATCATACGAAAAATTATATTGATCATTAGATACGTTCAAGGCAACCGTGGCAATAGTAACGGGCGAGCCAACGCAGACTGTCGTTTTCGATAGGGTAAAACCACCTTTTGCAACGGGATTAAGACACACATTTTGCGCCTGTATAGAACAGAGACGACAAAATAATACAACGAGCAAAAACGTAGATTTCCAACCAATCAGCACACCCGTCTTCACCCTAACTTCAGTTGGCCACAATTGTAAAATTCGCACGAAGAGTAAATTTTTATCGTTCGTATAAATAAGTCGTTTATACTTTTGAAAACGGCTTCAGCGGACATTTTCGCATCTGGCGAAACGTATCTTTCTTAAAATCAGTTTTCAGCTTAAACCGAACCGGGTAATTGACTATTAAAAGATACTGGCATCGGATACGCATCAACTAAGAAGATGAGCAATAATAGTACCAACTCTGAAACCAATCCCGACAATCTGGGAAATCCTATCGAGTCAACTCCAATTCGGCTGGACCATATCGAAGACGCTATCGCCGATATTAAGGCGGGCAAAATTGTGCTGGTGGTGGATGATGAAGACCGTGAAAACGAAGGCGACATGATCTGTGCGGCCGAAATGATTACTCCCGAACTGGTCAATTTCATGGTTCGCGAAGCTCGTGGTCTCATGTGCGCCCCGCTCACTCAGGAACGCTGCGACGAGTTAGGATTAGCGATGATGGTGAGCAGCAATACATCTGTCCACACAACACCGTTTACCGTGTCGGTTGATTTGTTGGGCAATGGCTGCACAACAGGCATCTCGGCTTCTGACCGCTCCAAGACCATAAAGGCATTAGTTGACCCCGGCACCATGCCCGACGATTTGGGCAGACCCGGACATATATTTCCGTTACGGGCCGTTGAAGGCGGAGTTATTCGCCGGGCAGGTCATACAGAAGCCGCTGTTGATTTAGCCCGGTTAGCGGGTTTATCGCCAGCGGGTGTACTGATTGAAGTGCTCAACGAAGATGGTACAATGGCCCGCCTGCCGCAACTGCGCATCCTGGCCGACCGCTTCGGTATGAAGCTCGTCAGTATTCAGGATTTGATTGCCTATCGGCTCCGCACCGAATCGCTGATTCGACGTGAAATTGGTGTCGATATGCCTACTCAATGGGGCCACTTCGACCTTATTGCCTATAAACAAAGCAACACCGGCGACACTCATCTTGCGCTGGCAAAGGGCACTTGGGAGCCAAATGAGCCCGTGTTAGTGCGTGTTCATTCGTCCTGTGTTACGGGCGATATTTTTGGTTCATGCCGTTGCGACTGTGGTCCTCAACTTCACGCATCGCTGGAAATGGTTGAAGCGGAAGGAAAAGGTGTGGTTGTTTACATGTTTCAGGAAGGTCGGGGCATTGGCCTGATCAATAAACTGAAAGCCTATAAACTTCAGGAAATGGGACGCGATACGGTTGAAGCCAACCTCGAATTAGGTCTGCCAATGGATTCCCGTGACTATGGTGTAGGTGCGCAAATTCTGCGCGACCTCGGCATTCGTAAGCTTCGGCTCATTTCAAACAATCCCAAGAAGCGGGCAGGTCTGATGGGTTATGGGCTGGAGATTGTGGATACTGTGCCTATCGAAATTCAGTCTAACCCGCACAACGAACGCTATCTGCGCACAAAGCGCGACAAAATGGGTCATACCATTATGAACGAGCCGGTAAACGAAGAACAATAACCACTCCTGAATCTCAACAGCTATGAATAAACAGTCTTTTAAAGACCTCATTAATGGCGATAAGCCGGTATTGGTCGACTTTTACGCCGATTGGTGCGGACCCTGTAAACAGCAGGCTCCCATTTTAAAACAACTGACAGATCGCTCGGGGGATAAGGTTCGCGTCGTAAAAATCGACGTTGACAAAGCACAGGCAGCCGCTCAGCAATACCAGATTCGGAGCATTCCGACAATGATATTATTCAAAGACGGCAAAATTGTCTGGCGGCAAACCGGCGTTCAGCCGCTAAATACACTCGAAAAACTGGTGAATCAGTTTGGCGGATAAGTAAGCTGGGCTTTTTGTCATGACTCCGGCCACCCGGTCCGACAAGTTTAAACAGGTTCTCCATACAAAAAAGGGACTCGCTGGCGAGTCCCTTTTTCATGTCAGTTTGTTAGCAAACTGGCTTATATGAAGGCTAAACTTTTTGTCCATAAGTCAGCGGCCTGTTTACTTGTATTATCGCCGTGCTTAGCTAGTTTAGGGCTTAAATCAGCAAAAAAACCACCTGATCCGCCGGCTTGCCCATCCAATTTTGTAAGAACAGATAAGGGAGCTGTCGCCAGGTAGACTGATGTCTCTGCGCCCCGCTCCGGCGTTCGCATAAAGGGACGCGCCAGCGACATCAGCAATTGGAAAGTACCGGTAAAATTGCTCCCGAAATTTGACTTAACAACTCCCGGATGCACAGCAAAAGCAGTGATGCCCACATCGGCATAGCGCTTAGCCAGTTCTTTGGTAAATAATATATTAGCCAGCTTACCGTCGCCATACGCAGACATCAGCGACAAATTCTTGTTTCGCTGGAAAAACCGTGCGGCTTTGCCCAGCGCATAAGCTGCCGACGACAAATTGATGACACGAGCTTCGCCGGATGCTTTGAGTAAATCCAGTAAATGATAGGTCAGTACAAAATGGCCAATGTGATTGGCATAAAATGACTTCTCGACGTTATCAACAAACTCAATCCTGTTGGGCGAGAAGCCCGCATTATTAATCAGAACGTCGAGCTGCTGATGCGTACTGCTCACCTGTTGGGCCGCCCGACGTATCGAATCAGTATCAATCAGGTCAGCCAGAACCAGCTCGACCGTTACGGCAGGATTAATCCGCTGTATGGCCGTTACGGCCTCCTGCCCTTTTGTTTCATTCCGGCATAATAGAATCAGATTGAATCCCCGACGGGCCAGCGCTTTTGCGGTTGCCAGCCCAATACCGACGTTTGCGCCGGTAATCAATGCCGTTTTCATTTGGTTAGGATAATGGCTTCAGCGTATTGAAAAGACTATTTATCGTTTAAAACAACAGCTTCCAACCGTTGAAAAACAGGTCTTTACCCGGTTGGCCTGACCAATGATTGGTGGGCTCCTCTACTTCATGTTGGGTATTCTCCTTTTGCACAACAATAGCTGAAATGCCATTCTTAGCCAATGATCGGCAAATATCTTTCGTGGTTTCGGATGCATGACCACTTACTAATCCTATGGTTTCTTCGTTCGTTTTCATGGCTGCTGGTTTTATTGTATGTGCAAACAAGTTTATTGTCAAATTTTTTATAGCGCTTCGCCCAATGCCTTTGCGGCTCTGAATACCTGCTGGGTCAATTGGCAAACGTTCTTTTCGCCAATTAGCTGCGAATAGCGCGTTCCCACGCGGTCCCAGGCTTCCGAAACTTCAGGTTGAAGTTTTTCTCCTTCACCTGTTGGATAAATCAGTGTTTTCTTACCCTCCGACTCACGCCGAACTAAGTGTTTCTGTTCCAGTTTTTCGACCAGACGCGTAATTGTGGATGGTGTTAACGAAAGTGTTTCGCTTAATTCAGATGGCGTTATACCCGGCTGACCCACTACTTCACACAGTATGTAAGCATGGGAATAACACAGGCCAAACCGGCCAAACTCGTCATCGCCAATGGCCGTAATAGCCCGAGACAATGCATTGGCCGAGAACAGTAAACAAGCATTGTACCGTGTTGCGGTCTTTTCGGCTACGGCGATTGTTTTTTCTTCGGTGATCATATCCATTTGCTACTATGATGACAAAGGTACAGGATGATATTTGTATGTGCAAGCAACAGCAAGAAAAAAAATCAGTCCACGATTTAATCATGGCCTGAAATGAGCGAATTTGTCATTCCGAGGAACGAGGAATCTTCGATAAAGCAGAAAAAGTAGGCAAATACCGAAGATGCTTCCTTTGTCAGCATGACAAACTCGCTACCAAAACAAAAGCTTAAGCATGTTTGTAATTATACGTATTTGTTTCTACCGGTCGAAACCCTTTCCTTATTTCCTCGGCAGGTGAACTTCTGTCATCATGCAGCGGGCCGAACCTCCTCCGTTGCCTTCAATCATCGACAGGTCGAAGTGAAGCAGCGTGGCATAATCATCTAAAAGGTCAATCTGTTTGGCCGTCAATGACTCAAACGCACGCGTAGACATTACCAATAACTTCTGACCCTTCTGGGTGTGAACCATTAGCATATTACCCGCAAAACTGGCCATTTGCTCCAGCGAAATATCGATTATGCGTTTGTTCAGCTTTTCCAGTTCCTGACGTATCATCAATCGCTCGTCGGGGTCGCTAATGGCTGATAGGCAGATTACGGCAAACGTGTCAGCAATGCACATGAGCACATTGGTATGGTAAATAGCCTTACCAGTTGCATCGGCCGAGTGAAAAGCTACGGTCCGGTATCCAGTCTGTCGACCAAATTCAGCTAATACATCGGGATGGGTCCGGGGCGACAGGCTGGCAAAGGCAACCCGGTTCATCCGGTCGAGCACCAGGCTCCCGGTGCCTTCCAGAAACTTACCTTCCTGTTCAAAATGGGTCAGATCAATAATTTTGGCAACATGAAATTTTTTGGCGAGATCGTCAATAATATCCTTCCGACGTTCGAGACGACGATTTTCGGCTTGCATTGGATAAAGCACTACCGTTCCGCTGGCGTGGAAGGAAACCCAGTTATTCGGAAAAATCGAGTCGGGCGTATACGGTTCAATGGTATCGTCATAAACCGTTACATCTACGCCAATAGCCTGAAGCTGACGCGCCATCTCGTCGAACTCGCTTTGGGCATCTTCCTGGGCTATATCTTTCGTTTGCGCAGCCAGTTTAATGTCCTGAAACGCATTCGATTCGGCGGTCTCGGCATTAAAACCGAAGTTGACCGGGCGAATCATTAAAATACGGGAAGTGGCCTGTGATTGCATGAACTAGTTGGTAAAAAGATGGTAAGCCAATGGTAAGCAATTGAAATGCGATTAACCCGTGGATTGAGGCAGCAAGTTAACATGATTCGCCTATTCGGTCAAACTCTCTTGATTTCCTCCTCAAATACAAATGCCTGTAGTCTGATCAGATTACAGGCATTTTCACAGCTTCTGACCAAAGCGCTGAATTCCTCAGATTTCATCGCGCAGAAGTGGTAAACTCATGCAGTGCGACCCGCCCCGCGCCCGACTTAACTCAGCCGAAGGCAGCATGATAAAGGTATTTTCGATGGTTTCGGGAGAGGATTCGCCCCGTTCGAAACGCGCCAGTAATTTGGCAACCCCGATCACCTCAAACCCCGCTTCCCGGAAGGCATCGGCCGTTTTCTCATTGCGGTCATATCCCACCACAACGCCGTCTTTTAAGGCAAGCAGGTTGCAGGAGTCCGTCCATTGTTCCCGTGCTCCAAACGGAAACTCGTTGTTACCGGAGTAGATAAATTGTACGGGCTCGGTAGCGCCGAGGTCGTTTCTACTGATGTCGGCCAGTAAGTCCTCGAGGTTCTCGATTTCGATGGGTCTTTGCTCCATCCCTTTACTGAATTGCATAATTTTCAGGTCTTCCGACACATCTTTGGGCGCGAAGAAATGAATAACATCACGCTTTTTGCTTTCATCGCCCGTGCGGGCCAATGATCCCAGCAAAACCCATACATTACGTTTTACCTGTGTAAAAACCGTGTCTATGTGCATATAATCGCGCTTTTTCGGAATTTGAAGAATCGTAACCTTATCCACTATGTTTTTACTGAACACCAGGCGCATTACCTGCTGAGCCGCATAAAGTGTAGTCCGTTCACTAACCCCAACAATCAAATGCCGTTTACCAATCATCATCACATCGCCCCCTTCGAGCGTTGTGCGCGTTACATCCCGATTTGTGTCTGCATCGGGCAGCAGAAAAGCGTGTTCATTATCGGGAATCTCAAGTATTTTTTCCCGATAATCAGCAAAGAGCGGGTGATTGAAGAAAATATACTGAGCCAGCAGAGCCTCACGGGTGCGCGCCAGTTTGGCGGGTTTATTAAGTAGAATATGGTCGTTAATAACAATGCCAATATCCCGCGTAAAAATGAAGTTGGGCAACGGCGCAAAAAGCATGGTTAAGTCAGGCAACGATCCCGAAATCATGATTTTCGCCAGTTCAGTGGGTTCGTACTGACTTAATTGCTGCTGCGTTCGAAACGATGTCCGTTCAATACCGCAGATGGCCGCAATCAGACGCGTTCGGATAACTTCATCTCCCAGAATATCGGATAGCAGGCATTGGATATCGATTACTTTATCGGACTTGAAATAATCGACATGATCGGGTTTGAAAAACGATCGGTCAGAATCAGGTCCGAGGGTAGCTATTTTGCCCCGTACTTTATCGGGGTCCAGGAAATACAAGAGAATTTTGACGTAGTAATCATATTCGTCCCGGCGCATCATATCTAAGTGCACAATATCTTCAAAAAGCCAATCCTGAGCCTTTGAGGGCACTACTTTACCCAAACCACGGTCGGGACTGTGAATGAGCAGCCGCCGGAGTGTACCAATTTCAGATGATACATTTATGTGTGATGAATCCAGAAGTTGAGTAGCCTTTTCGACAGTTGTCAACTCGTCAACAACCGTATTTTTTCCATTTTCCATATAGCAATCCAATTTTGGGCTTAAACGACAGGCATGAGCCCATTATCGTAAGGCGGGTTATTTATTTGGTAAAACCGCGTTTGTAGGCGGCTAATTATCAACCCACTCGGGCACTGGCTTGATAAATATTCAAATGATTTTATTAGAGGGTAAGCCTATTTGGAGAAATAATTGCTTTTTTACAAGCTGATTCCCAAAACTAATTTCCTGAATTCTACAATGAACCAACTTAACCAAATTGACTACATTATTTTCTTTCTGTATCTCATTGGTGTTTCCTCCTATGGATACTGGATTTACAAACGAAAGCAAACCACGAAACTTGACACGAAAGACTTTTTCCTGGCCGAAGGATCGCTAACATGGTGGGCCATTGGGGCGTCGATGATTGCCTCAAATATTTCGGCAGAGCAGTTTATTGGTATGTCGGGCAATGGCTTCACGTTTGGGGTTGCCGTTGCTGTATATGAGTGGTTTGCGGCTATTGCCTTAATCATTGTGGCTGTCTGGTTTATGCCGATTTATCTCAAGAACCACATCTACACGATGCCGCAGTTTTTGAAGACACGGTACAACGAAACGGTTAGCCTGATTATGGCCATTTTCTGGTTATTTCTGTACGTGTTCGTCAATTTGACATCTATTCTTTTCTTAGGTGCGTTAGCAATCAGCACGTTAGTTGGTGGCGATTCGTTTCATCCCATCGTTATTGGCCTGAGTGTATTCGCCATCGTTATTACGCTGGGAGGTATGAAAGTAATTGGCTATACGGATGTTATTCAGGTAGCCGTGCTTATTATTGGCGGTCTGGTAACTTCCTATATCGCCCTGACGCTGGTGAGTCAGAAATTCGGTTTGGGCAACGATGTTATTGCCGGTTTCTCGTCTATGATGGGTGATGCCGACGATCACTTCCACATGATTTTCGAGAAACCCGGCCCAAACACCTCGCAGGTCGACATTAACAAATACCTGACCTTGCCGGGTATGGCGATGTATTTTGCCGGGATCTGGATCGTGAACCTGAACTATTGGGGCTGCAACCAGTACATAACCCAACGCGCCCTTGGCGCCGATCTAAAAACGGCTCGTACCGGTATTCTCTTTGCCGCGTTGCTGAAAATTTTCATGCCGCTCATCGTAATGCTGCCAGGTATTGCCGCTTATGTGCTTTACAAAAATGGTAGTCTCCAGAACGAAATGGCGCCGGGCGGTAAACTCCTCGCCGATAACGCTTACTCCGCTATTTTGTCTTTCTTGCCCAACGGTCTTAAAGGGCTTTCGATGGCGGCTCTGACAGCCGCTATTGTGGCGTCGCTGGCGGGTAAAGCCAATTCCATTTCGACAATTTTCACGCTCGATATTTACCAGAAATACATCAAAAAAGACGCTAGCCAAACACAGTTAGTCTGGGTAGGGCGGATCACTATTTTTGCGGCCATGCTGTTGTCTATCGCCCTAACGTGGCAGGATGCGTTGGGTATTGGTCGGGAAGGCGGTTTTACGTTCATACAGAAATATACGGGTTATCTTAGTCCCGCTATTTTTGCTGTATTTATCCTGGGTTTCTTCTGGAAGCGTACCACGGGTGCGGCTGCTGTAGCGGGTATTCTGGGCGGGTTTGCACTGGCTGTCCTGTTCAATAATTATGCTCCCGATTTATTTGGTCACGAAACGTTGTTATATACGGCTTACCCAAATGGCAATGGTGGTTTTGAGATTCCATTCCTGATTTGCATGGGCTGGGCATTTTTCTTTACCGTACTGCTTATGGTTGCGATTAGTCTGGTAGGTCCGGCTATCAACCCCAAAGCCTTTGCTATTGATGCGCGCATGTTTCGTCTGGCACCATCAGCAACCGCCTTGGCCGTTATCATTATACTGCTCATCACCGTTCTATACGTACGGCTCTGGTAGTATAGCTGCGTAAAGAGTGTATAAGACAGGCGTCATTCCACTAATTAGTGGAATGACGCCTGTTTTTGTTTTCGGAACTTATTAATAAAGTGCAGGACATCATCATGCTATCGTCACACCATCATTCGCAACGGGTTCGCCGATGGTGTTAATTTGATTAATCTATACCATCCATCGGCCAATTTTAGCCAAAGATGAATGGACATTTTAGCACATTGTGTACCTTCGGCGTCGTTACAATTTGGTTATACAACCCGAGCACCAACTAGTACATTATGCCACTTAACACTACTGTCACGTCCCCAAATTCACTTCGCCCCCTGTTCACGTTGCCCGTTATTGTGGCTGCGCTGGGCTATTTCGTCGATGTATATGATTTGCTCCTGTTCAATATTGTGCGCGTTCCCAGCCTGAAAGACCTCGGCCTGTCCGAAGCCGATATCTCGCTGGTTGGCGGCAGGATCATAAATTTCCAACAGACAGGCTTGCTCGTTGGCGGTATTTTATGGGGCATTCTGGGTGATAAACGCGGACGTTTATCGGTTTTGTTCGGGAGTATTATCACGTACTCACTGGCGAATCTGGCCTGTGGTTTTGTTCATGATCCGCAAGTGTATGCCCTACTCCGCTTTGTGGCAGGGCTGGGACTGGCAGGCGAACTGGGCGCGGGCATTACACTCGTGAGCGAGATTTTGCCTCCTCATCTACGCGGATACGGGTCATCGTTGGTGGCCAGCGTCGGCCTGTTGGGTGCCGTGGTCGCTTATTTCACCGTGGCCCTTTTCGACTGGCGTACAACCTATTTTATCGGGGGTGGATTGGGTTTAGGTTTACTGGTTTTACGGGTCAATATACTCGAATCCGGCATGTTCAAACGCGTTCGTGATACAACCATATCGAGGGGAAATTTCTGGGCGTTATTTCGAGGGCGAACGCAGGTTTTACGTTATCTCCGCTGCATGGGAATCGCTCTGCCAACGTATTTGGTGATCGGTATTCTGGCGACATTCGGAAATGAGTTTGGAAAAGCATTAGGCATTGATGAAGCCATCCAGCCGGGACGGTGCGTGATGTTTACGTATATCGGTACGGCCATCGGCGATTTATTTAGTGGCATTCTAAGTCAGTGGTTACAGTCTCGTCGGAAAGCCATTGGTCTAATGATGGGACTAACCTTCGTGTTTATCCTGATTTATTTGTTTGGTGGCATTAGCTCAACGAGTGCCTTCTACGCTGTGTGTCTGGCAATGGGTTTCGGCATTGGCTACATCGCTATGTTTCTGACTATCACCGCAGAAAGTTACGGCACAAATCTCCGGGCTACCGCAACAACCTCCGTTGCCAACAATGTTCGGGCTACGACCCTGCTCACCATTCCAGCATTTCAAGCCATGAAATCCAGCCTTGGTGTGCTGGAAGCGGCCGCTGTGGTAGCCGTCATTTGCTTCGGCCTCGGCATTTGGTCATTGCTTACAATGGAAGAAACGTTTGGGAAAGAGCTGGATTACAGCGAATAAATCAGAGTCATTGCCCAGTCATTCGTTGTTACCGGATCATTCTGGATATGTTATAAACGCACGTCCGGAATGACCTGATCACTTCTCACTTAGTAAATAAATAGTGCTGACCGGCTGGTTAATTCTTCTGCAAAATATAAATGTAAATTTCCTTCCGGGTTTCGAAACCCATCGCCTTGTAAACGTTTATAGCCCTGACATTGTCGGATCGTACGTGAAGAAAAGGCGTGCCGGATGCCGCCTGAATCCGGCCGATCTGTCGCATGATCAGATGCCGGGCATATCCCTTACTCAAATAATCCGGGTGAGTACAAACGGCACTGATTTCGGCAAATTCATAGGCGTGTAACCGCTGACCAGCCATTGCAATGATTTCTTCGCCGTCAAAAATTCCTTCATAATGGCCAAACTCAATAGTTCTGCTGGAAAAGGGACCTGGAGCGGTCAACTTGGTTAAGGCCAACATTTGAGGCACATGCTTTTTGGTCAATGACATGACATTTGGGCCAGTTGGTGCCGGTTCGGCCGGTTTGGTATAAATCATTTGGAAACCATCTATCCGTTGCAGCACCCTCCAGGAATCGGTTATCGACAATTTCTCATCGCTGATCAGACCAATTGGCGTAGTAAAAGGGATAGTCTGATGCAACAAGTCAAAATTTGCCTGCGTCGGCTCATATATAGCGGCAAAAGGCGACACTTCAGGCGAAAAATAGTTAACGGTTTCTGTCTCATTAGACAGAGCTTTGTTACCAGAAGCTAAGGCATGCCAGGCGGGATTATCTAAAATATGTTTCATCAAGTTAACAAGCTCGCATTTTTTGTTTGTAGGCATTGATCGTTCCAGCTTTATCATGAGTTAAATTACCGAGTAACTCGGGCGCTAGACCGGGCGGATTATAACGAGACCCCCATAAGGCTATTTCCATGATAACGGGAATCAAGTCAATGCCCTTTTCGGTGATCGTATAAATGTATTTGGACTTTTTATCCGAAGCCACTTGCTTCGTTATAAAGCCGTTCGACTCTAACAGATTTAGTCGGTCTGCTAAAATATTGGTGGCAATTTTTTCGTTGGAAGCCAGGAAATCCCCATATGTGGATTTGTCAAACAACACCATATCCCGCAGAATCAGCAGGCTCCACTTGTCCCCCAGAAAGTCCAGCGTATAGCTTACTGGACATTCAGATCGCTGTTTAATTGGTTTCACAAAATAGCCGTATGTTTACTTGCAATTTGCAAGTAAACATACGGCTATTTTATGAAACGTGGTGATTAAGTTTGAAAGTAGAAGCTGTTTAAACTTTCGAGTTTACCCTGCACTAGGGGTATTTTTGTCATGCTGACGCAGAAAGCATCTTCGGGATATAATAATTGATGCTAGCGAAGATGCTTCCTGCGTCAGCATGACAAAAAGTACTTGATTGTAGGGCTATAATAAAAAGTTTAAACAGCTCCTTAATTAATATTCTGAAGAGCTACTAATCTGAAAGCCAAATGGCTTTTGTACATCAGTACTGATGCTCAGAAAACCTCACGCAGGTAGCAGACGGATGGTTAATAAGGTATTGCTTCTCTACAATACTGCCAATTTATTAAACCACGGGCGCTCCTGCTCCAACTGCCCTGCTAACCGGAACAAAGTGGCTTCGTCGCCAAGTTTGGCCGCAAACATGACGCCAATCGGTAAGCCATCTGGCGACCAGTGCAACGGCACCGACATCGACGGTTGGCCGGTCATATTTGTAATAACCGTAAACGAAATATAACTCAGTGAGCGTTCGGCCAGTTCATTCACAATTTTGCTACCCTTGAGGTATTTTAATCCGCCAACCGAATCCACTAATTTGATCAGCCGTTCTTCTGATGCTCTGTTTTGAAACGTTCCGGTGGCAATGGGTGGGCGAGGTAAAGTTGGCGTGAGAAACAAGTCATATGTTTCGTGAAATTGGCCCATACTTCGGTTGAGTGTATTCCACCGACGTTTTTGGTAGGCTACATCGGCGGCCGAAAAACCATCGGACAATCGGGCCTGCACCCAGGTATTTAGTTCGATATCTTCGCGCCGGACAGGTCTGCCCAAGTAGGCAGCCAGTTCCCGAAGTGTAGCCGCCGTTTCGCTCAATACGTTTAGAAAAAACGCTTCTGTCACCAGGCTTTTCTCGTAAGGCAGCGGCACTTCTTCGACACTATGGCCTAAACCTTCCAACAGGCGAACTGTTTCCAGTACCGCTTTTACGCACGTTGGATCAACGGATTGCGAGGGCATCAATGATTGTGTAGAAAAGGCAATCCTCAACTTGCCCGGCTCCCGGCTAACTTCTTCACTAAATGGGCGTTCGGGTGCCGCAACACCATAAGGATCGCCCGGCATTGAGCCAGCAACGGCATCGAGCAAGGCAGCACTATCGCGAACACTGCGCGTAAGTGCGTGAGTAGCTACGGCGCCATTCCACAACTCGCCAAAGCGCGGGCCGAGCGTAACGCGTCCCCGCGAGGGTTTCAACCCAAATAAGCCGCAACAGGATGCTGGAATACGAATGGAACCACCGCCATCGGTAGCCGCTGCAATGGGAACAATACCTGCCGCAACGGCACTTGCCGATCCTCCACTCGAACCACCCGGCGAGTGGGTTAGCTTCCAGGGATTGTGAGCAGGTCCGTAGAGTTTTGATTCGGTATAAGGTGTCAGGCCAAATTCTGGGGTATTGGTTTTCCCGAAGAAAACCAGTCCAGCGGCTTTCCAGCGTTTAACAACCTCACTATCATCAGTTGAGACATAATTCTGATAGCCGCGGCAACCCGACTTCAGGGATGTTCCAGCCCATTCTAGCTGTAAGTCTTTCAGTAGAAAGGGCACTCCCCGAAACGGACCAGTCTCGGGCAACTGCTTGGCCATTTCGCGCCCTTTATCGTACAAAGGTGTCACGATGGCATTTAGCTGTGGATGAACGGCTTCGGCACGGGCAATAGCCGTTTCGAGGAGTTCGGCAGGCGAAACATCACCAACACGAACTAATTCGGCCAGTGCCGTAGCATCGTGTTTAACATATTCATCAAAAGATAGGGTTTTGGGTCGGGATGTTTGCATGAAAATTGACCGTAACAGGATTTAGAAAATTTATTACCGGTCATTATCTGCCAATCAACAATTGCCGGAACGCCCCAATTTAGAAACGCTTTCAATTTGGACAAAGACATTTGTAAGAGGAACATACCGCTTTACCTTCAGGCGTATCTGCGCAATTAGGAAGAATTATTTTGTACAGTCAATTGGGGCCATGTAACCCATGGCGGATTGACGTAAAATATATGCTCAACGAGTCCAGCAGGCCACTGAGAAGAGTATTACGAAACTAATGTGGAAATAGAGACAGGTCTGGACAGCGATGCAACAGAGTAGGCCCCGATGGCAACATAATCATTAGTATTCAGTTCAGGAGCAAGTTCCTCCAATTCACTGAGGGGAAGCATTAAAATGGTCGCATCATCATCCCTCAATAAATCAAATGCCAGCTTGGTGAACAACGTATAAGCACATTGTCCTACAATCGAATCAATATTCTTGAAAGGAAGCTTCGTGTAATGAATAATAATTTTCATAATGACGCTTTTTTTACCAGGAAGTAGCGTGCCTAAAAGACGATTACCTTCTGTTACTGAAGCAGTAAAGCCGGCGGGAATAGCCTTTGCCTGGTGAGCATGTTTCTCTAAAATACGCTGGACTAATCCCCTCCCAATGCTCGTCTGTAGCTGTATATGTAAGCAGGCCAACATTAAACTAACCGCTATCTGATAAACTCGTTTAGTAGAATCTGTCGGCTGGTCTGCAAACTGGTCTAGATTTTCAATGTATGTCTCATCATCTATCAATTGCCTAAAAAAATAAGTACTTTTCATAAACGGTTTAGAGGTTAATTGTAGACTAGTAGCTATACATACAAAAGATTAGACGAGAAACGGATCACTTGGTTTCTATCTAACTATATAAGTACACTTATCTAATTTCTATAACTTACTCCAATCGCAAAAAAGTAGTTATTAATCAAACTGTTGTGCAACAAAAGCCTGCTAAATGCGGGCTCTTGCTTACCATATCAATGTGTATATCTGAGTGAGGTTGTCGTTACTTTCATGAAACAAGGCTCTATCCTCGCACCGTCGTTTACTGCTTAGCAACGGCAACGCCGATTTTCGAATCGGCGGTACCATAATATAAAAACCACCGGCCCCGAAATGGCACCATACCTTCCAGAAAACAGACTTGGTTAACCTGACCTTTCATTTCGTAGGGCTGGTCGGGTTTGATAAAATACGTTTCCGATCGGTCGATTAATTTAGCCGGACTCTGGGCATCAAATAAGAGCTGTCCGCCTGCATAAGCGCCTTCGGGCAGGTTTACGTCGCCATTTTTGGCATCATTCATTCCATTATAAATCAGCAGAATACCCTTAGGCGTCAGCATGGCATATGGACCGGGTTCAATCAGACGAATGTCGTGCGTACCCTTCCTGGACTCAGCAGCGACGATAGATTCACCGTTGCCTGTTTCGAGCGGTGTCCAATGGATCAAGTCATTCGATTCAGCAAGGCGTAGTTGGGGTTTATCGCCCCAGTACATCCAATATTTCCCGTTTATTTTCTGCGCAACTAACCGATTTCCAATACGTTTGCACACAATAGCCCCCGATTTAGACCAACGATTTCGGTATTTTCCCTTATCGAAATCACCGAAAGCCAGCCCCTGCTTGTTCCAGTTTATCAAATCGCGCGAGGTGGCCACACAAAGCCGTGCCTTATCGCCATCGTAGGCAGAATAAGTCATTACGTACACTCCATTGGGGCTTTCTACAATGCGCGGATCTTCGCATCCACCCTCCCACTCGTAGGTTTTCATGGGATCATTATTAGGGTAGAAAACGGGTTTGGGTTGGCGTTTAAAGTGAATGCCATCGGTGCTGATCGCCAGTCCCAACCGCGATGTGCCACCTACGCGCCTAACGGTATCTTCTGCCCGGTATATCATATATACCTTGCCGTTACGCACCACCGCTGCCGGATTATATACATCTTTCTCTTCCCAGCGAACCGTTTCTTTTTTGACCGGACAGTAGAATGCGGAACTAGCTTTGGCGTCTAAAATTGGGTTATAAGCATTTTCTTTTAGAAAAGGGCCGAGCATCCAAGGTTTTTCGGGTTTCGACTGCGCTAGTAGCAGGCCCGGCAGAAGAAGAAACAGCAACGGTAATTGCTTCATCATAAAATAGTGGGTAAAGGGTATATCCATTAAAGCATAAAGGGGCATTTCGATACTAAGGGGATGGCCAGCGATGGCCGCGATGGCTGGAGCCTTGCGCCATCATTTTGCCACTACGTTTTTGCCTAATTTCTCTTCAGGTACTGGACCAGAATGGTTTTCATTCTGTATATCTGTAGGCTTATTACCAAACCAGCGCACGCGCTGTTTGTGACCATCCTCATTGTCCAGCTCCAGCAATCGAATACCACCAGCGTAATCGAGACTGGGTTCCTCATAGGCAATACGTAATCCTACCCAGGCTAAATATTCATTCAACTTAACTTCGAGTGGCTGGTTGCCAAAAATGCATAAATCATAATACCAATCCAGCGATTCGCCCGCTACAGATTCGGTTACAGCTCGATAATCGTCCAGCGTGTAACCAATAAAGGGCTTGCCAAAACGCTCCCACATCAGGCGCATCACATCGTCTAATGAGCTAGCGTGATCAGTCACTTGGCGAATATGCAGGTCCAGAATTAGTGCAGCAATAGCGCCTTTATAATAAACAGACACTTTACGATCAGGCACACCTTTGTCATAGCCATCCAGCCATAAATCCCACGACGATTCGGTAAGTGACTGAAACGCTCGCCCATTGTTTTCGAAATGTCGCTTGAACAATACTTGCAACTCTTTCAAATACGCTTCGTCGGTAAAAACGCCCGATTGCCGGAGCATCAAATCGCCGTAATAAGTTGTTACGCCCTCCGCCACAAAACAGGTTGAAAAATAATTTTCCTGCCTAAAATCATACGGTAATAATTCGATGGGGCGAATTCGGATAATATTCCAGGCATGAAACAACTCGTGCGACGATACGCCCAGCAAATCCTGATATAATCCCTCTCCTTCATCATTCGGGCCAAGTACGAGCACCGTTGAATTGCGGTGTTCAACGCCATGATAATACGGAACGGGTAAAATCAGCGTCAGAAAATGGTACGCCCGTTCAGGAAATTCGCCATATAAAGAAAGTTGCCTCGCCGAGAACCGGCTGAAATCCTCAATAATCCGCGCAGCATTGAACGTAGTTTCACCATCGGTTCGCCGACCGCCCTGAATCCAGACATGAAACTCAACCCCGTCTATTTCATATTGAATGTCCTGAATAACCGGTGCAGCCAGTAACGGACAGTCGACCAGTTCATAAAAATCGGCTGCCCAAAGCGTTTGCGCACCAGTTTGCTTACCGTCGGATCGCGATAATCCACAGGCTACTGTCCAGCTATCGGGAATGGCTAATTCGAGCGTGCAGGGTTCTAAAATTCGCCCCTCAGCGTATAAGCAAAGGTTCACCGGATTAACATAAAGTAGTGTGTCACTCACGAAACTGCTACCCGCATTGAGTTGGTTGGGCGTTGGCAGGAGAGCGTAATAATTATAGCGAACCGTCAGTTCGGTGATATTTTTGGTCTGCACGCGCCAACGATCTTTCGTGATTTTGCGGAACGGAAGCGACCGACCTTCTTTATCAACCACGTCAAATCGCTGAATATTTTTCGCAAACTGCTGTAATTCATACCGTCCCGGACGCCATGCGGGCAACTGCAAATCAACTTCTGGCGTCGTAATGTCGGTTAATCGAGCGTCGACAGCAATGTAATGGGAGGTTGTGGTCGTTTGCGATCCGGCAGGTTGGTCAACAGACAGGCGATAGTGCATACACGTACGGAAAAATAATTCTTACAAAAGTAACTACCAGTCAATCAAATCGTTTTTATGAATTTATACTTGGTGAAATGCGGCCATTCTCCTATCTTTGCGGACTCATTTGGAAAAACAAAGGTTTTAGGTTAATATATATCATGAAAAGAACGTACCAACCATCGAATCGGAAGCGGAAAAACAAACACGGCTTCCGCGAGCGGATGGCTTCTGCTAATGGCCGTCAGGTTCTAGCTCGCCGTCGTGCCAAAGGTCGCCACAAGTTGACCGTCTCGGACGAGAAAAAAGGCGAACGCTTTAAACTGTAGTGGCTTGTGATTAGTGCGGTGCCGTCCGTTTGCGAAAACGCCCGTTCGGTCATAGCTATACTATATCGCTAAGCACTAATTACGCTTACTTAACCACTAGTGCATGCCGCAAACCTTTCCGAAATCAGAGCGACTTTGCAGCAAAAAGATTCTGAGTGAATTATTTAAAAAAGGTAGTTCGTCCGTGCAGACGTTCTACCTTTTTCCATTTCGGGTGCTCTACATTCCCCAATCCGAAACCAGTCTGGAGAGCGAGCCGCTCCTGCCCGCTATTGTCATTACCGTTCCCAAACGAATGTTTAAGCGAGCCGTCGACCGAAACCTTATTCGTCGGCGAGTGCGGGAAACTTACCGGTTGAACAAGCTCATGATGGGTCCGGAAAACACGCCACCCGCCTACATTGCTTTTCTTTATACCGCCAAACAAATTATTTCGTTTGAAGAGATAGAAAAAGGTATGAAATTAGCATTGAAGAAAGTAATCAATCGCTAATTGGCCGTTTTCCGTTCATACTCCTATTCATTCAGGACTGACGACTTAAGACTGCTGCGGCAAACCGTTAACGACTCAATTTATGCGCTTCTCTAAACGCCTTACCCTGTTAGCCTCCTCGGCCCTCGTGGCGGGCGGCATTGGTTTCTTTTCGTTCAAAACCGACGACCGCTTCTTCGAGATAGCCCGTAACCTCGACATTTACGCCACGCTGTTTAAGGAACTGAATCTATATTATGTAGATGAAGTAAACCCGAATCGTATGGTCAAGACCAGTATCGACGCCATGCTGAAAGCCCTTGATCCGTACACGAACTTCTTTGCGGAGGACGAAATCGAGGATTACATGACCATGACCACCGGTCGCTACAACGGCATTGGTGCCCTCATCGGACAGCGGCTGGGCAAGAGTATTGTCCTGATGGTTTATGAAGGTACGCCCGCTGAAAAATCGGGCTTACAGATTGGCGATGAGGTCGTTAAAGTAGATGGTGTGGACTTAAAAAGCCGTAAAGACGCTGATCCCGGCAAACTGTTGAAAGGCCAGAATAATACGGCGGTGAAATTGACCGTTCGACGATACGGGCAGAAAGACCCCGTCGAACTTAGCGTTATTCGGGATGTGGTGAAGATGACCAATGTTCCTTACTTTGGGATGGTATCCGATGAAGTTGGCTATATTGATCTTAAAGATTTTACGGGAACAGCCTCGCGCGAAGTGCGTAGTGCGTTTCAGGAACTGAAGGGCAAAGGCATGAAAAAACTCATCCTCGACGTTCGGGAGAATCCGGGTGGATTGCTCAACATGGCCATCGACATCTCCAATATCTTTATTCCGAAAGATTCGGAAGTTGTAACAACGAAAGGCAAAGTAACGGAGTGGAACAAGACTTACACGGCCATGAATCCGCCAATGGACCTCGAAATGCCGATTATCGTTCTCACGAATAGCCACAGCGCATCGGCTGCGGAAATTGTGTCGGGCGTTATTCAGGATTACGACCGGGGGGTTTTGGTGGGACAGCGCACCTACGGAAAAGGATTGGTGCAAACCACACGCGAACTGTCGTTCAACACGAAACTAAAAATCACAACAGCGAAATATTATATTCCAAGCGGACGCTGTATTCAGGCCATTGACTACAGCCATCGAAATCCCGATGGCAGTGTTGGTAAGATTCCTGACTCGCTCAAAACTGCATTTAAGACCAAAGCAGGTCGCGTTGTGTATGATGGCGGTGGCGTTCTGCCGGATGTTATTGTGGAAGCACAAACACCGTCGCCCGTTGCGCTCAGTTTGACTAATAAAGGGCTGATTTTCGACTACGCAGTGAAGTATCGCCACGAGCACGCAACAATTAAGCCCGCCCGCGAATTTCACCTGACCGATGCGGAATATGGTGATTTCACCAAGTGGCTCGGCGACAAAGAATATGATTATACAACGCAGGTTGAGAAAGATCTCGGCACCCTTGAAGCTTCGGCTAAAAAGGAAAAATACTTCGACCAGATTCAGGATCAGTTAAAGTCGCTCAAAACCAAAATGTCGCATAGCAAAGATGCCGACTTGAATACGTTTAAACCTGAGCTTAAAACGTTGCTGGAACAGGAAGTAGCCGGACATTATTACCTGCAAAAGGGTCTTAAAGAAGCATCGTTCGCGACCGATCCCGAAATGAAAGCAGCTCTGGACCTGTTCAAAGACATGCCCCGCTACGGGACAATTTTGAAAGGAAAATAGAGATAGTACAGTTCTAATAGACGCCCATCGTTAGAATCTTCTTATCAGGTTTTATACGGCTAGTATAACCTTAC
>CAXVWN010000240.1:0-9468 GCA_964263725.1 Spirosoma sp.
CCTTCCATAGCGGGCGGAGCACTGGATTTTATTGTGATACTGGGCTTAATGTTTTTCACCCTGTATTTCATGTTTGTGCAGCAGGATGGCTTTCTAAAAGGCTTACAGAAATACCTGCCGTTCAAACGCGATACGCAAAAAGAACTGGGTGAATCACTCAAAAATAACGTCAATGCCAACGTTCTCGGGCAATTACTGGTCTGTTTTGTACAAGGGGTTTTAACAGGGGCGACACTTTGGATTTTTGGCGTGCCTGATGCAATTTTCTGGGGAACAGTCGCTTTTTTCATGGCCTTTATTCCGGTACTCGGCACTCCGCTGGTTTGGGGGCCCGCTGGACTGATTCAACTCTCGCAGGGCAATACCAGCCAGGGTATCGGCATTCTGGTGGTAGGGGTCGTTGTCATTATTAACATCGACAATCTACTACGCATCATGCTGGCCAAACGCATGGGCGACATTCACCCGCTTGTTACATTGGCGGGTATTGTGCTGGGCGTACCAATTTTCGGCATTTTAGGTTTAGTTGTCGGGCCGTTGCTCCTCTCCTATTTCATTGTATTGATTCATGTTTTCGAGCGGGAAAATAGAAAGCAGGAAAAAGAAGTAGCCCTGGCCGAAGAACGGGTCGAAGAAACCGCTGAGCGAAAGAAGTGACGATCTATTATTAGCTTAGTAGTATTCATGCAGACGGGTATTTTATAGGTTGTATATCGCCAAGATATTACCTACAAAATACCCGTCTGCATTGGGTCTACATAATACCCAACGAACACTAATTCAGAGAATGGGAAGGATGCGCGGTTGGGAAAATCACCAGTGCATCGTATCCCAAAATGGTCCTGCGCAGGTCAATATCGTCAATTTTGAGTTTTTGAGATTGCAGCGCTTTGCGTATCGGTAACAAGTTGAATACAGTCCAATCTTCGCCAGACATGCCATCGAAAAAAGGCTTAATAAACTTCAAATCACCGTTATCAGGGTCAAGCTTTTGGGCTGGTATTCCTTTGAACGGGCTTCCCTGAATGCCGTTTTTCCCAAAAATGGCGATGTGAAACGAGGTTTTATAATCACTGTCGGCCAGGTTACTGAGCAGGCTTCCGCAGTCGTAAACCGTTAAATAGCTCTCACCACGGGCGCAATGCATGGCTCCCATTTTAACCAGCACTTTCTTGTTTTTGATGGCCGACTCATAAGCAGCCATGAGTTGGTGCTTCATCAGTTGCACCCTCAATTGATGACTCTGTGTTTTATAAATACGAGCCGATAGTTTTATGGCGTTTATTATTTCCTTTTCGCGGGCAGACATCGGTTCCTTTTCCAGCTCAATTACGTCCTGTTCAAACATGGCACTTTGCATATAGGTTGGCTGACTCATGTCTTCCGTAAATTTAGCGGCCGCTGTTTTAGCTCGCTCAGCCATAGCCGAATAATGCAAACGCGTACTGGAACGCGTAGCCGTTCGTAGAAGGTCATCGTATAGCAAAGGATCAGACATCATCGCGACTTGATCAAGGCCAATAAGCGTGGTGTGAGTGCGGTGCGCTTCCCGTAACGCATGAAACTCTTCCCGCAGTCCATAAAATGAAAGGGCCGATCCGGCTTGAGTGGCCCATTTCATGAGTGAAGCCGTATCGGGTTGAGCCATTTTTTGATTGATTATCTGTGCGATATACGGGTCTACCTCAAGGGCAAATGTGTTGAAGGTAGTTGCTTTTAACACCTGCTCCGTGAAGTAGGGCACTTCAGTCATAAAATGATCTTCGCCGATCAATACATACTGATTTTTTTGAACGCCAGCCTGAATCAAGTCCCAGCCTTTACCCGTAAAACCAGTAGGGCCGGGATGCAGTGAAAAGGTATTTTGGTTGAGTAACCTAGCCCACAAACTGTCGGGCTGTTGCGCGAATCCGGCATGAATTGTTAGGAGACATAAGGTGAGGAACGACAACCGGTGAAGTGTACGGAACATGGTGAGGGAATACTATTTGGTAAATGGGCATAGGGAATAATGCCCGTTTGAGATGATAATTTTTTGCAAAAAATGGCTACCAGTCAGTCTTTTGCGTGAAACATTCACACAAAACCATACCGACTTGGCAGCCATTTTAGTCAATTTCCTGATCGAATAAAGTACTAAAACTTACACTTTTTCGCCAGTCAGAATTATATTTTACTGGCGTGTCACTTTGCTGGCGCCCGACGTTTCTGATTCGAGCGCATCAACATGACCGAAATTAGCATGGCTGGCACCACTGGCATCAACCGTCGCTTTATCAACATTCAGGTCGGTTGCTTCAATTTTGCTGGCACCACTCAAGTCGGCATCCAACAGTTTGACGTGTCCACGCAACACCGCATTCGACGCCCCCGACAACTCAAGCGATAGCTTTTCTACCGACCCGTCGAAAACGGTCCGGCAAGCACCACTCATGTCGATGTCCAGATTGTTATAGTTACCAAAACCCACCAGACTGGCTTTTGAAGCACCCGACAGTTTCAGTTCGTCGATGCCAGGCACCGTAATGGTCAACCCAATACGTTTCCGATTACTCCAGTTGAATAGACCTCCTTTGCGATCAATCTTCACTTCGAGCATGTTGCCGTTAACCCGAACGTCCATATCGCTCATGTCATCCTCTCGTCCATCGGCAACTACCTTGTAGGTATCACCTTTGCGGAATCGCACGACAAACGCACCGGCAACATCTACTTTGGAGAAAGCTGTAACGTTAAACTGGCGAGTGTGATCGCCAATGCGGTCGAAATCATCGCCTAATTCGCTGGCTACGGCACTCTGCACATCATCGGTCAAATCGGTTACGTCGTTATCTTCATCGTTGTCATTCCGATCTTTTTCACGAGGATAATTGATACAAACCAGGCCGTCGTTTTTCGTAAATTTCCAGATGCTGGCCTCCATACGGTCGAGTTCTTTTTCGCCAAACTCATTACGAATAAAGCGCGCAAACTCTCTCGTCATACGAAATGGTTTCTCGTATGGAATCATCAGATCCATGTCCAAATCCTGCGCTCTAAAATGGGCGTTGGGAGTTAATTCTAAAGTTTCATCGAAGCTAACCGTCGAGTCTTTAACCACATACACGTACTTAATCTGACGAGCATTGACCTGAGCCTCAGCCCGGCTACGGCCCTGCGACCGGAAATACTGCACCAGATTCAAGGTTGTGCCATCGAATCCTTTCAGATCAATTGATGGACGCCAGTTATCGTTACCATCATTTTCCATATCGTTCATAGCGAAGGTCGGAATAGCCGCAGCTACATTCAGGATTTTCGTTTCTTCAACCGTACCCCGGCGCTGGAAACCGTTAAGTACCGGTGTGGCTGTTCCGGCAAAAATTACCAGGCTCACGAGCCATACACCCGCCAGTGTCAGTGCGGTACGGCTGCTCAGAACACTACGTCCCATAATCAGCATGACTCCCAGAATAGCCAGGCCAAAGGCAGGAATTATACCAGCCAGAAACGCAGACAGAATCATTGGAAGAGAGAGGTCATTGCGGATCATGCCAATGGGTACGTTACCAAAATTAGCGCCCGATTCAAACCCGATGAAGGCGCCCAGAACGGCTAAACAGGCTATCATCAAGGCAAAGGCGACAACTAACATCAGCACCCCGGCAAAAACCCGAATCAGCGACACGACACCGTTTAACAAGGGTCCCAGTGCGCTACCCAGCCCGCCGATAATGGTAGCAATGGCGCGAAAAGGAAACAATAGAACTCGCGTCAGTGTGCTTTCGTTGTTCGGCGATTCGTTGATATTCAGATTTTGTTTAATGCTGTGCTCAATGTTTGAGAGTGTAATGGGCTGACCCTGCATTTCCATTTTCTCGGTGAGCGTATTGGCCTGGGGTGAAATGATCCATAAAACGAGATAGAGCAGGAAACCAACCCCAAAAAATACGATGCCAAGCACAAACAGCAATCGGATAATACCCCTATCGACACCGAAGTAAGCGGCAATCCCTGAGGCTACGCCACCGAGCACTTTATCTTCAGGATTACGGAAGAATTTTTTGACCGTTTTATCTTCTTCGATGCCCATCACTCCGGGAAGTGCAATCCACATGGCAATGTAAATGATAACGGTGAAGCCGCTCAACCCGCCAAAGAAATCACTTGGGCCATTTGAAGCACCACCCAGCGCCGGTAAACCAGCCACCAGCAGCACAAAAATCAGTCGTACCCAAACTACGTCAATATTAAAATAGTGAGCCAAACCAGCCGCAACACCACCAAGGGTTTTCCGGCGCAGATCACGTACAAGCCGACGTGGTTCGGCATAGGTGCTACCCGTTGATTGCGACGTGTAAGCACCAGCACCAGCCGTTGGGTTACTCGTCTGATTACCTTTTGGTTGCGAACTGCCTGCCGATGTGGCCGAATGGCGCCCACCATTGGTCACTAAAACTTCTTCTTCCTCAACGGCCTCAAAGTCGGCAACGGTGCCCATAGCGGCAACGAGTTCATTGACATCGTCGAGTGAAACTACTTGTTTATCAGCCAATTTTAGTTTGGCAAGTAGCTTTTCGGCAATTCGATTTTCGATGTCAGTTACGATTTCCTGACTGTCTTCATAGGTAGAAAAATACTGCTGTACTGTTGTCAGGTAATTTTTCAGTTTGTCGTAGCCATCCTCTTCAATGTGGAAGATGACACCACTGATATTAATGCTTATTGTCTTTTTCATTGTGGTCCGACGTTTCGGTTTTCAGAAGTGAATAGGTTAAGCGTTGGCTGGAGGAATGATGGCATCGGGCGAGGGAGAAACAGACACGGCGCCGTTAGCGATTTTTTTATGTTGCTCAATCTTCCCCACAATCGAATTCACGGACTCGGCGAGTTCCTGCCAGGTATCGTTCAGAGCTTCTAAGGAATTACGACCAAGATCAGTCAGGATATAGTATTTGCGCGGTGGCCCTGATGTGGATTCTACCCATTTATAGTCGAGCAGACCGGCATTTTTCAAACGGGTTAGCAGCGGGTACAAGGTACCTTCAACAACCATGATTCGGGCGGAAGTCAGCTCGTCAAGCATATCGGAGGCATATATTTCGCCCCTCGATATGATGTGCAAAATGCAGAATTCCAGAATGCCCTTCCGCATTTGCACCTGAGCGTTTTCAATATTCATTGGTGTATAGGATTTCGTTAATTTCTTTTGTCAAAGGTACAATAAGGTACTATGTGATGCAAGGTACCTTATATTTTTAATTCTGATTTAAGTATTAGTGGCAAAAAAGAAGGGATGAGTGGTTGTGTGGGCCACGATAGCAATGCGACAAAAGCAAAAGAAGCTACCCTCGTTCACAATCTATAAATAGGTAGACGATTCTACCATAGATAGCATCTTCTTCATTACCCCATGATCGAAGCCAATCTGTCTTCTGAAGTTAATGAAGCAATCCTATATAATGCGGGCTTTTCAGCGATTCATTTATTCTACGTGAGCTTCTGCTTCCGGGGTTGAGTAGCTTATGGTAATAGTTGCCGTTTCTATACACGTTATTAGATATACAACCCTCCTGCAGGAGAATAACCAAATCAACACTGCTTCACATAACTTAGATTAGTTATGCAGCCTTCAGTGGCGGAGCATGCCTTGTAGTGTAGCGGCTCTTATAAATCGCGCCCTATATCGCCGGACAATTTTTCGGTTTCATACCTATATGCTGTTCAAAAACTCTGGCGAAGTGACTTAAATTGGAGAACCCCAGTTGATAGCCAACTTCAGAAACGGTCAGCCGTTTTTCTTTCAACAGCCTTGCTGACTGATAATACTCAAACACGCCTTTTTCGAAAGTCTGCTTAAACAGGTTTCGCATTCTAGGTTCGCTCATGTCGGCTGCTTTGGCCTGTGCAGCTACGTCGGGCGGAAAGATCTCTGCCATGGACGATTCAAAAACATTATTTCTAAGCGCCAAAGGCTATGGCAGTATGGACATTTATATTGGTTGGAAAGCCGATGCTGATTGGGCTGCAGAAAGCGGGCTTGATTTGAAAAATGCTAATGAAGTTTTGGAATGGTTTAAAAAAGAATACGCTGATTGGGATAGTACCTGGTTCGAATTGTTCGAACACAAACAGACTCATTTTGTACCCAAACCTTTGTACGCTATGCCATTAGACCAATATTGATAAACACAACCAAATATAACCTCGTTTGGTGACGCAGCGCACTTATTGCTTCCAAAGGGAGAAGGTGTAAATACAGCAATGCTTGACGCTTTAAAAATAAGCGAAAGTTTTACCAGCGGAAAATTTACCGATATGAAATCGGCAATAGCTCATTATGAAAATCAGATGTTTGCACGATTTGTTGGAGAGGGGAAGATAACGGCAGACTTCATGGACTGGACGTACTCTCCAGACGGACTAAATAGAATGGTGGACATGATGAATCAACTGCCAAACTAAGAACACAACCGTTTGAAATACTATTGATAAAACTTTTGGAAAGAAAAGTCGGGGAGAAACATCTTTGCTTCGTTCTTGCTTGTTTCCAATTGGGCGTCTGTCGCATAAACGAACATTTTCTGTTCGTAGTCGCTGATCGCGGATTCTATGGTTTTGAATGTTCCGTTAGTCAGGTTATCAGATAAAATTAATGCGTCCATCAGCCCGATATTCACACCCTGACCGGCAAAGGGCGGCATTATATGGGCGGCATCGCCAATAAGCGTTATCGGCAGCGGACGATTCGTTTTCCAGGGTTTATCCAACGCTATTTTTCTCGTTGGCCATAAAACAAAAGCGGCCGTTGAGCGGAATAATTGTTTGTAACAGTCGGCCCAATCAGCGAATCTATCTAAAAGAAACGTGCGAATACTATCCATATCCTGGACGTCTACTCCGTTTTCCTGACCCCATGATGAAGGCGTTTTAAACATTACGTTGTAGCTCAATAGGCCGCCGTTCTTTGAGTTTGCAACGACTAGATTGCCTTGGCTGGCGGTCATTAGTATGTTGTCGTTGCATAGTTGGTAAAACTCCGGACAGGTCGTTTCCGGCTGAGCTATTTCACCCTGTATAATCAGCGTTCCGGTGTATTCAATTTCTGCATCCGTAACCTGTTTTCTCGCCTTCGACATCCCTCCGTTCGCGCCGATAACAACATCGGCGGTTGCAGTTACATGGTTGTCAAACTGCAAAAGCCATTTGCCATTCTGTGTCGAAAGGCCCGTAAATTTATAGTCCCAAATAACGGTACCGCTTGTTAGGCTGTCAAGCAATAGATGCTTTAAGTCGTTTCGGTTTATTTCCGGATTATCATATTGCTCTTCGGGTGTCGAATTTTTGGACAACAGTACGTGGCCGTGTTCGTCGGCCACGGTTCTTCCCATGGGTATCGCCATTTCATAGTAGCGTTCCAACAAGCCTGCTGCTTTCAGGGCGTCCTGCCCCGAACCTTTATGCAAGTCGAGCGTACCGCCCGAAATTCTTGCTCCTGCGTCTGTATCTCGTTCGTAAACGGTTACGTCTACTCCTTTTTGCTGTAGTAATCTAGCCATTGTCAGACCAACGGGGCCTGCACCCAGGATGGCTACTTTTTTATTGTTCAATAACATGAGTTTGCATTGGTTTAGCACGATGCAAAACTCCGAAATACCCCTGAGTCAGGCTTGTACAAACGCGACAAAATCAACCAACTTTTTGTACCATTAAGAAGGCTCCCATAGCTCAATCTTGTTGCCTTCTGCGTCCATAATATGAACAAATTTTCCATAGTCATAGGTCGCAATGCTGTCGAGTATGGTCACACCGTTTTCGTTGAGTTTGGCTACCAGTCCTTCAATATTCTGAACCCGGTAATTAATCATAAACTCTTTTTTGGATGGGGAAAAGTAGTCATCTCCTGTTTTGAAAGGACTCCATTGAAGGGAATCTATCTCGTCGGGCTTGGCAACGTTTCTGGAGTCAAAACTCGCCGAGCCCCATGCATTGATGTCAAACCCTAAATTTTTGGCATACCAGTCTCTCGTTTCCTGCAGATTGTCTGAAAAAAAGAAAATGCCGCCAATGCCGGTCACTTTTGGGATTGTATCAGCAGCTGAGGTTGAGTTATCTGGTTGGTTGTTTTGGTCTTCCATAGTGTTTGTTAGTTGCGAATCCAAGATACACAAATCCTCACCGGGCCTGCTACATTTGTTCGATGGCTTTCCATCCTTCCGGCGTTACGCCCATGATTTCGGTAGCAACGCCCAGCATTTGATAGGGGTTTGTTACTAATGCTCATGTTGGTTGCTGTCCGGTTATTGGTTGAGTAAAGTTAAGATAGACAAATCCCTCAAGCCAAGAGCATTTGCGCCAATATGAAGGCAGTTTGCGACTATTTACGCCCTCTGAAGATCGGGCGATTGAAACAAAGGCTCTAGTATGGCACGGTGTGATTCTCCCCAACGCGCTGCAATTTCGATTACCGGTATTAACGTTTCGCCCAGGGGTGTTAGCTCATACACAACTTTTGGCGGTCGCTGATCAAAAATCGTTTTGATAATGATGCCTTGATCCGTCAGTTGTTTCAGTTGCGTATCAAGCAGCCGTCTGGAAGCTTTAGGTATATGGCGTTGCAAATCACCGGGTCTTTTGATGCCCGAGTGTATGCACCAGATTAAGTTGATTTTCCATTTTCCATTCATCACTTCCATGAATAGGTGCAGGCCGCAATCCAGTTTTACAGGCAATTTTCGTTCGTACATCCTGCAAATTTCATCTATTCTACAATTTTTTTGATACGGCTAAATTTAGCCGTACTTGATTCAGTATGTATGGAAATCGAACTTTGAATCATGAACTATAAACTATTTGGAACGCACACCGGCTTACCGGTTAGCGAACTGGCATTGGGTGCCGCGAGTCTGGGTAGCCGTAGGGGCTATGGCGCTACGCCCGACGATATTCAGAAAATTTTGGGGGCCTATGCCGATGCAGGCGGCAATTTTATAGACGTAGCAGATCAATACCAACTTGGGGAAGCGGAAGAGATCATTGGGCGATTTATAGCATCACAGCGTCACAATTTCATTGTCTGTACCAAGTACACCCGAAGCAGTGAAACGGAGCCGTTGCCCAGTAATGAGGGTAACCATCGTAAAGCGATGCGTCAATCGGTCGAAGCCAGTTTGAAACGTCTGAAGACCGACTATATTGACCTGTACATGCCACACTATGATGATGGGCGAACGCCTGTTGAAGAAATCGCCCGTGGCCTCGAAGACCTGGTTAAATCCGGTAAAGTGCTATATACCGGCTTGGCAAATTTTCCAGCGTGGAAAGCGTCCGCCATTGCCAGTACCATTCCATTGAGCGCATTGCAAGTTGAGTATAATCTGGTACAACGAACAGCCGACCGGGAATTGATGCCTATGGCCAGGTACTTTGGCCTGGGTACGATGCTTTATTCTCCCCTGGCAGGTGGATTGCTTACCGGCAAATACCGCC
>CAXVWN010000241.1:0-12373 GCA_964263725.1 Spirosoma sp.
TAAAATTTAATTATGGCCTGTTTTGCTTATTTCGAAGCAAATTTAAATAATTTATAATTTATTTTGGGTTTGGGTTTCACAACCCGTAAACTTTAAAAAATTGCGTCGGGTTTGAGAACCCGACACCACATAACACATGGCAAGAATCTTAACCGGTATTCAAAGCAGTGGGCGGCCGCATCTAGGCAACATTCTGGGCGCTATTAAACCCGCCATCGACTTATCGAAACACCCAGACAATGAGTCGTTTTTATTCATAGCTGATCTTCATTCATTAACGACTATAAAAGACGGAACAATGCGTCGGGAGTTTACGCGGGCTGTGGCCGCTACCTGGCTGGCATTTGGATTAGATACGGAGAAAAATACATTCTGGCGGCAATCGCGGGTGGCCGAACATACAGAACTGGCTTGGCATTTGAGTTGCTTCACGCCCATGCCAATGCTCAATAACGCGACATCATTTAAGGAAAAATCAGACCGGTCCAGCGGCCCGGTCAATACCGGCTTGTTTGTATATCCAGTATTGCAGGCGGCTGACATTCTGCTGTATGACGCCGAAATTATTCCGGTCGGGAAAGACCAGCGCCAGCACATCGAAATGACCCGTGATATCGCCAGCATTTTTAACCGGCAATACGAGGATGAGGTATTCGTATTACCCGAACCTCGTATCGACGACCGGCTAATGACAATTCCGGGGATCGACGGGGCGAAGATGAGCAAATCCTACAACAATTACATCGACATTTTCCTACCCGAAAACGAGTTATGGAAAGTGATCAAGAAAATCAAATCCGATTCTACACCGATCGAAGAACCGAAGGACCCGGATACAGATATTACATTCCAGTTATATTCACTACTTGCCTCAGATGAGCAAACTACAGCGATGCGTAATCTCTACGAAGGCGGTAATTATGGCTATGGTATGGCTAAAAAAGCCTTCTATGAACTCATCATTGGACAATTCGCCAACGAACGCGAGCGCTTTACTTATTACATGAATAACAATGACGCCCTCGAAGCTGAACTTCAGGCTGGAGAAGCAAAAGCAAGGGTAGTTGCGGGTAAAACTATTGCGCGAGTGCGTGAAAAGCTGGGCTTTAACTAACTATTAACGAGAAAACTACCGTTAACAAAGTTCATTTGGGAAAGTGTGTGTATGAGTCTACTTTCATATCGTTAATTAAACTCCTAATTAACATCAGCACACCCTAAAATGAAAAACCTATCCTCTAATTACAACCTGAACTCTGTTCAGTTAAACCATCGCGAACGGCAATTTCTTCAATTGGCCTGCACTGAATTAACGTACGTCCAAATTGCCGATCGAATGTGTGTTAGCCCCCGCACAGTAGATGGCTACCGGGAAGCTCTATTTGACCGTTTACAGATCAAAAGTCGGGTTGGACTGGCGATGTGGGCGGTAAAAGTCGGCGCTGTAGTGTTGTAAAACCGTTTCTTTATTAGTCATTAGTTATCTGGCAATAGTTGTCAGGTATTACCAGGATTTGTCAAACTTTTGTTCATCAATTGTTGACCAAATCTGATAATACCCGGCGACTATTGCCATTTTTATTGAACGTTTCTATGGGCTAGTTCACCGCGGTTAACAGTATCATTCCTGAATCATCTAATTAGAGAAAGTATCTATAGTATTAAATGATTTAGAGTTATCAGCGCAACTCACCCCAAAGACTATCCCGGCATAATCCCGTATCTTAGCCTTCCACTTTCTACATACATATGCCTATAGTCTCCATACGTGAAATAGCCAAACTCATTGACCATGCACTTTTGCACCCAACCTTGACCGATGCCGAGCTACGCGCGGGCTGTGAACTGGCGTTGACCTATGGCGTAGCATCCGTTTGCATCAAGCCGTATGCGGTTTCGATGGCCAATGAGTTGCTCGACAGTTCCGATGTTCGGGTTGGTACGGTCATTGGTTTTCCACATGGCAGCAACGCATTACCGATTAAAGTTGCCGAAACCATACAAGCCTGCCGGAATGGTGCCGTTGACATTGATATGGTCGTGAATATTGGCAAAGTATTAAGCGAGGACTGGCCGTATGTAACCAACGAAATTCGCGCCGTTCATCAGGCGTGTCAGACCTACGGGGCTATCTTGAAAGTAATTTTTGAGACTGATTTCCTACCCGACGATGCCCTCAAAATACGGCTCTGCGAAATCTGTACCGAAGTCGGTGTTGAGTTCGTTAAAACCTCAACGGGCTTTGGTTTCGTCAAAGATCAGGCTGGCAAATATGATTATAAAGGCGCTACGGAACACGATTTACGGCTGATGCTCGATCACATAGGGCCAGGCGTTCAAGTTAAAGCGTCGGGTGGTGTATGCACGCTGGATGAATTACTGGCCGTGACAAGACTGGGCGTTACCCGAGTGGGAACTTCATCAACAGCAGCCATTATAAACGAGGCTTACCTGCGGTTTGGCCTTGTCGGACCCAACGCATCTACTGCGCCTGTTTCCGACACAAAAGGATATTAACGTTATAACTCATTATTCATTCCATGCTCAACCTCGGCTTTGTTTCGGCGATTCTGGCTGATTATGACCTGAACGGCGTTCTAAAATTTGCGTCAGAACACCAGTTTAAATGTGTTGAACTTATGTGCTGGCCCGCCGGCAAGGCCGATGCACGTCGGTATGCGGGCGTAACGCACGTCGATGTCGATAATCTGGATGTCGATCAGATTCACACTCTGACGCGGCTCTATAATGTATCTATTTCGGGCTTGGGTTATTATCCCAATCCGCTCGATCCGAACCCGGAGCAAGCCGAGTTTTATCGGGAGCACATCAAAAAAATCATTCGGGCAGCGGCAAAACTGGGCGTTCCTGTCGTCAATACGTTCATTGGTCGAAACCCAGCGCTTGGCATTGCTGACAATCTGAAAGCCTACGCCGAACACTGGCCTGCCATCATAAAAGTAGCCGAGGAGTGTAATGTAAAAATCGGCATCGAAAATTGCCCGATGTGGTTTACGGATGATGAATGGCCGGGCGGCAAAAACCTCGCAACGACGCCTGCTATCTGGGACCGCATGTTCGAGATTATTCCATCACGGGCGTTGGGTCTCAATTATGATCCCAGCCACCTGATCTGGCAGATGATGGACGAAGTCAAACCCATTTATGATTATCGCGACCGACTTCACCACATTCATCTGAAAGATGTAAAACTCTACCGCGACAAGCTGAACCGCGTGGGCAGCATGGCGAACCCATTGGAATATCATTCGCCCAAACTGCCGGGCCTGGGCGATGTACGGTGGCGGGAGTTCTTTGCCGCCCTAACCGATGTGCGCTACCGTGGCCCTGTTTGCATTGAGGTTGAAGACAAAGCTTTTGAAGGAAGCCCGGAGGATGTTCAGACCGCCATTCTTACTGCCCGAAATTACCTAAGTCAGTTTTTGGTGTTGTAATCATGATTGATACGCTTAACCGGCTCGACATCGCGCTATTCCTCTGGCTCAATGGACGTTATACGCCCTGGCTGGATCCAATTATGATTTGGATTACGGAGCGAAATAGCTGGATTCCATTTTACGCACTGCTTGTTGGCTGGTTAATTTACCGATACCGTAAGCAAGCGGTCGGGTTTCTGTTAACGATAATTGCTGCGGTTGCTCTCGGAGATCAATTAGCTTCCTCGTTGATAAAACCCCTCGCCCATCGGCTGCGCCCCTGCCATGAGCTGGACCTACAAAAGCTAATTCATCCAGTACTCGAATGCGGTGGTCAGTATGGCTTTGTCTCCTCACACGCTGCAACCACATTCGCCTTAGCCACAAGCCTTTGGCTATTGCTAGGCAAACAACATTCCTGGTTAAAATGGGGATTTCTGTGGGCTGCTGTTGTGTCGTACAGCCGGATTTATGTAGCGGCTCATTATCCACTCGATGTACTAGCCGGAACCGGAATTGGCGTACTTTCGGCCACGCTTTGCGTGCTTGGCTTCAGGAAACTACAAGCTCGTTTCGGGCACAGTAAACTAGCCTGATACATTTATAAACAACTTCACGAGATACGCAACAATCATCCATACATCTGGTTGTAATTAATGCCGTGTCTGTATGAAAACTTAATCATTTGGGTCACGAGCGGTTATATGCAAACCGATACCGAGGAACTGGAGTGCGCGTCCATAAATGCCTATTTATTTAACACGACAGCGCCTAACCCTCATTTGCAATTGAGTGTAATTGTGCCGGTAAGAAATGAGGCTCATCATTTAGTTGACACGCTGAATGCCCTTCGCAATCAACAGAATTCCAATGATTTACCAATAGATAAAGCCCTTTACGAAGTCCTGTTACTGGCGAATAATTGCACTGATTATTCCTACGAAGTCGCACTCCGGTATCAGCATCAGTACCCAGACTTTCCGTTACACATCGCCCAGGTTTTTTTACCGCCTGCCAAAGCGAATATTGGTACAGTTCGGCGATTGCTTATGGACGAAGCCTACCGAAGACTGACCAGCAAAGGTCGCTCAGATGGTATTATTGCATCAACCGATGGTGACACAGTGGTTGATAGTCGATGGGTACACAACATTATGCTTGAAATAGCGAATGGCAACGACGCCGTTGGCGGGCGAATTCTGACCCACCCCGACCATAGTCAGGTACGACTGTATCACCTTCGCGACGTGATGTACCGGACATTGGTGGCTAAAGCGGAGGCCCAATTTGACCCCTGTTCGCATGACCCCTGGCCGCGTCATTTCCAGCATTTTGGGGCTAGTATTGCCGTTACCTGCCGAATGTATGAGCAAGTGGGCGGCCTTCCCAAACTACCTTTTTTGGAAGACGAAGCCTTTTATCGGGCGTTGTTGCGAATGGATGCCAAAGTCCGGAAAAGTCCTCATGTAAAAGTATTTACATCGACTCGGATGCAGGGCCGTGTAGCCGTCGGTTTTTCGGAACAGTTACGCTATTGGTCCACGATGGATAAGGAGAAGCAATGCCAATTGGCCGAGCCTGCCGAAGCAATTATTATCCGGCTCCGCAACCGACAGCGATTGCGGAGTTGCTGGCAAATGCGCGGTCAATGTATCCCGACAAACACGTTTCAGGTCATAGCTCGTGAACTACGTCTCAATTTAGACTGGCTCATCAACGAAGTGCCGCAAAGCCGTTTTTTTGGCGAAATCTGGGAAAAAATTGACGAGAAAATGGCTACTGGTCAATGGGCTGCCCAATGGCAGCCTGTTCCAATTACAGCAGCGATCAGAGAGCTTCGTTCTTATCTGATTGCTACTCCAATTACTGTTTTTGAAACAAATCTAACCGGTATTTATCCGTCCGCTGACCAATCAAATGGGTAAGCGGTTTTCCTTGACCAGCTGTTTCTAAAAATAGTTCATGAACATGATCGCCCGTTAGCGGATAGTCGGGTACAAAGGGCGTCCAATGTACGAGCAGTAAATGACCCGATTTAGTCAGATGGTCAAGCATTTGCTGGCGTGCCCGTTTTAGATCATCCAGCACCAGATAATAACCGACTTCAGAGAGCAGAATCAGGTCAAACTGATCATCAGGAAAATCCCCCGGAATACTCATTTGTCTAACTGTAGCGTGAGGATAGGGAGCCAGACGTTTTCGGGCTGCCTGCAACGGCAATTCACTGGCATCCACTGCCAGCAAATGGTCGCATCGTTGAGCCAGCATTTCGCTCAGTACGCCAATGGAGCAACCAATTTCAAACGCATTTGTGTAATTTTTCCGAGGTAAGGCCGCTATTGTAGCGTCATATTTGGCCTGTTCATAGGGGCTGGTTTCAAAGGCCCAGGGATCTTCGTTGGCCCGATAAACATCATCGAAATAAGTAATGGGAAGGCTGGAGTCTGGCATATTTGTATTAGTTGGTGTTTTCTTCAAGAAACAATTCTCGGGGTTGGTTGAAATGCATTAGTAATTCCGGTGATAAGTAAAAAGCCGTTGGATCATCGTCAATCAATCGGGTTACCTGTGAGCGGTGAGCCGCAATAGCCCGGTCTCGTTGTGCCATTACCAACTCGATTGGCAAGCGCCAAACAATCATCTCATCCAGACCGGGCATATCACGCTCGGTACCGAGTTCCCACAACCAGATCAGATATTCCAGCACACGGGGCTGTGTTGAGAGCGTTTCTACAGTGGCCTTTACCAGATGCCATGATGCCCGGTGGTCGCGGTGGGGATCACGTCGCCAGGGGACAAATACCGTTGTTGGCGTGATGGTTATCAGCAGGTTACGAACGAAATCAACTGTGTCGGCAAAATCAACGCAATCCGGCGTGGAGACCCTTGTATCTTTTTGCCTCATAAAAATGGCATTCTCAGCAGGCACATTCAGGATTTCGAGGGCTTCTAAGGCTTCGGATTCGCGCACTTGCCGTAACCTCTCAGCGGGGTAGCTTAGTGAATTTGGATGCGACATTGTACCGTCACTAACAAACAGCACATGTACAGCATACCCTTGCTGCCGCAACAGGGCAATCATGCCGCCACACCCCAACGATTCATCATCCGGGTGAGGAGCAACAACCAGCGCATTACCAATCTGACTAAGGTCAATTGGTTGGGATAGTTGGTCTATAAAATGAGCCTTTTCAACGCCAGAGTTCATTGGCACTTTTTTGATTATCAAGGACATATCGACCAATATCAACAAGAGTTGCATCGGGTGCCGGTTGACGTAAATAAAATGTCAGATCGCGGTGGATGCGTTCAAAGGGTAACGGACGCATTAACCCCCGCGCACCCACGCACCGTTCGACCAGGGGCATAACCCGCAGGCAAATTTCTTCGATAGCGGTCCGAGTCATGTTGGCGTACGTAACGATTTTATCAGCGTCGCTCTCACTTGTCAACCAGGCATCTGTCTTTGCACCGGCAGCATTGATCCACTGATTTCCCGATTCAATTAGCCAGGCGATTTCGGCCAATCGTGTTCGTTGCAACAAATCATCGGTACGGTTCATAGATGACAAGAATGATCGCGTTGCGTCGAATAGGGCTTCGGCACCACCCAGTTGCACAGCGGCAAATCGAATGGCTCCTCCGCTGAAATACGGTTGCCGATAATAATCGTTAGGCTGCCCTAAGAGATCATTTTCGTGGAGTTCAACACCCGTAAAATCCATTTTATAACTGACTGATGCACGCATGCCCAGCGGTTGCCAAAAACTATCATCTTGCGGAATTGGCTTTACATGCTCCGTGGGAATAATACACATCTGCCAGCCTTGTTTGTCAGCGCCAACCAACTGGCCCGTTACAAGTGGTCGATGAATCCAGCCGGCACCCGAGCAGAACGTTTTTGTGCCTTCCAGTCGATAACGTCCGTTGCCGATGGAATGAATTCTCACCCCGTCGTCCGCCTGCGTATTCCAGACGCTGAACAGCCGATTGTACTGATTCACATCGATATGCCAAACTTTTTTCTGATCTGGTGTAGCGTATAAATGAATTAGAGTCAAGGCATTGATATGGCCTTCATAGACACGCCCGACGGCTAGATTAGCAGCTCCTATGCGCTTCAGGAGTTGCAGGAGCCGATCGGTATTGGGTAGTTGGCCGTCGAGCGCATTACCCGGAAGCGTCACGCCCAGTAAACCGGCATCGGCCAGCCAGCCGAATGCATCTTTAGGAAACGTTTTGTCATTATCTGTCTTTGCGGCAGACTCGGCAATCTGTTTCAGTAACGCATTTATTCGGTCTGTATCCACACCCGATAACGGCTTTATTAACGAACCATTTGTGTGGATAGGTATCGGTATTTCCATAGTTACCAAAGCCGCATAATGACGAATTGTTTTGTGATTTTATCGTATGATAGGGTTAAAGGCTGGTCTTTTTCTGTGCTAAATCCGTGCATTAGACACACGTTTAGCAAAGAAACTTGACATCACATCGGCAAGCGGCCTGTTTTTTCCGTACCTTTGCGGGAAATTTGTCAGGCACTCATGGCTTCGTTTAACCCGGTTAAGATTTTTTCAGGCAGTCAATCTACTTACCTGGCTGAAAAAATTGCCCACTATTACGGTAAAGACTTAGGCGGTTATACCTGCCGACGATTTAGCGATGGCGAGATGTCGCCCAGTTTTGAGGAGTCGGTTCGTGGCTGCGATGTATTTCTGATTCAGTCGACACCCCCGCCCGGCGATAATTTGCTGGAGTTACTCCTGATGGTTGATGCCGCCCGACGCGCTTCGGCGCACTATGTAACGGTTGTGATTCCTTATTTCGGGTACGCCCGGCAGGACCGCAAAGACAAGCCTCGCGTATCTATTGCCGCTAAATTGGTGGCCAATATGCTGGCGGCATCGGGCGTTGACCGGCTGATGACGATAGACCTTCATGCGGGCCAAATTCAGGGATTTTTTGATTTTCCAGTAGACCATCTGGAAGGAACATCGGTATTTGTACCCTATATCCGAAGCCTGAACCTGGAAAATCTGGTGGTTGCCTCGCCGGATGTGGGTGGCGCCAACCGCGCTCGTACCTTCGCGAAGCATTTCAACGCCGATATTGTACTGTGCGATAAGCATCGGAAACGGGCGAACGAAATTGCGTCGATGCAAGTCATTGGCGACGTTGAAGGGGCTAATGTGGTACTGGTTGATGATTTGATTGATACCGGCGGCACAATGGCAAAAGCAGCCCAAATTATTATGGACAAAGGGGCTTTATCAGTTCGGGCGGTATGCACGCACCCGATTATGTCTGGCAAGGCCCATGAAAATATTGCTAATTCTGTGTTGGACGAATTAGTTGTTGCCGATACGTTGCCAATGCATCAATCCAACGAAAAAATTAGAGTATTGTCGGTGGCAGAATTATTTGCCAAAGCCATTGGCCGTATTCGGGACCATGAATCTATTAGTTCTTTGTTTATAAAATATTAACGGAGTGCCGGGCGTCCACGTCCGGATATTTTTCATCTTTTCCGGTCGTATGTGGACGTTCGGCACAACATAACATGAAAAAAATCGAGATTGTAGGGTATCAACGAGCGAATCTCGGCCGCACGGAATCACAAGCGATTCGGGCCGAGGGCAATGTTCCGTGTGTTTTGTATGGTGGCGATGAGCAGGTGCATTTCTATGCTCCGGCGATTCTGTTCCGCGATTTGATTTATACGCCTAATATTTTTGAAGTAGCTCTCAACATTGAGGGTGCTGAATACCGGGCTATTCTTCAGGAAGCCCAATTCCACCCAGTAAGCGACGTGTTGTTGCACGCCGATTTCCTGTTGGTAACCGATAAGAAACCCATCAAAATTTCCGTTCCAGTTCGTTTACTTGGTACAGCACCGGGTGTACAACAAGGTGGTAAACTGGTAATCCGCGTTCGGAAACTGCGTGTGAAAGGCAATCTGGAAAACATCCCTGATTTTATTGATGTGGATGTATCAGCCCTTGAGCTTGGCAAATCTGTTCGTGTTGGTCAGATTCCGGTGAGCAACATTGAAATGCTTGAAGAAGCAACAAACCCAGTGGCTAGCATTGAAATCCCACGTGCATTGCGTGGTGCGATTTCGACCAAATAAGACCATTTTTAAGCTAGTAGATCACAAAAATGCCCAACCAGGAAATTGGTTGGGCATTTTTGTGATTGTGAAGTATTCACTCACAAGTTAATTCTACGCAGTCGCAAACTATTACTCACTACCGATACCGAGCTCAACGCCATAGCGGCTCCGGCAATCATTGGATTAAGCAGGAAACCAAAAGCCGGATAAAGTACTCCGGCAGCAATAGGAATACCAATCAGGTTGTAAATAAATGCCCAGAATAAATTCTGGCGAACGATACGAACGGTTCGCTTCGACAGGTAAAGTGCCTTAGGAACACTGGTCAAATCAGACGTAATTAGTGTCATTCGAGCCACATCCATAGCAATGTCAGAGCCTTTTCCCATGGCAATACTCACATCGGCCTGAGCAAGCGCCTGCGAGTCGTTGATGCCGTCGCCTACCATCGCGACTATCTTTCCCGCATCCTGCAATTCGTTCACAAAATTAGCTTTATCAGTAGGCATCATCTCCGCTTTGTACTGGCGAATACCTACTTGTTTTGCCACAGCAGTAGCCGTTTGCACATTGTCGCCGGTGAGCATGTACACGTCAATACCCCGGCTTTGCAACGTTTCGATGGCCTTTGCTGAAGTCGGCTTAACTGGGTCGGCAATAGCGATAATGGCTAACACTTTCTTCTCGTCTACTTTATAGTTATCATTTCCCTGCCGGACAAAGAATGTGACGGTTTTAGCCTGATTTCTCCAGGTTTCAGCTTGCAAAGCTAGTTCGGCAGATAAGACAATCTGATTCTCTGTTAGCAGGTTTTGATTACCGGCGAAGTACATATCATTTTGATAAAGCGCTTTTACACCCCGCCCCGTTATACTCTCGAACTCGTCTATTAATACCGATTTGGAATCGCTCAAATAAGTTGCGATTGATTCAGCCAGTGGATGTTCCGATTGTTTCTCTAACGAATAAAGGATCGACCGCAGTTGGGCTTGTTCGCCATCAGTAACGACCCAATGCAGGTCTGTCACAAGCGGTTTACCTTCGGTAATAGTGCCGGTTTTGTCCAGTATTACTACATTGACTGTATGAGCAACTTCCAGACTTTCAGCATCTTTGATCAGGATATTGTTCTCAGCCCCTTTGCCAACACCAACCACTATAGCCGTTGGCGTGGCCAGCCCCAGCGCGCAGGGGCAGGCAATGACCAATACCGTTACGGAGGTCAAAAGAGCGGTTGTAAACGGGTCGCTACTCGGCGCGAGATAATGCCCAAAGACCATCCAGACAACAAAGGTCAGCACCGCAATACTCAGCACAACGGGCACGAAAATTCCTGCAATTCGGTCCACAACTTGCTGCACCGGAGCTTTACTTCCCTGGGCATCCTGCACCATGCGTATAATTTGCGCCAGCAATGTATCGGCACCTACTTTTTCAGCATGAAACTGGAAACTGCCTTTTTGATTGATAGTCCCGGCAAAGACCAGTGCACCCGCCTGTTTTGGCACGGGTATCGGTTCTCCACTAATCATACTCTCATCTACATACGACTGCCCCGACGCGATACGTCCATCCACCGGAATTTTCTCTCCCGGCCGAACGACCAGTAAATCACCCACCTGAACCGATGCAATGGGTATCTCACGCTCCGCATCCCCATCAATCAGGTGAACCGTTTTGGGTTGCAATCCGATCAGCTTTTTAATGGCCGATGATGTGTTTGATTTGGCCCGTTCTTCAAGAAGCTTACCGAGTAAAATAAAGGTAATAACGACCGATGCAGCTTCAAAATAAACGTGTGGATGTGCCCCCCGGCTGTGCCAGAATTCAGGATAAATCGTATTGAATGCGCTGAACAAAAAGGCAATGCCGGTGCTCAATGCTACCAGCGTGTCCATATTGGCTTTGCCATGACGCGCCTGCTTCCAGGCATTGACAAAAAATGACCGTCCTAGCCCAAACACTACCGGTGCCGATAGCCCCATCATGATGTAATTGCCAAACGGAAGCGCCATAAAGAACATGCCAATAGTAACAACGGGCAGAGCCAGTATTAACGCCCAGATGGTTCGCTGTTTAAGACGCTGCACCCGTTTCTGTTGCGCTTCTTCCTGCACTTGCCGAGCATCGACGCCATCGTCTCCGGTTTCGACTATAATGTCGTAACCCATCGCCCGAACGGCGTTTTGCAGTTCGGTTGGCGTTACAGTTTTAGGGTTAAACTGTACCCAGGCGCTCTGATTTGCATAGTTCACACCGGCGTCGCTGACGCCGGGTGTATGTTTCAATATCGATTCGACACTAACCGCACAAGCCGCACAGGTCATCTCCAATACTGGATACGTTTTCCGAATCTCCAGCGAACTACCGCGTTTGACGATTTTCCTGTCTGAATCGGGAATGGGTGTCGTCATTATTTTATTAGTTTAGCGGCTCCGCTTTAAAACCCGCTTTTTCGATTGCCCGGTTGACGATTTCGGCCGTTGACGTTTCAACAGTCAATACTTTTTTCGGGTCCAGTGTATCGACTTGCCAATTGCCCTCGCCAACCGCTTCATTCAGAAATGGCGTTACGGTTGCAATACACCCACCGCATTTTATATTGGTTTTAAACTTTAGCGTTTCCATGAATTTATACCTGTTTCTTCTACAACACAAATATTACCAGTAAGCTCCTTTTCGTACTTACAGAATTACTGATGAGCCTTACAGAATTGCCCTTTGCTGACCAATAATCAGTAATCATGCAGATTTAAACTAGCTTATACATCTCCATAATGTGACCCCATCGGGGTCACATTATGGAGATGTATAAGCTAGT
>CAXVWN010000242.1:0-8689 GCA_964263725.1 Spirosoma sp.
GGCGAGTGGCAAACCTACGATGTTATCTATCAGGCTCCCCGGTTCAACAAAGCCGGTATGATGTTCGATTATGCCTACGTTACGGTGTTACTCAACGGCATACTGGTTCAGAATCACGCAGCCATTCGTGGTACAACGGAATACATTGGTTATCCGAAAGTTCAGGCGCACGGAGCTGGGCCAATCCTGTTGCAGGATCACGGTAACCCAGTCGGTTTTCGCAACATCTGGGTTCGTGAGTTGTAATAAAATTGGTTAGCAGTTGACCAGTTAGTAAGTGCCTCCGGTGAATGCCGGGGGCTTTTTTGTATCATTGTATTTACGAATTTTAATTCTGTTTGAATACTTATTAGTTTAATCACGGGCTGAAGTCCGTAGATATGTATGCGCTTTCTGTTCTTCTTTGCTTTCCTGATTACAATTTCCACGGCCTGCTCAACAACCACTGTTTACATTGTTCGGCATGGCGAGAAGGTGAACGAGACCGATACCACCGACCTAAATCCAGCAGGCTACGCACGGGCGGCTGCTCTGGCTGATACGCTGGTTAATCGGGGAATCGACTCGATTTTTACGACCCCTTACCATCGAACCCGACAAACAGCACAGCCGCTCGCCAAACGAATTGGCGTCCAATTGACGGAGTATCCGGCTAAACCTACCGAGGTTATTGTTAACCGGGTTAGTCGAATTCGTGGCAAAACGGTGCTGGTGGTGGGCCATAGCAATACGATTCTGGAAATTGCCCGGGGACTAGGGGCGAAGCCAGCGATGGCTAAAATTGAATCGGGTGATTTTGACAACTTATTCCGGCTAAGGATTCACCGCGGCCTATTTCGGCAGTCGGTTACCTTTTTACCAACTACCTACGGGCAAATGACACCTCCTTAGCGTGACTGACTCCTTGTATTTTCCGTCTTATACCTTGTTTTCCTCAACTCATACACATCCCATATTGACGAGAGGAGTCACTGATTTTACTTTGCTCACAAGAGCAACGCAATCACTGGAAAACGTCTTACTCCATATCGGTCTTCTAGTTCACTTTCTGATGAAGCAATTATTCCTGATTATACTTCTTTTCTTGCTTGCCTTTACATCATTGGTTGCTCAGGCGCAGGGCATACGGGCCGCTGGTGATAAAATGCCGGTAGTACAAAAAACGGCAACAGCCGGTACGCCCACAACCTACACCGGTCGTCAGATTATGGTGGGCAGTGGGGGAGGAGTTACGGGTTTTTCGACTACCTATTATCTCCTGGATAATGGTAAATTATTTGGACGACGCAGTCGCGACACGACGTTTACGTTCATCGGTCAGCAGACGGCTGCCAATACAAAAAGCGCATTCGCTGTAGCCGAAGAAAAGTGTACTATTAAAACTGCCAAATTCAACAACCCCGGCAATACCTATAAATTTATCCACTGGCGAAAAGGAAAAACTGGCAACAAAGTTGCTTGGGGAGCGGTGGGTAAAATTGTACCAGCCAACTATCCGAAATTCTATGACTCGTTTATGGCTATGATTCCGGCAACATCGCGGCTGAAATAAGTATAATTTATGGCTTATGATTGCGCTGCATCCATACACAAAAACCCGGCTAATGCCGGGTTTTTGTGTATGGATGGCTATTTTTACTTTGCCTGATCGGCGAAATCAACCACCGTCAAATCGGCGATCCAGGGGCCAACGATGGTGCCAAATTCTTTGTGAGCTGGGTGCGGCAAATAAGCATCCCGGTCTTTTGCTGAATCGAACGTCAGGATAAATGCGTGTGTTAATCCATGCGCGTGATCTTCAGGACTATTGTTTGTTCCCCATTTGAGGCCCTTGATTTCCTTTATTTTTGAGGGTAATGCTTCAAAAGCGGCTATGATTTCCTTCAGTTTCTCGGGTGTTGTTTCGGGCTTGAACTTAAACAACACAATGTGCTGAACGCTAGTTGTCTTCATCGTTTTCTTTGGTGGTTCGCTGTTAGGATTATGAGCGTATGTCGTAACCGACAGGATTGCCAGTGCTACGAAAGTTAGAATGTATTTCATAAGGTAATAGGAGTTTGGATGGAAAAGAAAATAAAAGTGCCACCCTACTATGAGTGGCACTTGAATCTTACGGTTATAAAACTTACGCCAACTTCGCTTTTAAGTTCTCGTCCAGCGCGTCTAAGAAATCTTCGGTGTTCATATAATGCTCACCAGCCGTTAATTTGGTGCCAACCGGATAAGCCGATAGAGCCAAATCTTTAGTCATTTTACCACTTTCAACGGTTTCTACGCAAACAGCTTCGAGCGCATCGGCGAAGTCAATCAGTTCCTGATTGCCGTCTAATTTACCCCGGAAAGCCAGTCCGCGCGTCCAGGCGTAGATCGATGCAATTGGGTTTGTCGAGGTCTTGTTTCCCTTTTGGTACTCGCGGTAGTGACGCGTAACGGTACCGTGAGCGGCTTCGGCCTCCATCGTTTCGCCATCGGGCGTAACCAGCACCGATGTCATCAGACCCAATGAGCCAAAGCCCTGCGCTACGGTATCCGACTGAACGTCGCCATCGTAGTTTTTGCAGGCCCACACAAAGTTACCTTCCCATTTCAGAGCCGAAGCAACCATATCGTCGATCAGACGGTGTTCGTAATGAACTTTGCCCGCAAATTCGGCGTCGTAGATTTCCTGGAAAATATCCTTAAAACGACCGTCGTATTTTTTCAGGATCGTGTTTTTGGTCGAGAGGTATAACGGCCAGTTTTTTTGCAGGGCCATGTTGAAACAGGCTTTCGCAAAACCACGGATAGATTCGTCCAGGTTATACATACCCATTGCTACGCCGGCACCCGGAAATTTGAAGACTTCATATTCCAGAACAGTTCCGTCTTCACCTTCAAACTTCATGGTTAACTTACCCTTTCCTGGCACCAGAAAATCGGTTGCCTTGTACTGATCGCCGAATGCGTGGCGACCAACGATGATTGGGTATTTCCAGTTGGTAACTAAACGCGGCACATTGTTCATCACAATTGGCTCACGGAATACCGTTCCATCCAGAATATTGCGGATCGTGCCGTTGGGCGACTTCCACATCTGCTTCAGGTTGAACTCTTTAACCCGGTCTTCGTCGGGTGTAATGGTGGCGCATTTAATACCCACACCAAACTCTTTAATAGCATTGGCCGCATCAATCGTTACCTGGTCGTTGGTTTCGTCGCGGTACTCGATGCCAAGATCATAGTATTTAATGTCAACGTCAACGTAGGGCAGAATCAACTTGTCTTTAATAAACTTCCAGATGATACGGGTCATTTCGTCGCCATCCAGTTCGACAACCGGATTTGCCACCTTAATTTTTTCCATTTGACTTGGTTATAAACGATTGAAAACGATACGAAAACTTGGGTGCAAAAGTAGTGAATAACAGTCTAACTCACATAACCATCTTCGGTTTGCCGAAGCAGAGCCAGCGCCGATTAGCTTACCAAATCGGGCTGCCACTTGCGCCGGACTAATCGGACCATTTGCGTGTTGCACTATGTCGCGTACCGCCTGCATTTGACCAACGAGGTCTTTCGTCCATGTTTGCTATGGAGCTGGCTAATACTGTGTTTTAATTCCTCTTCCGGGCATCTCTTTTGTTCACCGTGAGTCTCTGTATAACCGCTTCTTCTTGATATAGTATTCGTACTAATCGCAGATTTTCCTTATTTTTAGGAGGTTATACCCAATCATACCTCATAAAATTTTGCGATTCTTATGAAATACTGTACAAATCTTTTATTTAGCTTGCTTTTGCTCCCTGCTCTTGTGCTTGGTCAGAGTAAAAAAGCAGCTAAGCCCAACGACCGTATTGAAAAATTGAAAGCCGAGGCCGTTGCTGCTGTTGAAGCCAACAAGGTTCAGGCACAGCAAATCAACGATATGCTGTTCAGTTTTGCCGAACTGGGTTTTCAGGAAGAAGAGTCGTTTAAATATTTGACTACGCTGCTCGAAAAAGAAGGTTTCACGGTTCAAAAAGGGATTTCGGGCATTCCAACAGCCTGGATTGCTACCTGGGGATCGGGCAAACCACTTATTGCCGTCGGCTCCGATATTGACTGTATTCCCAAAGCCAGCCAGAAACCCGGTGTGGCTTACAAAGACCCAATTGTTGAAGGTGCTCCCGGCCACGGCGAAGGCCATAATTCAGGACAAGCTCTTAATATTGTTGCCGTACTAGCCGTGAAAAAACTCATGGAACGGGACAAAATTCCCGGTACGCTCATGCTTTGGCCCGGCGTAGCCGAAGAACTCGTTGGTACAAAAGCATTTTACATTCGCGATGGCTATTTCAAAGATGTTGATGCCTGTATTTTCACCCATGTGGGCAATAATCTTGGCGTGTCGTGGGGCGATAACGGCTATAATGGATTGATTTCAGCGCGGTTTAATTTTGAAGGTCAGGCAGCTCACGCGGCTGGTGCGCCCTGGCGTGGCAAGAGTGCACTGGATGCCGTAGAGCTGATGAACATCGGCTGGAACTTCCGACGCGAACATCTTGAACTTACCCAACGTTCGCACTATGTCATTTCCGATGGGGGCGACCAGCCCAACGTAGTACCTTCCAAAGCCGCCGTTTGGTATTACTTCCGCGAACGTACCTATCCAAAAATCAAGAAACTTTTCGAAACGGGAATAAAGATGGCGGAAGGGGCCGCCCTCATGACGGACACCAAATTTACGTACGATATTTTGGGGTCGGCCTGGCCGGTGCATACCAACCGCCCAATTGCAGCGGCTATGTATGAGAACATCAAGAAAGTTGGCTTGCCAACCTGGTCTGACGATGACCAGCTTCTGGCGCGGGCATCGCAAATTGAGTTGCAGGCACCAAAAGTAGAGGGTTTAGCGGTGAAACTGGATTCGATGGGTATGCCTACTTCATCAGCACCCGTTGTGATGATGGGTGGCCAGGCCATGACGCCGATGGGTGGTGGCTCCGATGATATTGCTGATATATCGTGGTCGCTGCCAACGATTGTCTTACGTTACCCCAGCAACATTCCGGGCTTGCCGGGTCACCATTGGGCCAACGCTATTTCTATGGCTACGCCCATTGCCCACAAAGGGATTGTGTATGGCGCCAAAGCGGAAGCTATGACGTTGCTGGACTTATTATTAAAGCCAGAGATCATTAAAGAGGCTTGGGCGTATTATAAGGATGAGCAGACGAAAGACATCAAATACGAACCACTTATTTCCTCCAAAGAGAAACCGGCCATCTATCTGAACAAGAAAATCATGACCGAGTTCAAGCCGAAACTGGAGCCCTTCTATTATAATCCATCCAAGTTCAAGACTTACTTAGAGCAGTTGGGTATCACTTATCCAACGTTGCGCGACGATCAGCGGGCAGCTGTTAAGAAAGAAGTTGAAAAATCGACGGCCGCAAAAGTGTCTTCGTCGCGGTCGGAATAGTTTTTTTGTCCTGCTGGCGTTCCAGCAGGACAAAAAATGGTCAACATGGAGTCCCGACTAAAAAAAGCGATGAGAGCTCTCAACGCTTTTTGCATAAACACCAACTTATACACTGACTTTTTAATTGTTTTTGGGTTGTTTTCTTTGACAAGCCCACACCCAAACACCACGTCTTATTTTGTAGCCAATTTGCGAATCATCTTCACGGCATTATCATTCTTCGGGTCGAATTCCAGCGATAGAGCATAGCTCTTTTTTGCCATTTCCTTATCACCATTAAGCATATACGCTTCTCCCAGGCTATCGAATGCGTTGGAACTGGTTGGGTAGAGGAGCGTATTGATTTTGAATATGTCAATCGCCTTTTTCGCGTCTTTACTTCGGATAAACTGATAGCCTAACTGATTCAGATTGCCTTCCTCTACAGCGGGATTATCGGGATGCTGTGTTTTTACTTCCTGATAAGCGGCCAATGCTTTGTCAAATTGTCCCGATAAAATCCATTCGTAAGGCACTTTTTCGTCGTCCTTCATTCGCGGATACTTGTAAGCAATTGGCTCTCCGTCGGGCGAAGAAACAAGGTAAGGCTTGTTATCAGCCGGATTTGTCAAAAACTGGACCTTATCCTCCCAATTTCGTCGGATAAAGGTTTTGTCGGCAATTTTGTACAGCTCTTCCGGGTCTTCAGCTAGTTTTTGATAGAAGAGTCGATTGCCCTTGGCAAAAACGGTTATGGTTGCGTACTCCTCAAAGCGGTAACGTCCCTTAAACGACTCTATATCAGCCGCTGTCGTCGGCATCATTTTGTAAACCGGCTGTAGATAATTGGACCAGTCATAAGCCGCAGCAACAGAACGAATTAGCTCATTGATAAACAGCGGCTGGTTTGCGTTTATGAGCACTACAACACCATAACCTTTATCCTTGTGCGCTATCATGTAGCTGGAAAAACCTTCGTCCCAACCACCGTGACTAAAATACATATCGTCTTTCCGTTTTTCCAGGAACAGACCTAACCCAACATACTTCTCAATAAAGGGAGTTAGCATTTTGGTCGCCATCGCCTGCGACAGTACTTTATGGCTGGTCCCTTTTATGGTTAACTGCACATCAATTGGGAATTTTGCCAAATCTTCGGCCGTCGTCCACAGACCGGCAGCCGCCATTTCGGGATACGTATGTCGTTTGCCAACCGTCATAGACCCATCAGGCAAGTATCCGGTAGCTGCCAGTTTTAATTGATTGGCGGGTAACGGTTGATTATACGTGCTGTTTTTCATGCCGAGCGGTTGCAGTACCAACTCATTCATAATAGCTGGAAAAGGCTTGCCTTCTACGTCGATAAGCATTTGCTGGGCGATGCTGTAGCCCCCCCCCGAATATCGAAAACCTAGTCCGGGTGCTTTGTCAACTCGCACCGGTGCTGAATTAGCCGGAGCTTCTCCGTTTAATACCTGCACCAGCGTTGGCACTTTCTCATTAATAGTGTATCCTCTAAAACCATGCACTGTAAGGCCAGCCGTATGGCTAAGGAGATATTTTAAGGCAACCTTTTTATCTTTTGTAAACTCATTATCAGGCAAATTCCAGGACGTCAGGTACTTATTTACATCTTCATCAAGGCTCAATTTTCCTTGTTCAACAGCCTTCAATGCGCCGTAAGCCGCTACAGGTTTACTAATGGAACCGGCCTGAAAAAGGGTTTGGATTGTAACGGGTTCTTTGCTGTCCCGATCCGTCACGCCATAGCTTTTTACCCAGGCGATTTTCGAATCCTTAATAACCGCTATACTCACCCCCGGAACACCGTAATGCTTCATTCGTTCGGCAATACTCCAGATAGAATCGCCCGCCAAGCGTATTGGTGGTGTTAATCCAGCTTCTACCTTTTTAATCTGTTGGTTTGTCTTCGGTTCAGACTGAGCAAACAGGGCATCTTGCTGAGAGATAAGGCTAAAAGCCAGAAAGAAGGTGACTATGCTTTTTTTCATACTAGACAATGCAGAGAATGGCGCTTTATGATCCGTTCGAGATGTACATTGGTATATCGCTCAATCTTTATACCAATTATTTAACACACTAATAATGAAAGACTTATCAATAATTAAATGCTTTTCTCGTCCGTTATCGTACAACCATTGTCCGATAGATAGCTGTGGTGTCGGCTATAAGTAGACGACACCACAGCTATTACTTCAAAACCACTTTCACCTCAACCGGTTGGTGGTCAGATGGGTATCGTTGTTCTTTGGCGTCGGTCAATACGCCATATTTCAGCACGCTAAACTGCTTACTAACAAAGATGTAGTCGATTCGCTTGTCCATCGGCGCATCGAATTTGAAGCTATTAAACGTGCCTTCCGGGCCATATGGAGGACTGGCGGATATAGTATGCGAATCGCTCAGTAGCGTTTGGATGGTTTGGATTTGCTCGGTTTCGGGTGTCGAGTTAAAATCACCTACGAGAATTACTGGATCGCTCTTCGCAATTTCCTTTATTTTTTCGACCATCAGTTTGCCCGATTGCCGACGGGCTTCGATGCCTTGATGATCGAAGTGGACGCTGAAAAAGAAAAAGGATTTCCTCGTTTTCAAATCGTTGAATTTAGCCCAGGAACAGATGCGATTGCAGCAGGTAGCATCCCAACCTTTACCCGGTTTATCGGGCGTTTCGCTCAACCAAAAGTTGCCCGATTGCAGGGCTTTGAACCGGTCTTTCTTGTAGAAGATAGCCGAGTGTTCGCCCGCTTCTTTGCCATCATCGCGGCCAGCGCCCAAAAAGGCAAATTCGTTTAATTCGGCCACATCATTTAATTGTTCGCGTAAGGCTTCCTGCGTTCCAAAAAGATCGAATTCGTGGAAACGGATTAATGCTTTTACATTTTCCTTCCGATTTTCCCAGGCGTTGACACCATCACTTTTATTCTTGTAGCGGAGGTTATAAGTAGCGACCGTAATTGGGTCAGATTTTTGAGCAAGAGTGGGTTGAATAATTACCAAACTACTTGAAAGGAGAAGAATTAATAGGCGCATGGCAGGCTAGTTTAAGAGTAAAAGGTTTTAACGTATAATTTTACCCCTGGTTTACCCGGAATCGCTAAAAACACAAATGCCCCGTAGCCATTTAAGCTACGGGGCATTTGTGTTTGAAGGAGTTTTACTTACTGCTTTTTGTGTGAGCGTATCGTATTTCCCGCGCCATATTCATCAATCGTTTCCAACACCGACTGATTGTCTTTTTCTCTGCTA
>CAXVWN010000243.1:0-7834 GCA_964263725.1 Spirosoma sp.
CATCGAACGCCATCAATCCAAGCGAGGAACCGCCTAAACTTTCCTATTTTTGGCAAAATTACTCGACCCGAACCAAATGGCTACAGCCAAACCTTTATACGAACGACTTAGTAAGAACATTACGGCTTATCCGCTTGAAGAAGCAAGGGAAATGGCTTTTATGCTACTCGAACACTATTTCGGTCTGCGCAAAACTGATGTGCTCACCGACAAACCATTACCACCGAACCGTACCGAACCCGATTGGTTTAAGATTCTGGAACGTTTGAATCGGCAGGAACCCATTCAGCACGTCATTGGCACGACGATTTTTTGTGGTCTAGAGTTCGAGGTATCGCCCGATGTGCTGATTCCAAGACCCGAAACCGAAGATCTAGTGCGACTCATCATGCACGACTTTGCCGACCGCACCGATGATGTGCCCATTCTGGACATTGGCACCGGTAGCGGCTGCATCGCCATCACACTTGCCCGGTTCCTTCCACAATCGGTTGTAACGGGTTGGGATGTCTCGGAGGAAGCCCTGACATTGGCCCGGCACAATGCAGAGAATCTCAAAGCCGACGTTCAGTTTTCTATTCAGGACATCCTGAATGTATCGCCCGATTTCAGTCATCGGTTCGATTGCGTTGTCAGTAACCCACCGTATGTAACCCGCTCGGAGGCTGCTGATATGCACCGGAATGTGCTGGATTACGAACCCGGCCTGGCGCTTTTCGTAGAAGACAACGATCCTCTGGTTTTTTATAAGGCTGTTGGAGATTTTTGTGTTCGTCACCTGACAAAAGATGGTGCTTGCTACGTTGAAATCAATGAACGTTTCGGCGAAGCAACGCGGCAGGTATTTGCCGACAGAGGATTCACAAAGATTCAGGTTTATAAAGATATTCACGGTAAAGACCGAAGTATTCGGATAACGTTTTGATGGTATCGGCAGGTAGTCTCCAAATAACAACCGACCATACGCTGTAAATAGATAATTATGCAATCAACTACCTCTTTCACGTACCATACGAAAATCCGCGAAGTGTTCAGCGAGATGAGTCAGGTTGTGGTCGGACAAGACCGATTGCTCAACCGGCTGCTCATCGGCCTGTTTACCGGCGGGCATATTTTACTGGAAGGCGTACCGGGATTAGCCAAAACCCTGACTATTAACACGCTGGCAAAAGTACTGGAGCTGGACTTTCAACGGATTCAGTTTACGCCGGATTTGTTACCCGCCGATTTGATTGGTACCATGATTTTCAATCAGAAAACGGCTGAATTTGAGGTGAAGCAGGGGCCTATTTTTGCCAATCTGATTCTGGCCGATGAAGTGAACCGCTCACCCGCGAAAGTACAGGCAGCTTTGCTGGAAGCGATGCAGGAGAAGCAGGTTACTATTGGCGAAGAGACTTTTGTACTCGACCGTCCTTTTCTGGTAATGGCTACTCAAAATCCGGTGGAGCAAGAAGGTACCTATCCGCTCCCTGAAGCTCAGGTAGATCGATTTATGATGAAAGTCTTCGTGGACTACCTGAATAAAGAAGAGGAGTTGGAAGTGATGCGCCGGATGTCGAACATGAATTTCGACTATGAAGTACAGCCCGTATTGGGAAAAGTAGAACTGGCAGCTATCCGTGATGAAATTAACGGTATCACCATTTCGGAAACGCTCGAACGCTATATTATTGAGTTGGTTTTTGCTACTCGTCGGCCAATGGAATATAACCTTCGCGACGAAGCCCGCTACATCCAATTTGGCGTGTCGCCCCGCGCCAGTATCCATCTGAATCTGGCGGCTAAAGCCCTCGCCTACTTCGACCGTCGTGATTATGTCTTGCCCGAAGACATTAAGGAAGTAGCCCCCGACGTGTTTAACCACCGGATTATGCTCAATTACGAAGCTGAAGCCGACGGTGTAACGACTCTTCAAGTGATTGATTCGATCCTGCGGAAAGTAGCCATTGGCCGGTAAGCATTTATGAACGGCTGGCACCCTGTTTGGTGTTTTAGTTGTGAAGCTTGTTATTCCGATGAAGTCAACCCAACTGTTTTTACTGATAGCCGTCCTGTTAGCTGGGGCATTATGGCTTTATGGCACCTATGTTGCCAAACCCAGACCACCTCATCATCCTCCTGCCGGGGTTACCTCGCCCGGCAATCGACGAGTAGAGAAGACCGACGCCGAATGGAAAGCCATCCTGACGCGGTCTCAATACAACATTACCCGCGATAGTGGCACAGAGTGGCCTAACAGCAGCGAATTGACGCATGAACACCAACGGGGCACCTACACCTGCGTAAGCTGCCACAACCCACTTTTCTCATCTGAGACCAAATTCGATTCTCACACGGGCTGGCCTAGTTTCTACGCGGCCATTGTCCCGAATGCAGTTTACAATGAACCCGATGGTAACCGAACAGAGGTCCGTTGTTCTGTTTGTGATGCTCATTTAGGGCACGTATTCAACGACGGTCCCGAACCAACTGGCCTGCGCTATTGCATGAACGGCGTAGCATTGGAATTTGCGAAATCGGGAAAGTAAATAGTATAATATCAGGCTGCCACAGGTCTATGATTTGCAATTCGCGAATTGCAAATCATAGACCTGTGACTTAATTTCAAATCAGAACTGAAAATAAATGAACTGATTCGAGGAGAAAACGCCGAACAGGTAGGTTACGAATGTAAGTAGCACGAACAATACAGCGAAACGGGTGGTGTTGCGCGTTGGGATGGTGAGGTAGAATTGCTCTTTCACCAGGAGAAACACAATCAGAAAAATACTAAACCACATCTCTACCGAGTTCATTGGGCTGTCGATATGATCGCTGATTGATAAGGTGGCAATTCGCTTCAGAATCAGGAAGGCATCACTGAGGTTGTGGGCGCGAAAGAATACCCACGTCAGCATAATCAACACAAACGTAATAAACGTATTTATGACTACACGTACTGATGATTTGTGGCTTTCCCGGTCGTGTACAGGTGATGTTACTAAGCTAGCTGGCGTAGTCGAGAAGCCCATCCTGGCCAATAGTTTGTCGCGCAGAACGGCCAGAATTTGATACAATCCATTCAGCCCACCCCAAATTACATATGTCCAGTTTGGCCCGTGCCAGAGTCCGCTGGCCAGAAATACAATCATCATGTTCAGGTATTGCCTAACCTCACCTTTTCGGTTGCCCCCCAGCGGGATATACAAATAATCGCGAAACCAGGTTGAGAGCGAAATGTGCCAGCGTCGCCAGAATTCCGAAATCGACTGGGCAATATAAGGAGTCTTAAAATTGTCCATGAGCGTAAAGCCCATAACCCGGGAAGCGCCAATTGCCACATCGGAATAGCCCGAAAAGTCGCAGTAAATCTGGAACGTATAAAAGAAAGTGGCTGCCAGAAGCGTCAGGCCGTTTTTCTGAGTCGGGTCGGCGTAGGCGTGGTCAACGAGCATCGCCAGCCGGTCGGCGATAACGAGTTTTTTGAACAAGCCAAAAGCCATTTGCATCAGCCCGGCTTTTACATTTTCGACATCGTATTTAAAATAGTCGTGAAACTGCCAGAGCACATTTTGTGGCCGCTCGATAGGGCCTGCCACCAACTGCGGGTAAAACATTACATAGAGCGCATAAATCCCGAAATGCTTCTCGGCTTTCTGGTTTCCCCGATACACTTCAATGGTATAGCTCATGGCCTGAAACGTATGAAACGACAGACCGATGGGCAAAATACTCATGTTGTTTTTGTAGGACGAAATGCCACTTTGCCCAAACACATGCAGCACTTTCACAAACACCCGATTCACCTGTTCTGTAACCGTTTCGGCAATATGCGGCATATGAAAGGCATCGAACAAGCTGGCAATATTTTCAGTAAAGAAACCGAGATATTTGAAGAAGGCCAGAATACCGAGGTTCGAAATCAGCGACAGAATCAGTAGCCACCGTCGGTATTTTCCACTCGATTTTTCGATCCAGATTCCGGCGATGTAATCAATGACAATGGTAAGAAAAAGAATAACAATGTAAGCTGGCTGGAAAACCATGTAGAAGTAGCAACTGGCCAGCAGCAATAGTATCCAGCGCCCCTGCCACTTCAGGCTGAAGTAACTGAGCGTAACAACAATAAAAAATAGTAGAAATTGTAACGAATTAAATAACATTATTTAGTTGCAAGTGGTAATTAGTAAGCGATAAGTAGTTGATATAAAGCAAACTAATTTTTAGATTCGCACAACCCACCAATTTTCTAGTTATGAACTTACTGGTCTATTAATACACCTCTTCGACCTTTTCAATAAAGTCCTGAAATTGTCGCGCCGGAATAAACTGGGGTTGTGTCCGGTATGATAAAACCATGAATACGAGGAGCAGCGAAATCAGGAAAGCCTGTAGAATAACAATTAGGAACGAGAACACTAAGTAGCTGGCCCATCCCGGCACAGCCATGTCGGTAAACAAACGTAACGCCACCACAATACCAATGCCAAAAACCGATGCCACCACCATCATAACACAGAACAATGCCAGCCGTACAGCGGTCGTGTCCATTAGCACAGAAACCGCACTCAGTCCGTGCAGTACCAGCGAAACAAAGTTCATTTTTGACTCTCCCGCCAACCGGCGTCCACGTTCCAATGGGACAGCCGTATAAGGCAATTTCGACCGAATGACGCCACCGGGATAATTATTCCATATTTCAGAAACATAGGCTAGTTTGCGTAATTGCTTCGCCGGAATAAGACTAAAATTGCCAAACGTAATCACCTTGCCCGTCAACAACCGGAAGACGGTTTTATACACTTCATAAAACAACCGAAAAACTAAACTTTCGTGTCGTTTGGCACGATGCGCAAACACGACACAATTTGGGTTCTCGGCTCCCTTTTGTAAAAGCGGCAAAATATCTTCGGGTCGGTCTTCGCCGTCTGAATCCATCACAATAGTGAGATGCTGTTCGGGCAACGAAGCCAGATAAGACAGGCCAAGGGCAATTGCTTTCTGGTGCCCAACGTTCCGGAATAGACGCAGCACCGAGAGCGATTGTCCAATGCCCTTAGGCAACGTTTCGTAGTCGGTTACGGAGCAATCGTCCACAATCAGGAAGGCCAGCCGACTGGTTAGTATTGGTTCATTTACCGCCCGAATGCGTTCCAGCAATAATCCGAGAGCCTGCCAGTCGTTAAATAAAGGAATAACGATATTAATGCGGTCAGGATAGGCGTTTAAGGTGCTGTTCAAGAGTATTGTGATTTATACCCGGCCATAACCAATAGTGAGTAAGCTGATTCGACTCAATCTACTGTTATTTTCGGGCTGTCTAAGTTCCTCAATGGTTGACGTTGTTGTTGGCGAATGATTTCCCGAACCACATAAAGTGGACGTCCTTTCGCCTGGAAAAATATGCGCAAAACATATTCGCCAATTAAACCTAACGCTATCAATTGAACCCCACTGAAGAGGATAATTACAAATAATAAGGCTGTGAATCCTTGTGGAACATCGTGGTAAACAAAACGCTTGATGAGTGTTTGTATTAAATACAAAACCGCTATACCAAGGGTAATCATACCCATTCGGGTAATTAACTTAACGGGATACTCGCTGAAGTTAAAAATTCCATTATAAGCCAGGCGTTGTAACATGCTGAAGGAGTATTTCGAGTCTCCATCTAAGCGGGCATCCCGTTCATACTCAACGCCAATCTGCCGAAAACCAATCCAACTCCGCATACCGCGAATAAATCGACTCTCTTCGGGCATTTGCTTCAATACATCCGCTACCCGGCGGCTAATGAGCGAAAAATCACCACTATCCAACGGCAAATCAACGTAGGAAATTGACCGCATCAAGCGATAGAATAATGAATAAGCTGTTCGCTTAATCCAGTTCTCCTTCCGCTTCTTCCGCACCGCATATACAACATCGTAGCCTTCCTGATATTTCTGGTAAAACTCAGTAAGCAATTCGGGCGGGTCCTGCAGGTCACCGTCGATGATAAATAAGGCTTCGGTGCCACAGGCCGACGCAATACCCGCTGTAAGGGCAATCTGGTGGCCGTAATTACGCGACAGAAACACGCACTGATAGCGGCTATCGGTCAGTGCGATCTGTTGCATCAGAACAGCCGTATTGTCGCGACTCCCATCATCAATCAAGACTACCTCAATGGACAACGGAGATTTATCCATCACAGCATTTAACCGGGAAACAAGACGCGGAAACGACTCGGTTTCGTTGTACAACGGGGCTACAATAGAAATCTGAGTATTTGACAAAACAACAGTAATGATTCAGTGGCAGAATTGACAAAAGTAAACTTTTTTGACGTTGCGGATATATTCCACACGTTCTTTTCTTAAGGAATAGTCAATGTCTGTTGGCTAAATTGAATGGCTTTTTCTTCTCCAGCTGGAGCCAAAATACCTATACGATAATGCCCTCGGGGAAGTATTGGCCGTATAATTTCAGCATTTAGCGTTCTTACTGGCCGATTTAAGAAAAAAGTAGCTGGTGTAAACGACACATCAGAAGGAAACAAATAGGTGTTTTTATCTGACTGAATCACTACAGCCGCCTGATTAACCAAATAAGGCAACGCGCCATAGTCTGTTTTAACCAAATTGCTATAATCTCCCGGCCCCAACTGAAGATCCAGCGTTGAGTCGGATTTTATCTGCCGTCCAGCCAGCACGTCTTGCTCATAAGGGGTAAAGTAGGCCACAGGATACTGATAGATACCCTTCCTGATGGCTTTACCCATCACTTCTTTGGCTAACGTAGCAAAGGGAGTTCCCCAAGAGGCTCCTAAACCTGTCTCGTTATGTTTCTGATTAAAGGCGCTTGTTAGTAATAATTCTTTTCGTAGAGCAATTTTTGGCAAACGGGTTATGTACCAAAATCCCCAGATTCCCAAACCAAACAGTAAACCAAACTGTATCCAGCGCATCGGCATCGACTGGATTCCGTATTCACTTAAAACGTTGAGATATAGTAGTGATGCGAGTATTGCCGAATAGATCATATAATTACTCACCAGCATAACATCGTAGCCGAAACGGGGCCTCAGAAACGCAACAATAACAGCGTTAACCATTAGAAAAGCATAACAGCCCGTAAAGAAATAACGTCGTTTTTGACGAGCAACCAGTACGGGATCCGAAGAAGACGTGGTTGTTATCCCTCGCAATAGTGGCCAATTCATACGCCACAATAACCATAACATGGTTGACACAAAAACGAAGCCCCCAAATGTGGGCAGCACACTGCGCACTAAAATAGTAGCGTTTGGCAGAAAGTCGAATAAACCACCAATGAATGTAAAAAAGCCAAAAAATACCAGGTAAGGATAGTGCAGAAAGAAGCTTACGCTACTCTCATTACCTTGTCCGTTGGGAAAATCGTGAAAGTAAAAAACGATTGTTGCTACACCTAGTATCAACCAGATAGTCAACCGAATCCACTGCCGCTGTAAAGCCAGCATGACCGCCCCGGCTACCCAACCGAACAACCCATTGCTCATCGAGAGGGATGCAACTATCTGTATGAATATTGCCCCCACAAAGCGGTTTCGGCTACCGCTGGCTAAGCAATAAATAGCAGCCAACGTCAATGACAGTGTCACCAGATGTTGTAAGCCCGTTATGGCCCATATACTAGTGAGATAATATTGTGGTTGTAATACTAAAAATACGATTGGTACAAACGCCAATAACGGCAGCTTAATCGACCGAAAAAGGCGGTAGAATACGTATATAATGCCCAGAAGAAAGACAAAAGCAGCAAAGACTAACCAGCGAAAGTTTACCGTTCCCGTCAGCTTATACATAGCCAGGGTAATTAGTTTCGCCAT
>CAXVWN010000244.1:0-6397 GCA_964263725.1 Spirosoma sp.
ACTTAATAAAGTCATATAAAGAGGGGGGCTGAAATCAGAAAAAGTTTTTTCTGATTTCAGCCCCCCTCTTTATATGACTTTATTAAGTGGCCTTACTTTACTCCAGTTCAGCTACATACGCGCCCATCTGCCGAACCGAAAAACAGGTAATACCCAACGTTTTAGCTTCTAGTAAAAGTTTGTCTGTCAGCGGTGTTTTGTTGGAATCGTCGAAGATGATGTGTCGAGACACCACGCGCCCATTTAATTGACTCCATTCTTTTAATGCATTCCGGCGGATAATGAGATAGTCTACGACGGCGGGTAATCGCCAGTGATTATTTCCACTTAGTTTGTTAACCAGCAGTAACGTTTTCCCCTGCCACACCCATAATGCATAATCCCGGCTTTGGTGATAAGCCGGGATGGTGTTCAGCGAATCGGATAATGTACTGTTTCGATTTGCATTCGTGATTCTTAAATCCGAAACACCCCACTGCCCAAAAGTATTTTTCAAATAAAAATCGAAGGAGCGCGTATCATTCGTATCAAGATCGGTCAGTAATCGGCTCTGGTGCCCATCGGTTAAACTAACTGCCGTTCGGTGTGGCAGAAAATGTACCGCTAATCGTTGCTGGTGTGCTTGCTGATAATCGTCTACGATCATCAATCCGGCTAATAACACGGCCGAAACACAAGTTGCCCACAAGTATGTCCGGTTACGGGTCAGCAACAGGGCCGCACCACAAAAAATAACCGCGTATATCAGTATCATTGCCATTTGGGAAAGCCACAATCCATCCCAGGCGGCACCCGGTAATTGACTCGTTTGCGTAACGGCATAATTGAGAAGCCAGGCCGTTTTATTTAATAACCAACCCAAAATGTCATTTAGATATGGCACCCAGCAAAAGGCCAGCGTTGCCATTGCCAGCGGCAACAGAATTTCTGACATGACAATCACAATGGGATTTGCCAGCAGGAAATACGTTGGAAACTGATGGAAATAAAATACGCCCAACGGAAACGTAATCAACTGAGCGACAAGGGCAACAGCCGTCAATTCCCAAAGTCGATTCGCCCACTTATTACGAAATGTGATGGACTGATAGAGTGATGATTGCCACGCACCAATACCCGCTACCGCCAGATAAGACAACTGAAATCCCGCCGAAAACAGGGCATAAGGATCGAAACAAAGTATAAAAAACGCTGATGCCCCCAGCGTATTAGTCAACTGTTGTTGACGACCCGAGGCATTGGCTATAATGAGAATTGAGAACATGGCCGCCGACCGGAGCACCGGGGGCGAAAAGCCCGTAACGAGTGCGTAGAACCATAAAATAGTTAGTTGTAGAAAAGCCATCAGAATTTTACCCCGTGGCCGCTTCGTGAGAAAACTCAGCAACAACGTCAATACGCTGAACAGAATACCCACATGAAGCCCCGACACAGATAAAATATGTACGGCTCCGGCGGCCGAGTAAGCTCGGTACAGTTCCGTATCCAGATCATCTCGCACACCCAAAATCATGGCATTTACAATACCATATTCAGCACGGGTGCCAACTTGGTGGGTAATAACACTATCGGCCCAGCGATTAACACGAGTGGCTAAATTAGTGATGCGGCTGGGTGGCTCAACGGCAAGAATCGTCCGCTGAAACGTTCGCAAATACTGCTGATGATGGATATTTCGGTAACTGAGGTAGCGTTTGTAGTTAAACTCACCGGGGTTTAAAGGCGGGTCAATCGGGCGGGGAGCGCCCGCTACCAACCAGACTTCTCCATAACGGGGTATAGATTCTCCCGCCTTATCCAAATAAACAATGACCCGGCCGCTGAGTGGTTTCCATTCATCGACATTACGGCTTTTCCACTTTCCCCGACGAACGTTTAATTCAACGCGGAAGGTCTTGGCACGTTCTTCGGGCTGAGTGATCACTACGCCTTCATAGGCCCGAAGCGTATCGGTCAGGTGAACAATGTTATCAGGCTGATTGACGGCGGTATGCTGATAAGTAATTGCCCAACCGAGAGCCAGAAGAACCAATAAACCGCCAATGCCAGGCGCAGTCTGAACAGGTTTGACCGCTTTACCTCTATGAAGAATAAAACCCCAAACAAGTAGGCCAGCTCCAACAAATAGCGCTGCCAGTGGAAGTTCTACCCAATCGGGCAGTTGCACATATAGGATAATTCCCGCGATCAGGGCAGCGACATAGCGCACGAATGGATTACCTCTCATTCCTTCGCATAAGCCGATCCCGGTAACACCATTTTGTAATGCTGAATACCAGCTTCTTCAAACATAGGGCCGACCGATATAAATCCAAAACCGGTATAAAGTGGCATCGCGGTTACCTGTGCATGGAGATAAATTCGCTCAATAGGTTCGGGTTGCTGACTAAATACATCGTCGAGTACGGTCTTCACCAATGCTTTGCCAACACCTTGCCCGCGAAAAGCGGCCAAAACAGCGAATCGCTCTAGCTTGACACCGTTAGATGTACGTCTCCAACGTGCGGTACCGCAGGGCGTGCTATCGGCGCGAGCCAAAAAATGAGTGCTGCTGTCCTCAAATTCATCATACTCTTCTTCAGCAGAAACATGTTGTTCTTCCACAAACACCTGTCGGCGAATGGCGAAAGCCGATTCTAGATCAGAAGGACTTGAAATAGGTAAAACGTTAATCATATGTACTGCGAGTGAAAACCCGCTTTGCTTTCTCCACCAATGAACTTCCGCCCATGCTACTACTATTGTATCAGCAAGCGCTTGCTGGCTATTTCGCTACCCGTTTTAACCCGCACAATATAAACTCCTGTTGCCAAGCCCGTTACGGATAAGCTCACGCTTGTACTTGGATAGTCTGTATACGTATCTGTTCGTAACTGACGCCCGGTTGCATCGAACAGATCAACGCTAAACGTTTGAAAGCCCTTCAGTTGCACATCAACGTATGGATTTGTCGTCGCTGGATTTGGGTAGACACTAATTGTTAGTAGTTCTGTTTCGGTCAGGGGCGATGAAACCGACTTAAGCAGTTGCGCCCGGCGCGGACTTAATGTCAATACCAGCCGCATGCGGGCTACCTGACCGGCCGTGAATAGATTCATACAGGCATCGGGCCAATAGTTCATGTAATCTTCGACAAGATCACGCGTTTGCTTACCAGCAACACAAGTCGAATACGTTTGCTTACAGGTGGTTAACTGCGAAACATCAGACCTGTCTTCCGTAAGAGGTGTATCGGCTACATAATCTTCAGCACATCCATTTCCATCGCCCCAGGTATGAAATAAACCCAGCCAATGGCCTATTTCGTGCGTAGCAGTTCGTCCCAACGCATACAGCGACGAGCTACTGACGGTACCTACTTTCCTGCCAAAATAACGATAATCAATGATTGAACCGTCGGTAAATTCATTCGAAATAGTAGGTAATCCTTTTAGCGTGTCTGCTGCTGTCGGAAATTGTGTATAGCCAATGTAGGTGTCAACTTTAGTTACCCAGATATTCAGGTATCGATTACTGGGCCAGTAGGCAATTTGTGACAGTAGTACATCGTCGTTGAAGACATTGAAGGACGATTTTTGAGCATAATAATTTCGGGTGATACCAGTAGTAGGATTGCCTAACGGGTCAGTCGTTGCCAGGAAAAACTCAACGCGGGCATCGGCTCCAATAGCACTGGTATTGTATCCATTCGTTCCTTCTTTACGTCGATAATCTTCGTTCAGAACCTGAATCTGTGAGAGAATTTGCTCTTCCGAAATATTGACATTATTGGCACCGCCAATAGTATTCGATGCATTATTATGTACGACATGAACCACCACCGGAATTCGGTAAACAGTCTCGTCGGCCGCCTGTCGGAGAAATTTGCTTTTTGTTTCTGCCTGCTGAATCAGCCGGTTCAGCTCCGTAATCTGACGAAGCCGATCGGGATTGCGTTGTTGCAGAATACGCTCGTGCTCAACTACGCCACAACGATTAATTAATTCTTCACCGGTAGTGTTGGTTTGTGACCAGGCTACCGACGTTATCAAACACAAAAACGAACCGGCCAGCCAACGCCAGCCGATTCGTTTGTACTGTTTCAGGTTGTTATTTACCTGCTTCATCATACGCCGAAATAATGTCACGCACGAGCCGGTGACGGACCACATCGCGGCCATCAAGTTCAACGAACGCAATCCCTTTGATGTTTTTCAAAATGTCAATAGATTCAACCAAACCAGATTTTTGCTTATTTGGCAGGTCAATCTGCGACCGGTCGCCAGTGATGATCGCCTTCGACGTTGGGCCCATTCGCGTCAGAAACATTTTCATCTGCATGGATGTCGTATTCTGCGCTTCATCGAGCAGAATAAAAGCGTGATTCAAGGTTCGACCCCGCATATAAGCCAATGGCGCAATTTCAATGATTCGATTTTCGGTATAAAATTTTAATTTTTCTGCCGGAATCATATCATCGAGAGCGTCGTAGATCGGGCGCAGATACGGGTCGATTTTCTCCTTTAAATCACCCGGTAGAAACCCCAAGTTCTCGCCTGCTTCAACTGCCGGACGGGTAATAATGATTTTCTTAACTTCTTTATTCTTCAACGCCCGCACGGCAAGAGCAACCGCCGTATAGGTTTTCCCGGTACCTGCCGGTCCAATAGCAAATACTAAATCGTACTTCTCGGCGGCTTCGACCAGGCGTTTCTGATTATCAGTTCTCGCCCGAACAACTACGCCACGCGTACCATATACCAGTACTTCATCATCATTCGGGGGTACCGGCGGAACAAGACCGTTTCCATTAACCGGTTGGCCACTATGACTAATATAGTTCTGGACATTTTCCTGGGTAATTTTTCCGTATTTCTGATAATGTTCCAATAGCGAGTCCAGAATGTCGCTAATGCGGCTAATCTCAGGCGTTGTGCCTTTGATACGAATCTCGTTGCCACGCGAGATAATTTTGCTCATTGGAAACGCAGCGGCCACCTCTTTTATAGTGTGGTTCTCTACGCCCAGAAAGTCGATGAGCGATACATTGTCGAGGGTAATGACTTTTTCGACCAAACGATGAATTACGTTAAAGTGTGATTCCGAAAAGTAAGCGATTTCTTTGCTTCTACAACGCGTTTGGCCGAAAATTTATTCGCTTTGGTCAGTTTCTTATTTAAGGCTAAAATTTTGCACAAAACGTGCATTTTATAACAAATAATCTCTATCTTGCTAACGTACAGGCATCTGCTCCGTTTCAGTATTATGTACGTAAGCTCATCCCCTAAGTGTTGCTTAAATAATCAATTTTTTTTTCAGCGTTGTAGCGTCAACATTACCAGAATGTTACGAACGTTTTGGTGGTCGTTATGGCTATACGTCGATCAGGTCCGACTTGCCTTATGGGGGATAGAATGCGTAAACTTGCAGTAAGATAATGGAGAATAACGCACGCCCCAATCAACACCTTCGCAAACCTTCGGCTTTTGCCGGGGGTCGTCAGCAAGCCGGAAATCACTGGCTCGATACGGGACTAGGCAAACTGCCCCCGCAAGCGCTTGACCTCGAAGAAGCTGTGTTAGGTGCGTTAATGATTGAAAAAGACGCTCTTTCGTCGGTTGTTGATATCCTCAAACCCGAGACATTTTATAAAGAAGCGCACCAGCGGATTTACCAGGCGATTCTAACCCTATTTGGCAATTCCGACCCTATTGATCTACTGACAGTTACCCAACAACTGCGGAAAACTGGTGAAATCGAAATCGTAGGCGGAGGTGGTTTTGTTTCGGAACTTACCTTTCGGGTCAACTCGGCGGCTAACATTGAGTATCACGCCCGTATTGTGTCGGAGCAGGCGCTCAAACGGGCACTCATCGCCATGTCGTCTACCATTCTGCGCGACGCCTACGAAGATACTACTGACGTTTTTGAGCTTCTTGACCGGGCTGAACAACAGCTCTTCAAGATTTCGGAATCGAATATCAAAAAGAACTATGCTGACATGAGTACTATTGTCAGGATGGCGCTTAATGAACTTGAAACCAAGAAAAATCAGGAAGGCTTAACAGGTGTACCATCTGGGTTTACAAACCTCGACCGCGTTACATCGGGCTGGCAACCTACTGAATTGATTATTCTGGCGGCCAGACCAGCGATGGGTAAAACGGCTTTTGTCGTTAGTGCGCTCCGGAATGCTGCTGTTGATCACGGAAAACCGGTCGCCATTTTTTCGCTTGAAATGTCGTCGGTGCAGTTGGTAAACCGGCTTATCTCGGCCGAAGCTGAAATTGATTCTGAGAAAATCAGAAAAGGTACGCTGGCTCCGCACGAGTGGACGCAATTGCACCACAAAATTCAGCGGCTAACCGAAGCACCCATTTTCATTGACGATACCCCTGCCCTATCTATTCTGGAATTG
>CAXVWN010000245.1:0-8258 GCA_964263725.1 Spirosoma sp.
GTCATCCCCGCCCTCCGGCTTTAGCGGTGCCATCCGGCGCTACGCCTTCAAATCGAGCGAGTCCGAATACGGCCACTGGCTTCCCTTGTTGCTGGCCGATCGGATCAACGTAGTAGAAGGAATTGTCGATGATCTCCGGCAAGGCCACATTCCGAATATTTTCGCGGAAAAAGGCTGGAAAGCAGACTGGAAATATAACCGCGCAGGTCTGGCTAAAAACGTACTGATTGGCGTCGCTGCCACTGCGGCAGTGATTGCGATACTGTCACGAAAAAAGAAAAAGCCGACTCTGCGAAGACGGATTGTATAGCGTTATGCCGAGTAAATCGTACAATAGTCCAACGTACTGGCAATCCTTTACCAAAACTGAAGAAACATCGCAGTGGGTAACGGGGCTCGATGGCCAGCTTAAACAAGCCACTCACCGGACGGATGCTGGTGTGCAACTTGAACTGGGTCATTTGACCGTCTGCCTGACGACCAATTCATTCTGGCTGTTGTATAGCTTTGGCAAATCGGGTACGCTGGCGATTCGAACTTGCTTTGATCCTCAGATGGTTAAGGGTTTTAAGGTTGGGCGAAAAAGTAAGACAAAAGTCGAATACCTGGTTGAGGGCGCCCTTGGGCAATTTCGCGTAACCGTTGAACTGCCCAAGGGCGACTCACCGCTACTACGTTATACGACCGCCCTGACACCCAATCAGTCATTTATCCTTCAGGCATTTCCCCGGGATGTATATGTGCTGGATAAAGACTACAATCCGGCTACAACTCAGGGTATGGTTTATGTTACCCAGACCGGGCCAACTTCGGGTTTGGCCTATCTGTCGGTGACCAAACCGGCCGAAAGTTCGTTGCTGTATTTTCAGAACTTCACGGCCCTGAATGACTATTTTCAGGCAACTCAAACCGAACCTTCCGGTACGGTCGGCGCTCAATGGCCCGAAATTGGTTTTGCCCTGCCGACTGCAACGTCACCCCTACCCGCCGGAAACGAGATTACGCTCTCGGATGCCTTTTTGTATCTGAGCGACGTGGTTCCCCAAAATGAATTTGAGGCCGCTGATCAGTTTCTGGACGCGATGGCCGGCATTTATCTGCATCTGCCCAAGCCCGAAACTCAGTATTATCACTGGCCCAAAGCGGCTGAACGAACGATCCAGGCCTTAAGTGAATCGGCTGGTTGCGGGCGTATGATTCAAAAGCACTTCTACCTGAATGCGTACGTCGACGCTACGTATAAGCCGCCCGAAAGCATGGTGCAACTAGCGATTCTGGTGCCACTTTGGGAGTATCAGAGTTGGAGCGAAAAGCCGGTGCCACTGGTTGAGAGTCTGCAACAAAGTCTGCCCTCGTTTTATGATGAGAGACAACAAACGCTCATGCGGTGGTTGCCGGGCGGTACATTTACAGAGGCTGTTAACGAACGCAGTGAAGAGCAGGACCCGACTAAAATAGACTCCTGGTATTTGCTGCATACGCTGATGAATCTGGGCCGATTAGCCGATCAAGGCAATACACAAGCCAAAGAGTTACTGTTTAACTCGCTTGAATTTGTCATTAAAGCGGCTCATCATTTTGGGTACAACTGGCCGGTATTTTATGACATTCGAACGCTGGCCGTAGTCAAGGCCGAAACCGATACCGGAAAAGGCGGTGAGTTGGACGTAGCGGGTTTGTTTACGCACGTCATGGTGCAGGCCTATGAGTTCACGAAGGAAGCCCGCTATCTGGATGAAGCCATTGCCTCGGCTGAACGGCTCCGGGGTAAAGGGTTTGAGCTGCTTTATCAGAGCAACATCACCATCATGAGCGCACTGACACTCGCCAAGCTCTGGAAAATTACCGGCAACCGTTTGTATTTTGATCTGAGTCGTCTTGGCTTGGCCAATGTCATTGCCCGATTGTGGCTCTGGGATTGCCAGTTCGGCTTTGGTACCGATCGCAGTACGTTTCTGGGTGTGGCTCCCCTCCGGAATGCGCCCTATCTGGCTGCTTATGAAGAAGGCGAAATTGTGGCCACCATGATTAGTTATCTCAAGGAAGTAGGCCGGGATGTTCCTGATTCCATCCGGTTGTTCTTCTCAGAATACATGAAGTATTTGCTGCACCGGGGCCGGTATTATTACCCGTCGCAACTGGCCGCGGATTCCGTCTGCGAATCCCCCAAAGAAGGGCGTATCATCCGGGACTTGCCTATTCCCTTAGAAGACATATCGACAGGTTGGAAGCAGGCCGGTTCTGTCGGTCAGGAAGTTTACGGGGGAGCTTTGGCGTATATCCTGACGAGTTACGCCTACAAACGATTCACCAATGTACCGGTCGTTGTCTTTGCCGACTATCCGATTTATCAGACTGAATATCAGTTAACAAGTAAAACCAGTGGCTATCTCGTGATACGTCTGGCGGGTACAGCTACCTGTTCTTGCCGGGTCCGGTTGCTGGCCAAAAGTGGAGTCCTGCCCACCGTCCATCTATACGATGAGGACGCTCCCGACAGCGACCCGCTCAATCCCAGCGAAACTGCTAAAACGTATCAGGAGTATCAGGTTCAGGGGCATCTACGGCTTCGCTTGGAATGGTTGAAAACGAGTAACCCTCTTTAAGGAGCCATGTACCCGTTTATCTAAAGTCCATGATTCTCGCTGGTAGAGAACACACATACAACAAAAAGGGTGGCACCTATCAGTCACCACCCTTTTTTGTTATCTATTAGCCGACTGAGCTTACAGTTTATTCAAAATCTGCTTCGCCACGGTTAAATGAGTTTTTACCAACGGATGAGCGGCCTTGCCAACACCCTTCAAGCTAGCATCTGAAGCAGTTGACTCCACAGTTGACATGACTTTGTCGAGTTTTTCATGGCCTTTCACGCCACTTTCGCTCACATACATTTTGTCTAATGCCGCCCCCGACATGCCTTGTAATTTGGTCACCATTGCCTGGGTTTCGGGATCAGGAGTTGCCGGTAACGTAATACCTTTCGCGTCAGCAATTTCTTTCAATTTGGCGGATAATCCCGTTTGTTCATCGACTTCGGCCTGCGCCAGTTCGCGTACTTCGGGGTTAGTAGCCTTCTGAAGGGCTACCTTGCTCACTTCCAGTTGCATCATCCCTCCTTTGGCTACCTGCATCATCAAATTCTGATCCGTTGAGGAAAGCTTTGCGCTGGTTGCTGAAACGGCACCCACGGCCGCTGCTCCTTTCTGGTTTTGGCTATCGAATTCCGCTTTACTTTCTCTGCCCACTTTGGCGGTTGTGCCAGCACTCATGGGAGCACTATTCTGCTGAGCGATTGAAATCTCTGTTATACCCAGGGTCAATAAGAAGCCCAGGGCGATTGACTGTATTTTCATAACGTATTTTGTTTTTAAGATAGGTAAAACTGAACTATCTGCTGCCTAACGACTTGCTTAAGGCAACTGTTTCGCAGTCAGACAATAATCCTGATAGCCAGTTTATGAGTCAAGTTGATTACAATTGAGCCGCTTTTCGATTAATTGAATGAGTCGCTATAAAGGTAAGTTTCTCATCAGCCGCTTTCTCTTCTTTCAAGATGGTTTCCAACAAATTAGCAATCTGCTCTTTGCCGGTTTGCACCGCCAGCGTTCGGGCCGTACCATAACTGGCAATTTCATAGTGTTCCATCTTTTGAGCAGCCCCAATAATGGCTGCATCAGCCAAGGGACCATCCTCTAGTTGATCCAGCAAGTCCTGAGCTTCTTCAATAAGCCCCTGCATGGCCATACATGTTTCGCCATCCGGGTCAATACCTAATTGTTTGGCAATCTGTTCCAGACGGGTTACCTGACTTTCCGATTCGCGCTGATGGACCTGAAGCGCCTGTCGAAGTTGATCACTTTGTACCCGCTGAACGATTTGGGGCATTGCTTCCAGCGCTTGTTTTTCGGCGGAGTACATATCCTGAATTGTGTGCTCAAAGAATTCATCCATTGTTTCCATAAGTAGATCGTCAACTTTATTTGTTCGCATTGACCTATGGAAAACAATGGATGTAGATCCTTAGCTTCTAATAACGCGATTGATGTGAGGCAGCGGTCCTGTCATGAAAAGGGGGTTTACCCAACCAGATAAATAAATTAACTCAAAACTTCGAAAGGCAGATAGTACTACTCTATGGAGCACATCCATTTAGGTTATTCCGTTTCTTAGAACTAATTACCCCAACACGATATGAGCAGGTTACCCTTAAATAAAGTAGGCCAGAAATCGTTCAGGAAACCCTCCGATTCGACTCTAACTTATTTTAATTTCTGTCAACTCTAATCAGTCGTATACGCCTAGATCTCTGTGGGCTTTACAGGACTCATAGGTGTACTTTTTTCTATATAAGCACTGCGTCTCCAGGCCACGGCTGCAAAAGCCATTTGGCGTATCAATCAGCTAACTTGTTGTCCTAAATTTGGCTTGAATGCACCCGCTAAATTAAAACTTAAATAGATAGATTTAACTAAGTACCAACTTATGTAACGGCCACTAAAATTATGTTATGAAAATATAATGCGGTTGAATAGTCCATATTTCCATTCAAAAAGAGCCGTTAATCAATACGGCTTTGACTGGCCTAACAGCAGTCTGCATCCCTTTTTTAAATCGCATCTTACTTTGATGTCTCCTTCCTGGCAAAGCTCGAAATTGATAGTTTTAAGAACAAATTGCACAAAAAATTAATCGTATGAATGACTATTTATGGGTCTCTATTGCCTGCTTAAGTATTGGTCTATTCGTATTTGGGCTAGGCCGAATGCAACTCATTAAGGATAAATTTTATGTTCCCTTGTTTTTAAGCAGTTTCATTTTTGCCGGCTTTTACGGCGTTGCTGTTTTACGCGAATTGGTAATTCCATTCCTGGGTTTTAGTGACAAAGTAAATAGATTACTTTTCTTCGATTTTGGAAATGGCCTTCTGGGTTTACTGCCTTTAGTTCTGGCCATGCTTTTTATTGGAAAATATCGCCTAAAAATGGATTACAAGGAGCAATGGAGTGGGACTACTGCTTATAATTTACCGTCTTTAACGTATGGAATTATTGCAGGCACAGTACTGGCGGCTATTCCATTACTCATTGTGGCCTCAATGGGACAAAAATTTAGGTATCAAGTAGATGTTTATCGATATGGAATCAATTGTGTCACCAACCTGTACGAAGAACTCATTTGTCGAGGTTTGCTCTTGGCTTGTTGTGTTAAATATTGGTCTAGACTATGGGCCGTTGTGTGGACGTCGGCGGTGTTCGGCCTGGCTCACGGATTAACGGAAAAGAGTATTGCCATTGCTTTGGGGGCTAGCCTGATGGCTTGGGCCGTACTAAAGGCAAAAAGTTTGTGGGCTGGTTGGACAAGCCATCAACTGACCGATACGCTAGTCGATACGTTTTTACCCTAACAGGACACTATCGTTTACAGCCAACCAATTCGTAGGTTGACATCCCTATGATACGGATTGAACGGCGGTGACGGGTTTAGCAGCTGGCCCTACTGGGGCGGTCGGCAGGTGAACTTCAGCAAATTCTCCTCCACTTCTCGATCTGGTCAAACCCTCTATTTAGCATTTTCTTGGCATTGCCCCAGTTCGCTTGTCCCCGCATTAGCCCACTGGTGGAATAAGCTAGCGCATTGTTGACCGTTTGGCTACTTTTGGTAAACCCCGGCTATACCTAGCCAAAAGCCGACCAAATGACCACTTTTTCAAGACGTACGTTTATGGAGCAAATGGGACGGACGGTGGGAGCCTCCCTGACTTTACCCTCCCTCTTGGCCATGGCTCAGCAGCGGGCCAACCAAGTTGATAATCGAAAAGTAAACATTGCGCTTTGCGGATTAGGCCGCTACGCCAACGTACTCAAAGCCGGACTAACGGCCTCAACCTATTGCCACCTGGCGGGTATCGTTACGGGAACACCCGCTAAAGCGGCTCAATGGATGAGCGAGTTTAATATTCCCCACCAGAATTGCTATACCTACCAGACGTTCGATCAGATCATCCATAATCCAGCGATTGACCTGGTGTATATCACCCTGCCCAATGGCTTGCACAAAGAATTCACCCTGCGAGCCGCCAAAGCGGGCAAGCATGTTATCGTCGAAAAACCGATGGCCTTTACCCCCCAAGACTGTCAGCAAATGATTGATGCCTGCCAAAAGGCAGGTGTCCAGCTGGCGGTGGGATACCGATTGCATTACGATCCGCATCACATCGAACTGAAACGATTGGGTCAACAGAAAGTCTTCGGTCAGGTACGCCTGATTGAGGCTTCATTAGGCTACCGGTTAGCAGGGATAAGTCCCGATGATTGGCACGTAAAGAAAGCACTAGCGGGCGGAGGGCCCCTGATGAATCTGGGTGTTTACTGCGTTCAAAGTGCCCGGTATGTATTGGGTGAGGAACCCCTGGCCGTTACGGCTCAATTTGGCCCAGTGACCATGCCTGATCTGTTCCGGGAGGTCGAAGAAAACATAACCTGGCAACTCTATTTCCCCAGTGGGGCCATTTGCACCTCCTCTTGCACCTCAAACTGCAATATCGATCGCTTCTATGCTTCAGCCGATGAGGGCTACTTTGAACTGGAACCCGCTCTGAGTTATGGACCTTTTACAGGCCGTAGCAGTCAAGGCGCCTTTGATTTTCCGGTGGTCAATCAGCAAGCGGCTCAACTGGATGACATCGCCCAACACATCCTCTCAAAAAAAGCCTTACCCAGCCATATAGCCGGCGAAGAAGGTTGTCGGGATATGCGGGTTATAGAAGGCATTTACCGGGCAGCCAAAACTGGGCAAAAAGTAAACCTGATGTAATCGTCCGAATCCATCGCTTCAATCGAGTGGATTTGTTGGACTGGACAACACGCCTGTTTACGAGCCGGTATACCTAGTATTGGAGCGGGTTGGGCTGAAACGACAGATGTTACGAAGTTAGCCGCTTTAGGACCTGACCAATTGTGGGTTAGCTGACACATTCAAGACGGTCCCGCGACGGCCGGTGCGCCGGTGCGATCCCGTGCCGCTGCCGTATATCCGCCACATAGAGGCTATAAGAATTTGTCAATCAATTAGTTATACAGGATTAACTATTCATCACGGGGGCTGTTTAGGCAAGTAGAGTATAACACCCGTAATACGTGTGAATTTGGGTTGCTAACCGCTGTATTTCAGGCTTGGATGGTCTTAACGTCTTTTCAAGGCTTAAGAGCATCAAAAATGACTGCTTTTACACGTACCTATATGGCAAAATTATTTGCTCGCTAAAACGAACGTTAATAGCACAATATCTCACGTATGTAGTTCGATTAAAGACTGTTGAACCCGTTACGTGGCGAAAAAGACGGTTTTGTGTTAACTACCCCAAGCATGAGCCTAGTGAAGTGTGCATCGTCAATGATGCACACTTCACTAGGCTCATGCTTGTGATTGTAGTTGATAGTTATTAAAAAGCGCCCATTAATCCAAGTAGTATTTTAGCGCGGTCCCGGGTTAACTGATCATATTAAATACTATTTACCAAGCCAAGCCCCGTCATTGTGATAAAGTCAATGTGGCCAAAGGTAGACTCAATTGGAAAACAAATAATACCCCTAATTCGGCGAACCAGACAAATCGCTGGCTTGTCAACAGTAGACTCGGCTTTGCACTGATGACTAGGGAGATGGCTGTGCCAATCAGGCCGAAGGCTAAAGCCAGCCATCTTAGGACGGACTCAATGAACTCTACTTCTTGACTAGCACCTAAATACCAGGTCCCAAGGTACAAGATGAGCCAAGGGGTTAGGTATCCTACTATCGCCAGACGGATGATTCGTCTTAGGGAAAAACGCATGGCCAATGATGAGCCGTTATCAGAGGAGTCGCCTTTTATGTCGCGCAGGTCTTTGAGGGGAATCACCAATAGATGCTGAAGAAAACAAACTAGGCCAATGAGCAACATGACCCGCTTACCAGTTAAGCCTAATTCGTACAACGGAGTAGCGCTTAGAACAAACAGAATCCCACAGACGGTCGCACTGGCTAAAATTACAGGACCCATCAACCAGTGCCGCCCAAAGCGAATGCGGGGAAACGAGTACAGCAGTGAACAAATCAAATGAGCCGTCAGCAAATAATAGCTGGTTGGCGACGTAGCTAGTATGGAGCCACTCAGCACCGAGCCAATAACGCAGCCAAAGACCACTAGCCAAGCCTGATTCACTGACACAATGCCCGCCGGCAAAGGGCGTTCGGGATGGTTAATTTTGTCCGCTTGCA